>NZ_BAAGSN010000016.1:0-376005 GCF_054782415.1 Sinomonas soli | reverse complement strand
GACGGGGGGCTGGGAGCGCTCTTAAAATCCGCTCAGTCAGGGTTCGAGTCCCTGCTGGGGCACCATGTCTGGAGCAGACCTCTGCAGGCGTTACAAGGCTGTGACCTCAATCACTGTAACCCTCGTTAACCGTTGAATTAGCCTGTCTTCTAATCAGGAACACCTGATTGTTCGCATCAGGGGCTTTCCGCGCCCTTCGATGGAGGAGATTACGCATGATTCAACGTCACCAGGCTGCGCCCCGGGCGGCGAAGCTGGCTGCACTCGGCATCGGGGTCGCCATCCTGGCGACCGCGTGCAGCGGTTCCTCGGGTACGCCGTCGAGCTCCAGCTCGAGCAGCGCCGCCGCCTCCGGCACGATTTCCTGCCCCGCACCGAGCTCGTCGGCCGGTGCCGGGAGCGCTTCGGCCGCGGCCACCGTCGCCCCCGGGGACGTGCCGAAGTCCTCGACCACGTCGCCGACCCCGCTCAAGCTCGGCTCGCTCCTCCCGCAGACGGGTGCGCTCGCGTTCCTCGGCCCGCCCGAGATCGCCGGCGTGAACCTCGCCGTGAAGCAGATCAACGACGCCGGCGGCGTCCTCGGCCAGAAGGTCGAGATCACGCACCGCGACTCCGGTGACACGACGACGGACATCGCGACCCAGTCGGTGACGAACCTCCTCGGGCAGGGCGTGTCCGCGATCATCGGCGCGGCGTCCTCGGGTGTCTCCAAGACGGTGATCAACCAGATCACCGGCTCCGGCACCGTGATGTTCTCCCCGGCGAACACGTCGCCGGACTTCAGCACCTGGAACGCGAAGGGGCTCTACTGGCGCACCGCCCCGTCCGACGTCCTCCAGGGCCGGGTGCTCGGCAACTACATGGCCTCGTGCGGTGCCCAGACGCTCGGCATGATCGTCCTCAACGACGCCTACGGCACTGGCCTGCGCGACAACGTCCAGAAGGCGTTCGAGGGCGCCGGCGGCAAGGTCGTCGACCAGGAGCTGTTCAACGAGGGCGACTCGCAGTTCAGCTCGCAGGTGGACAAGGTCGTGGCCGCCAAGCCGGACGCGATCGCGGTCATCTCCTTCGACCAGGCCAAGCAGATCATCCCGCTGCTGACCGCCAAGGGCGTCAAGCCGACGCAGCTGTTCTTCGTCGACGGCAACACCTCGGACTACAGCAAGGACCTCAAGCCGGGCACGCTCAAGGGTGCCCAGGGCACGACCCCCGGGACGTTCGCGAAGGACGACTTCAAGAAGCAGCTCGCCACGGTGGATTCGGGCCTGAAGGACTACAACTACGCCGGCGAGTCCTGGGACGCCGTGAACCTGATCGCGCTCGCGGCCGAGGAGGCCAAGAGCACCAAGGGCACGGACATCGCAGCGCACCTGCAGGACGTCTCCGAGGGCGGCGAGAAGTGCTACGACTTCGCCAGCTGCGTCACGCTCCTGCGCCAGGGCAAGGACATCGACTATGACGGCAAGTCCGGCCCGGTCTCCTTTGCCAAGAACGGCGACCCGCAGGAGGCCTACATCGGCATCTACCAGTTCGACGACAACAACAAGCCGCAGCCGGTCCGCGAGGAGTTCGGCAAGCTGAGCTGACCCAGCACGCTGGGAAGCCCGGCTCAGGGCCCCGGTCCCCGCGGGGGACCGGGGCCCTGGCGCATCCCGGCGCGGAAAGGGCTGGCGCTCCCGGCGGCCCGCAGACGACGGCGCCGCCCCACCCGAGGAGGGTGGGGCGGCGCCGTCGTGCGGGGGAGGCTAGTCCGCCTGGCCGGCCGCCTTCCCCGGGCCGTGGCCCTCAGCGGGCTGGCCCTCGACCGTGTGGGCCTCTGCCGTCTGGCTCGCGGCTGGCTGGCCCTCGACCGTGTCGGCGAGGGTGCCGAGGTAGAGCTGGATGACCTTCGGGTCCTTGAGCAGCTCCCGGCCGGTCCCGGTGTAGGCGTCGCGGCCCTGGTCGAGGACGTAGCCCCGGTCGCAGATCTGCAGGCAGCGACGGGCGTTCTGCTCGACCATGATGACGGAGACGCCGGCGCGGTTGATCTCGTGCACCCGCAGGAAGGTCTCGTCCTGCTTGACGGGGGAGAGGCCGGCCGAGGGCTCGTCGAGGAGGAGCACAGCGGGGTCCATCATGAGGGCCCGGCCCATGGCCACCATCTGCCGCTCGCCGCCCGAGAGCGAGCCGGCCCGCTGCGCCCGGCGCTTGCCGAGCTCGGGGAACAGCTCCGTCACGAAGTCCCAGCGCTCCTTGAACGCCTTGGGCCGCTGGAACATGCCCATCTGCATGTTCTCCTCGATCGTGAGCGTCGTGAAGACGTTGTTGTTCTGCGGCACGAACCCGAGGCCCCGGCTCACGAGCTTGTTCGCCTTGAGCCCGGTCAGGTCCTGCCCGCGCACCACGACGGAGCCGGAATGGACCTTGACGAGCCCGAACATGGCCTTGAGCAGCGTCGACTTCCCGGCCCCGTTCGGGCCGATGATGCCGATCAGCTCGCCCTTGCGCGCCTCGATGCTGCAGCCGTTGAGGATGTTGACCCCGGGCAGGTAGCCGGCCACGAGCTTCGTGACGGTCACGACAGCCTCGCCGTCCGGCGCCGGGGGCGCCGCGGGTGCGGTGTGCTCGCTCACTTCTGCTCCTCCTTGCCGGCGTCCAGGGTCGCGTCGCTGGCGCCGTGGGCGCCCTCGCCGGTGGTCCCGTGGACGGCCTCTCCCGACGCGGCGCGGTGCTTGCCCGGTTTGGTCACGGTGATCGTCTCGGCCTCGGCAAGGACGGACTCCTCGGAGATGATCCCCGCGTCGGCTGTGCCGACCACCGACTCCTCGTCCGCGGCCAGCTCCTGCTCGAGCTCCTTCAGGCCGCCCGCGGCGCCGAGGTCCACGTCGTGGTGGGCGCCCAGATAGGCGTCGATCACGGCCTGGTCCTTCATCACGTCGGCGGGCGGGCCCTCGGCCACGACCTTGCCCTCGGCCATGACCACGACCCAGTCGGCGATGTGGCGGACCATGTGCATGTCGTGCTCGACGAACAGCACGGTCATGCCCTCGGCCTTGAGGTTCTTGATGTGGTCGAGGAGGCTCTGGGTCAAGGCGGGGTTCACGCCTGCCATCGGCTCGTCGAGCATGACGAGCTTGGGGTTGACCATGAGCGCCCGGGCCATCTCGAGGAGCTTGCGCTGGCCGCCCGAGAGGGACGCGGCGTAGTCGTCGCGCTTGGCATCGAGTTTGAACTTGGCCAGCAGCTCCTCGGCCTTGGCCGTGATGTCCTTCTCGCGGCCGCCCCAGATCCCGCGGAACAGGGCGTTGCGGAGCTTCTCGCCGGGCTGCTCGGAGGCGCCGAGCCGCATGTTCTCGATGACGGTCAGCTTGCCCATGACCTTGGTCAGCTGGAAGGTGCGTACCATCCCGAGCCTGGCCACCTTGTAGGAGGCCATCCCGGCCAGGTCGCGGCCCTCGAACTGCCACGTCCCAGACTGGGGCGTGTCGAAGCCCGTGAGGAGATTGAACAGGGTCGTCTTGCCGGCGCCGTTGGGCCCGATCAGCGCGGTGATCTTGTGCCGCGGGATCTCCAGGTGCTCGACGTCCACGGCATTGATGCCGCCGAAGCGCCGGCTCACGTTGTCCGCGACGACGATCGGGTCGCGCTTGCGGCAGCCCGGGGCTGCCACCCCCTCGCTGATGGGGCGGCTGTCCGTCATGTAGTCGACGGCGCCGCCGGCGGTGGTGTGTGCCTCGCTCATGAGAATGCGAGCTCCTTCTTGTTGCCGAACACGCCCTGCGGCCGGAAGATCATCAGCAGCATGAGGGCGACGCCCACGAGGATGTAGCGCAGCTGGCCTGCCTGGGTGGGGCTGAGGAACGGCAGGACGCCGATCTGGATCAGCCCGAAGAGCACGTTCTGGGTCAGGGAGAGCACGACCCAGAAGATCATGGCCCCCACGATCGGCCCGAGCACCGTGGCCATGCCGCCGAGGAGGAGGCAGGTCCACAGGAAGAACGTGAACTCGGTGCCGTAGTTCGCCGGCTGGACGACGTCGCGGGGGAGGGTGAACACGAGCCCCGCGAGGGAGCCGAGGATGCCGCCGATTACGAGCGCCTGCATCTTGTACGAGTAGACGTTCTTCCCCAGCGAGCGCACGGCCATCTCATCCTCGCGGATGCCCTTGAGGACGCGGCCCCAGGGGCTGCGCATGAGCAGCCAGACCCCCACGCCGAAGATGACGACGAGTCCCCAGCCGAAGAACCGATAGAAGAAGTCGGGGCTGCTGTAGCCGAGGTAGTTCCCCGGCGGGAAGGGGTTGAGCCTCAGGAAGTCCTGGCGGAAGCCGGCGAGGCCGTTCGCCGAGCCGGTGACGTCGGTGAGGGTGTTGGTCGTGACGATGTAGCGGATGATCTCCGCCGCGGCGATGGTCACGATCGCGAGGTAGTCCGCCCGCAGCCGCAGGGTCGGGATGCCGAGGATGAGGGCGAACACGACCGAGGCCACGACCGCCACGATGAGGGCGAGCCAGAACGGGAAGCCGAGGTGGATCGTGCTCATCGAGAACGCGTAGGCGCCGACCGCGATGAAGCCGGCCTGGCCGAAGTTGAGCAGCCCCGAGTAGCCGAAGTGCACGGCGAGGCCGAGTGCGGCGAGGGCGTAGGCCGCCGTCGTGGGGCTGACGAGCTCGCCGAGCGCCTCGAGAAGAATCTGTCCGAAATCCATGGTGGCCTCCTCAGCCCACTCGCTCACGCCGGCCCAGGATGCCCTGGGGCCGGAACAGGAGGACGAGGATCATGACGACCAGCGCCCCGACGTACTTCAGGTCCGAGGTGAGGCCGAAGACCGTGGTGAGCTCCACGAAGATGCCCACCACGATGGACCCCACGAGGGCGCCGAACACGGTCCCGAGGCCACCGAGGGTCACGCCCGCGAAGATCATGAGCAGCAGCTGCTGGCCCATGTTGAAGGAGACCCCCGGGCGGTAGTACGCCCACAGGATCCCGCCGAGCGCCGCGAGGAAGCCGCCGGTGACCCAGACGAGCCGGATGACGCGGTCCACGTCGATCCCGCTCGCCGCCGCGAGGGCCGGGTTGTCGGCGACGGCGCGGGTCGCCTTGCCGAGCCGGGTCCGCAGCAGGGCGAAGGCTATCAGGAGGATCACGACGACGGAGATCAGCAGCGACCACAGGTTGTTCGGGGAGATCGAGACGACCCCCAGGTCGATGTCCGTGGACTGGGAGTAGGGGAGCTGCTGGGTTGCGCCCCCGAAGAAGAAGAGGATCACGTAGCGGGAGGCCAGGGCGAGGCCGATGCTGACGATCATCATGGGGACGAGTCCCGTCCCGCGCCGCCGCAGGGGCTTCCACAGGAAGGCGTCCTGGACGTAGCCGAAGGCGATCCCGGCCGCGAGCCCGGCGAGGATGGCGAGCCAGAACGGCACGCCCACGGCGCTCGTCGAGAAGACGACGACGGCACCGAGCGTGACCATCTCCCCGTGGGCGAAGTTCGTCAGGCCGGTGGTGCCGAAGATGAGCGAGAGGCCCACGGCGGAGAGCGCCAGGAGCAGGCCGAAGCTCAGGCCCGCGACGAGGCGGTTGGCCAGATTCGTGAAGAAGCTCTCCTGGTGCACCTGGATGCCGGCCCCAAAGGCGAAGATGGTGCTCGCGTTGGAGGTCTGGCTGAAGGTCACCGTCCGGGGGTTCTCCTGCCCGTCGGCGAGCTTGATGCCCTGGGGCAGCGTGGACTCGTCGAGGGTCACCTTGTAGCTGCCCTGGGTGGGCACCGAGATCGTCCACGCCCCGGAGGCCGAGGACGTGGTGCTGCCGGTGAAGCCATTGCCCTCGGCCGTGATCTTGACGCCTTGGAGCGGCTGGCCCGCATTGCGCAGGAAGCCCGAGATGCTGTTCTGGAACTGGGACTGGCTGGGGCCCGGGCTGGGCGAGGTCGTCGCCTCGGCGGCCGGGGCCATGGCCAGGAGCACTGCGAGGATGGCGCCGATCAGGGCGCCTGCCGCCACCAGTGCGCGCCGCGCGCGCAACCTGGGGACGGTCGAGGCTGTGCGTCTCACGTGGGGCCTCCGTCTGTACGGGTGCGGCTGGGGGTGCCAGCCGGTGGTCGGTGCAGCGGGCACGGCCGATCGCCGGAGCTGAGGCCCGGGGTGTGACGAACCTCACCCGCTGGACGTCATGTTACCCGCGGGGCGGGGGCCGATCGGCGGCGCGGAGGGGTGCTGGAGGTCGCGATCCGGTAACAACTGTGAAGCTGTGCCCCAATGCTTCTTTAGGGCAGCTTTGGGGTGGGGGCGGGGCCCGTCCGAGCGGTGCCGGCCGCGCTCAGAGGCCGGTCAGAGGTAGAGGCCGAGGTCCCGCGCGGGCTCGTCGCTCTCGGCGACGGCGTGGAGGTCGCGCTCGCGCAGCAGGACATAGTCCTTGGCCGCGACCTCGACCTCGGCGCGGTCCTCGGGGTCGAAGAGCACATGGTCGCCGACCGCGACCTGCCGGACGCTGGGGCCGGCGGCGACGACCTCGGCCCAGGCGAGCCGCTTGCCGAGCACGGCGGTCGCCGGGATGACGATGCCGGACGCGGAGCGCCGCTCGCTCGCCTCCTTGTCCAGCTCGACCAGGATGCGGTCGTGGAGCATCCGCAGGGGGAGGTGGGGCTGGGGGGCGGAGGTCGCGTCGTTCGGCACCGCAACAGTGTAGCGGCGGGAACTTCTGGGGCCTCCCGGGCGTGCTCTCCAGTAGCGGCTCCCCAGCACCCGCGGGGCCGCGACACCGCAGCATGAGATGGACAAGGAGCCGACATGGCATTTGGGGGCAACCCGGTCTTCCGGGGGAAGAACTACAGGAGCGCCGTGGCCACCGCCGCGCCCGCCCAGCCCCAGGGCCGCAGCCCGTACGAGCAGGCCCCGTACGGCCAGGCCCCGTACGGCCAGGCCCCCTACGGCGAGACCCAGTACGGCCAGGGGCCCTACGGGCAGCCGGGGTACCCGCAGCAGCCCATGACGCCCGAGCAGCTCGACAAGCTGTACCGCTCGCCGTCCGCGGGCCCCGCCGAGACGGGACGCATGACGTACGACGACGTGATCGTCCGCACGCTCGCCTGCCTCGGTTTCGTCGTGGTCGGGGCCGCGGTGACCTTGGCTGTCCCGGCGAGCGCGGCGCTCGGTCTCATGGTCGTCGGTGCGCTCGGCGGCTTCGTCCTCGCGCTGGTCAACTCGTTCAAGCGCGAGCCCGTGGCCGGGCTCATCCTGGCCTACGCCGGCCTCGAAGGCCTGTTCCTCGGCGGCATCACGCGCCTGATCGACGCGGTCGCCCCCGGCGTGGGGCTGCAGGCGGTCATCGGCACCGTCGTCGTGGCGGCCGTGACGCTCGGCCTGTACAAGAGCGGCAAGGTGCGGGCCACCCCGCGCCTGGCGAAGTTCCTCCTGATCGCCCTCGTGAGCTACCTCGCGTTCAGTCTCGTCAACGTGGTCATCATGCTCGTCAACCCGGGCCTCGGGGCGTGGGGGCTCCGCAGCAGCGTGCACATCTTCGGCATCCCGCTGGGGGTGTTCGTGGGCCTGTTCGCGATCGTCCTCGCGGCGATCTCGCTCATCTTCGACTTCAACAGCATCGAGCAGGGCGTCCGCGCCGGCGCTCCGCGCTGGTTTGCCTGGACTGCAGCGTTCGGGCTGACGGTCACCCTCGTGTGGCTCTACACCGAGCTGCTCAGGCTCCTGGCGATCCTCAACAGCAACGACTGAGGCGCCGAGCGCACGGAGCCCCCGGACCGCCGTCCGGGGGCTCCGTGCTGCAGGGGGCGCCGCCGCGGCCCGGGGTCAGAGGACCCGGCGGGCGCCGTCGGCCGGGACCACGGTGAAGAGGTCCGGGGCGGCAAACCCCGCACGGCGGAACGCGGCCGTGACGGCGTCCCGGACCGCTCCCTCGGCAGCGCGCGGGATCAGGGCGATCGCCGACCCGCCGAAGCCGCCGCCGGTCATGCGGGCCCCGAGGGCGCCGGCCGAGCGCGCGGCCTCCACGGCGAGGTCGAGCTCCGGGCACGAGATCTCGAAGTCGTCCCGCATCGAGGCGTGGCTCGCGTCCAGCAGGGGCCCGATAGCGGCCGGCCCCCCGGAACGCAGCACCGCGACGGTCTCCAGGACCCGCTCGTCCTCGGTCACCACGTGCCGCACGCGGCGGAAGGTCACCGGATCAAGGAGGCCGCGGGCCTCGGCGAGGTCCTCGGAGGAGACGTCCCTCAGTGCGGCGACGCCGAGGACGTCCGCGCCGAGCTCGCACGATGCCCGGCGCTCGGCGTAGCCGCCCCCCGCATGCGAGTGCGCCACCTTGGTGTCGACGACGAGGACGGCCAGGCCCGCGGCGTCGGCGTCGAACGGGATGAGCTCGACGCCCTGGTCGCGGCAGTCGAGGAACACGGCGTGCCCGGAGGCCCCGCGCAGCGACGCCGACTGGTCGAGGATCCCCGTGGGCGCGCCGACGAACGCGTTCTCGGCGCGCTGGGTGATCAGCACGAGGTCTTGGGGGGCAAGATCGGCTCCGGCGAGCTCGGCAAGGGCCGTCACGACGGCGCACTCGATGGCGTGCGAGGAAGACAGGCCCGAGCCCACCGGGACGGTCGAGTCGAGCGCGAGGTCGAACCCGGGCAGGCCGACGCCGTGCTCGGCGAGGGCCCACGCGACCCCGACGGGGTAGACGCTCCACCCGGGGGCCGCATCGCGGGAGAGCGCGTCCAGGTCGAGCTCGACGACCCCGCCGCCGTGCGTGGACAGGAGCCGGACGAGCCTGTCGGGGCGAGCCCGCACGGCCACGTGCGCCGCGAGGTCGATCGCGAACGGCAGGGCGAAGCCCTCGTTGTAGTCGGTGTGCTCCCCGATGAGGTTGACCCTGCCCGGTGCCCGCCACACGCCGTCGGGCGCACCGCCGAAGGCCTCCGAGAAGGCGCGCAGGGCGGCCCCGGCGGCCTCCTGCGGGGGGAGGTTGAGGCTCATGCGGGGGCCTTTCCGGTGGCTGTGCGGGCGGCGGAGGCGCCGGCGAGGGCTCCGCGAAGCCGGGCAGCGACCTGCTCGGGGGTGGTGTCGTTGATGAAGGCGCCCATGGCTGCCTCGGACCCCGCAAGGAACTTCAGCTTGTCGGCCGCCCGGCGCGGGGAGGTGAGCTGGAGGTGGAAGCGGGCCGCGGGCCGCAGGGAGGCCTCGAGCGGGGCCTGGTGCCAGGCCGCGATGTAGGGGGTCGGCGTCGGGTACAGCGCGTCCAGGCCCCGCAGGAGCGAGAGGTAGGCGTGGGCGAGCTCGTCCTTCTCCTCGCCGGCGAGGGCGGAGAAGTCGGCGACGTGGCGGTGCGGGACGAGGTGGACCTCGAGCGGCCAGCGCGCGGCGAACGGCACGTACGCCGTGAAGTGCTCCCCCTCGAGGACCACGCGCTCGCCGGCCGCGCGCTCGCGGTCCAGGAGCGTCCCGAGCAGGGTGGCCCGCCCGTCCGCGTGGTCGTAGAACCGGCGTGCGGCGGCGCCGAGCTGCGCGGCCCGCGGGGTGACGTAGGGGTAGGCGTAGATCTGGCCGTGGGGGTGGTGCAGGGTCACGCCGATCTCCGCCCCCCGGTTCTCGAACGGGAAGACCTGGCGGACGCCGGGCTGCGCGCTCAGGGCGGCGGTGCGCTGGGCCCACGCCTCGACAACGGTGCGGGCGCGCTCGTAGGGCAGCTGGGCGAAGGATCCGGTGTGGCTGGAGGTGAAGGACACGACCTCGCAGCGGCCGACGGCGGGCACGGTGTCGCCCCAGGGCAGCGCCGGGGGGACCACCGCCGTGTCCGGCCCGAGCGACGGGAAGCGGTTCTCGAACACCACCACGTCGTAGTCCGCGTCGGGGATCTCGGAGGCGTTGGACGGCGTGCTGGGGCACAGGGGGCAGGCCTCTGCGGGCGGCAGGTGGGTACGGGACTGGCGGTGTGCCGCGACGGCCACCCAGTCTCCGGAGAGCTCGTCGTAGCGCAGCTCGCCGGGAGCGGCGCGGTGCTCGAGGCCGCGCTGATCGGCCACCGGCACGCGCGGCGGCGTGCCCGGGTCGTCGAAGTACAGCAGCTCGCGGCCGTCGGACAGCCGCGCCGGCGTGATCCTCGGGGCATGGGGTGCAGTCACTGTGCTCCCTTCGTGGGTCGGGCGTCCTCGACGGCCGCGACGATGAGGTCGGGGACGTGCTGGCGCAGCTCGTCCAGGGCCGCGGCGGAGAGGCCGTCATCGGTGATGAGGGTGTCCACCGCGCTCAGGGGCAGGATCCGGGCGAGGCCCACGAGGCCGTACTTGCTGTGGTCGGCGAGGACCACGAGCCGGGCGGCTGCCTCCGCGGCGGCGCGGTTCGCCTCCGCCTCGAGCATGTTCGGGGTGGTGAGGCCGGCGCGGGGATGCAGCCCGTGCACGCCCATGAAGCACACCTCGACGTGGAGCTGGCGGAGCGTTGACGTCGCGAGCGGCCCCACGAGGGCCTCGGAGGGCGTCCGCTCCCCGCCGGTGAGGATGGTCCGCACCGCGCCGGCGGCGCCGAGGGCCTCGACCACCTTGATCGAGTTCGTCGCGACCGTGAGGTCCGGGATGCCCGCGAGGAGGCGCGCAAAGGTGAAGGTCGTCGTGCCCGCGGTGACGAAGATGGTCGCGCCCGGCCGGACCAGCTCGACCGCCTGCTGGGCGATGGCGCTCTTGGCGTCGGGGCGGTGCTCGCTCTTGACCTCGAACCCGAGTTCGGTGAACCCGACGTCCGTGGGCCGGGCCGCACCTCCGTGCACGCGCCGGGCCAGCCCCTGCTGCTCGAGGTGCTCGATGTCGCGCCGGATGGTCATCTCCGAGACGCCGAGCGTCGCCGCGAGCTCGGTCACCCGCACGGCCTCGCGCCGCTCGAGCTCCGCGATGATGTACGCATGGCGTTCAGCAGCCAGCATCGGTCCCCCCGCCTCGGCTCCCCGGCAGGGGAGTCGACTAACAGAAACAACAGCTTTCTAACAAAAGATAACATTCTGGCGGTCTGCTGGGAAGACCCTCCGGCAGCGAGGGCACAGGGCCCGGGGCGGACTAGCGTGGTCCCATGACACCTTCGCCGACCGCCCGCCGCGCCGCCACCGGCCGGCAGTACGAACTCCGGCGCGCGGGCGCCGTCGCCGTCGTCACCGAGCTCGCCGCCGGCCTTCGGTCCTACGCGCGCGACGGCGTTGCCCTCACCGAGACGTACGGCGACGGCCAGATCCCGCCCGGGGCGACCGGCATCACCCTCGCGCCCTGGGCGAACCGGATCGAGGACGGACGGTGGTCCCTCGACGGCCGTGTCCAGCAGCTGGACATCACCGAGCCCAAGTACGGGCACGCGAGCCACGGACTGCTGCGCAATACCGGCTACAGCCTCCTCGAGCAGACGGAGTCGGCGGTGGCACTCGAGGCCGTCGTCTTCCCGCAGCACGGGTACCCGTTCCTCCTCCGCCACCGGGTCGACTACGCGCTCGAGTCCGATGGCGGCCTCAGCGTCACCCAGACGCTGGCCAACGACTCGGATGCCTCCGCTCCGTTCGTGCTCGGCGCCCACCCCTACCTGCGCATCGGCGATGTCCCCAGCGAGGAGCTCACGCTCACCGTCTCGGGCCGGACCCGGCTCATCGCCGACCAGCGCCTCATTCCCCGGTCTTCCGCGCCGGTCTCCGGCCCCGCAGACCTCCGCGGAGGCCAGCCTGTCTCTGCCCTCGCCCTCGATTCCGGCTACACCGACCTCGCCTTCGAGGACGTTGCGGATGACGGCGAGGGGTCGCCCCGGGCTGCCCGCGCGACGCTCGCTGCAGCGGACGGGCGCAGCGTGTGGCTGTGGCAGGAGAATACGTGCCCCTACACCCACGTCTTCGTCACCGACACCTTCCCGGGGCGCGCCAAGGCGGTGGCCCTCGAGCCGATGAGCGGGGCAGCGAACGCGTTCAACAGCGGGGCGGGGCTCGGCTGGCTCGAGCCCGGCGCCTCGGCCTCCATCCGGTGGGGGATAGGCTCGGAGCTCTAGGGGCGCGGCGGGCGCCTGGAGGCCTCTGGCAGGATGGGGCCATGGAGCCCACACGCCCCGGACCCCGCCCCGCGCCTGCCCGGGCCGCCCGCCCCGTGACCGATGCCGACCTGCCTTTCGCCCTGCGGGTCGCGGCCGCCTGGTCCTGGCGCACCGCGATCATCCTCGTGGTCGCGTGGGCCATCGCCTGGGCCCTCGCGCAGCTGAGCTTCCTGGTGATCCCCGTGCTCGTCGCGGCCCTGCTCGCCGGCCTGCTCAGCCCCGTGGTCGGCTGGCTCCGGCGCGCCCGCGTCCCCCTGGGGCTCGCCGTCGCGATCACCGAGATCGGCTTCATCGCGGCCGTCTCGGGCCTGCTCACCCTCGTGGGACGCCAGATCTCCATCGGCTTCGCGCAGCTCTGGGACGAGGCGCTCGCCGGCCTGGCCGAGGTGCAGAAGTGGCTCGCGGAGGGCCCGCTGCAGGTCACCTCGTCCCAGCTCGAGGCCTACACCAACGACGCCCAGCGCCTCCTCCAGTCGAACCAGGGCACCCTCGTCAGCGGCGTGCTCAGCGTGGGGTCCTCCGCAGGCCACTTCCTCACGGGGGCGCTCATCGCCCTGTTCGTCCTCGTCTTCTTCCTGCTCGAGGGCGCGCGCATCTGGAGCTTCCTCGTGGGACTCCTGCCGAGGCAGGCGCGGCCGGCCGCCGACGGCGCCGGGCGCCGGGGATGGACCTCGCTCGTGAGCTACGTGCGCGTGCAGGTGCTCGTCGCCGCGGTCGACGCGGTGGGCATCGGCGTCGGCGCGGCGATCCTGGGCGTGCCCCTCGCGCTGCCCCTCGGGATCCTCGTCTTCGTCGCGTCCTTCATCCCGGTGGTCGGCGCGCTCGTGAGCGGCGCGGTGGCCGTGCTGCTCGCGCTCGTGGCGAACGGACTCGTCAACGCCGTCATCATGCTCGTCATCGTCGTGGCGGTCCAGCAGATCGAGTCGCACGTGCTCCAGCCGCTCATCATGGGCCGCGCCGTCTCCCTCCATCCCGTCGCCGTGATCCTCGCAGTCGCCGCCGGCTCGTACATCGCCGGCATCCCCGGAGCCCTCTTCGCGGTGCCCACCCTCGCCGTCACGAACTCGGCCGTGCGCTACATCGCGGCCCGAGGGTGGGAGAACTCGTGGGAAACTGGAGATGCGCCGGCGCCCTCGGACGGCGCCGGAGACGTTCCGCCATCCCGTGAAGCCCCCTAGGAGCACTGAGCATGAAGGCCCTCTCGACTCTCGCTGTGACGCTCGACGACGTTCTTGCCGCACAGGAGCTGCTCGAGGGCATTATTGCCCGGACCCCGATTGAGCAGTCCCGCGCGCTGGGACAGCAGATCGGCGGCGAGGTCTTCTTCAAGTGCGAGAACCTCCAGCGGGCCGGGTCGTTCAAGGTCCGCGGCGCCTACGTGCGCATGGCCCGGCTGAGCGAGTCGGAGAAGCGCCGGGGAGTGGTGGCGGCCTCCGCCGGGAACCATGCCCAGGGCGTCGCCTCCGCGGCCAAGCGCCTCGGCATCCGCGCCCGCATCTACATGCCGCTCGGCGTCGCCCTGCCGAAGCTGCAGGCGACCCGGAGCCACGGCGCCGAGGTGGTCCTGCATGGCCACAACGTCGACGAGGCGCTGGCCGAGGCCAAGCGCTTCGCGGACGAGACGGGCGCCGTGTTCGTGCACCCCTTCGACAACGCGGACGTCGTCTCGGGGCAGGGGACGATCGGCCTCGAGATCCTCGAGCAGGTCCCGGACGTGGACACGGTCCTGATGGGCGTCGGCGGCGGCGGACTCCTGGCCGGCGTCACCGTGGCGCTGAAGGCCAAGGCCGCCGAGCTCGGACGCGAGATCCGCGTGATCGGCGTCCAGGCCGAGAACGCGGCGGCCTACCCGCCCTCGCTTGCCGCGGACGCCGTGGTGCCGCTGCCGAAGGTCGCGACGATGGCGGACGGCATCGCCGTGGGCCTCCCGGGCCAGATCCCGTTCAGCATCATCCGGGAGCTCGTGGACGACGTGGTCACGGTGAGCGAGGACTCGCTGGCCCGTGCCCTGATCTTCCTGCTCGAGCGGGCCAAGCTCGTGGTCGAGCCCGCCGGGGCGGTGGGGGTGGCCGCCCTCATGGACGGCAAGCTCGCCGAGCTCGGCATCGACGCGAAGAAGACGGTTGTGATCCTCTCGGGGGGCAACATCGACCCAATGCTCATGCTCAAGGTCATCCAGCGCGGCCTCTCCGCCGCCGGGCGCTTCCTCACCGTCCGCATGATGCTCGAC
Organism: Sinomonas soli; assembly: GCF_054782415.1. Classification (NCBI taxonomy): domain Bacteria; kingdom Bacillati; phylum Actinomycetota; class Actinomycetes; order Micrococcales; family Micrococcaceae; genus Sinomonas; species Sinomonas soli. The sequence continues at coordinate 361,747 of NZ_BAAGSN010000016.1, read as the reverse complement.
GACCGCCCGGGCTCGCTCGCCACGATCTCCCGCATCATCGCCGAGAACGACGCGAACGTCACCGGCGTGGACCACACCCGAGTCGGCGGCTCGATCGCCATGGGCGACGTGGCGATCACCATCGACATGGAGACCAAGGGCCACGAGCACTCCGACCAGGTGCTGCGCGCGCTGCGCGCCGAAGGGTTCCAGCCGATCGTCATGCACGTCTGAGGCCACGCGGTCGTGGCGGGAGGGGGCAGGGATGGACACGCGCCTCGCAGTGCGGGCCCGGGCCGGTCTCGCGACCATGACCGCCGTGACAGCGGTGCTCTACCTGATCGAACTCGTGAACATGGCCACCTTCGGGCTGCTCACGCGCCTGTTCGGGATCAGGCCCCGCGACGTGAGCAGCCTGCCCGACGTCCTCACCTCGCCCCTCGTCCATGACTCGACGAGCTGGGCCCACCTGCTCGCCAACACCCTGCCCCTGTTCGTCTTCGGATTCCTCGCCTTCCTCGCGGGCCTGAGGCAGTTCCTCACCGCCGTGGTCCTCTCCTGGTTCGGCTCGGGACTGGGCGTGTGGATGTTCGGGAGCCTCCTCGGCCACCCGTCGATCACGGTCGGCGCGTCCGGGGTGATCTTCGGCCTGTTCGGGTTCCTGCTCGTGCGCGGATTCTTCAACCGCAGCTGGGGGCAGATCCTGCTCGCGCTCGTGCTGTTCGCCGTCTACGGCGGCGTGCTCCTGGGCATCCTGCCCACGGTGGGCAGAGGCATCTCCTGGCAGGCCCACCTGTTCGGCCTCGCCGGCGGCGTGGCCGCAGCCATCGTCCTCAGGCCCCGCGGGCGCGCGGCGGCCTGAGCCGCCCTGGCTCCCAGATGCCGACGGCGCCGTCCCCCCGCGAGGGGAGCGGCGCCGTCGGGCGTCTGGGCGTGCTGGGGCGGGATCAGCCGTTGTAGGGCGTGGCCGAGATGATCTCGACCTTGATCTCCTTGCCGTTCGGGGCGGTGTAGGACAGCTTGTCGCCCTGCTTGTGGCCGACGATCGCGGCACCGAGCGGGGACTTCTCGCTGAACACGTCCATGTCCGTGCCGCCGTCGGCGATCTCGCGCGAGCCGAGGAGGAAGCGCTCCTCCTCGCCGGCGATCTTGGCGACCACGAGCATGCCGGGCTCGACGACGCCGTCGTCCGCGGGTTTCTCGCCCACGTGGGCGTTGCGCAGCAGGTCGGTCAGCTGGCGGATGCGGGCCTCGATCTTGCCCTGCTCCTCCTTGGCGGCGTGGTAGCCGCCGTTCTCCTTGAGGTCGCCCTCCTGGCGGGCAGCCTCGATCCTCTCGACGATCTCATGACGGCCGGGCCCTGAGAGGTGGTCCAGCTCGGCCTTGAGACGGTCGTACGCCTCCTGCGTGAGCCAGGGGCCGCCCTGATGGGTCGTGGTGGACATGTCGTCTCCTTGTAACGTCTCTCCATGCAAAGACCCCACCAGCGGAACGTACGCACCTGATACGAGGCGCGATGCCTCGGGAGCGCTTTCTCGACCACCGGCGGGGCAATGGGTATTAGACCAGTCTAGTGATCCGGGGTCCCAATCCCAAGCTGGCCTGCGGGGCGTGTCCGGCTAGGCGCCCTTGAGCCAGCAGGAGTCGACGACGCCGGAGACCGCCGCGGTCTCGGTGCGCAGCGGGACCCGCTGCAGACTCGTGGTGGTCCCCGAGCTGCCGGCGTCCGGGCCGATCTCGACCTCCTTGAAGCCCACCACGGCGTAGGTGTCGGACAGGGCGTGGACGGCGCAGACGGCGGTGGCGGAGGCGGCCTTGGTCACCTGGAAGTCGATCTCGGCGTGCCACGGGTCCGGGGTCGAGAAGCCGATGTCGTTCGAGCTCACGCCGGCGCGCACGGTCGACGTGTAGGTGAGCCATGCGGCCACCGCGATGCCCACCACGAGGGCCACGACGATGACGATCCGGGCCCTCTGCCTGGTGAATCCGCGCCGGGGGGCGCCGTAGCGGGCAGCGAGAGCGGGGGAGTCGGTCACCTGACTATTCTAGGAGACGTGTCAGAGACCGATAGCGCCCTGCGCCTCCTCGCCGTGCACGCCCATCCCGACGACGAGTCGAGCAAGGGCGCCCCGATGATGGCGAAGTACCTCGCCGAGGGACACGAGGTGATGGTCGTCTCCTGCACCGACGGCTCCCGCGGGGACATCCAGAACCCGCACATCGTCGACGCCCCCCATCCCCGGCGGGACATGGCCGGGGCGCGGCGCCTCGAGATGGCGGCCGCCCGCGAGGTCCTCGGGGTCGACCACCGCTGGCTCGGGTTCATCGACTCGGGCCTGCCGGAGGGCGACCCGCTGCCGCCGCTGCCGTGGGGCTCCTTCGCGACGCTGCCGATCGAGCAGGCCTCTGCGCCGCTCGTGCGGCTCATGCGCGAATTCCGCCCGCACGTGGTCGTGGCCTACGACGAGAACGGCGGCTACCCCCACCCCGACCACATCATGGCCCACCGCGTGGCTGTCGAGGCGTTCCGGGCCGCGGGAGAGGACGGTGCCTACCCTGACGCCGGGGCACCCTGGGCCCCCTCGAAGCTCTACTACGACGTCTCGTTCAACCCGGACAAGGTCCGCCGCATCCATGACGCGCTCGTCGCCGCCGGGCTCACCTCGCCGTACGCCGACTGGATTGCCCGGGCCTCCGAGAACGACGCCGAGGGGCACCGGCCCTGGACCACGCGCCACCGGGTGACCACCCATGTGGAGTGCGCCGAGTACTTCGAGGTCCGGGACCGGGCCCTGCTCGCCCACGCCACGCAGATCGACCCGGACGGGTGGTTCTTCGCCGTCCCGCTCGAGCTGCGCCAGCGCGAGTGGCCCTGGGAGGACTACGCCCTCATCAAATCGGCGGTGGGCTTCCCGGAGGAGGGGACGACCGAGGGGGACCTCTTCGCCGGGCTACGATAGATCGGTGCAGAATCTCCTCGTTGCCCTCACCCAGACACCGGCCCCGTCGCCCTCGGGCTCCCTGCGGCCGGGGCTCAGCGAGGACATGATCACCCCCGGGAACTGGGGGTTCGCGGCCACCGCCTTCGTGGTGCTCCTGACGATCTTCCTGATCATCGACATGGTCCGGCGCCTCCGCCGCATCCGCTACCGCGCCCAGGTCGAGGAGTCCCGCGCCGGCGAGGGGGCCGGCGCCGGCGAAGAGCCCGGCGGACCGGAGGCCAGCGGCTCCCCGCAGAAGGGCCCGGGCGCCTCGGGGCGCGACCGCGCCGACGGCCGCCCCTGATCTTCCCGGACCCCCATGGCAACGCGTGGCAACGTGTTGCCGGAGGATTCCCCGAGGCTTAGTCTCGCTGTGCCCGGCACGACGGTGACCGGGGCCACAGGCCACGGAGTCCGGTACCCGGTGCGGGACTCCCGACAGGGGGGAGGCACCGATGGACCAGACGACCATCCGCAGGCTGTCCGACGAGGCGACGCAGCTGCTGATGAACAAGGCCGGCACGGTGTCCAGCCGGCGCGGCGGCTGGATGATGATCGCCACGATCCTCATCGAGGCGTGGGACCTGTATGCGCTCTCCTTCGTCCTCGTGTTCATCAAGACCGAGTACCACCCCACCGCGTTCGAGCTCGGCTGGCTGACCGCCGGCGTCCAGGGCGGCGCGCTCCTCGGAGCGGTGCTCGGCGGCGTCGTCGCGGACAGGCTGGGCCGCAAGCGGGTGTTCATCCTCACGATGGTGCTGTTCATCGTGCTCGCGATCGCGCAGGGCTTCTCGCAGAACGTGTGGGACCTGATCATCCTGCGCATCCTCATCGGCATCCCGCTCGGGTCCGACATCTCCAACGGCTACGCCTACATCATGGAGTCGATGTCCAGGGGTGCCCGCGACAGGATGGGCAGCCGCTGGCAGGGGATGTTCGGCCTCGGCGAGGTGCTCTCGATCGTGGTCATCACCATCATGTACGTCACCGGGATCGACCACGCCATCCTGTGGCGGGTGGCGCTGGCCATCGGCGCGGTGCCCGCCTTCATCCTCCTGCTGGCCCGGCTCGACCTGCCCGAGACCCCGCTGTCGCTGATCCACCAGGGCAGGTTCGCCAAGGCCAAGGAAGTCTCGCTGCGCCTCTTCGACGAGCCGCTGGACATGCTCCCGAACGAGGACGTGAAGCTCCTGCGGCCCAAGGTGGGCGACTTCCTGCAGGTGATCTGGGCCGACCGCACCAAGCGGCGCGCCACGGTCTTCGCGTGGATCTCCAACGCGTGCCAGGGCGCGGAGTTCACGGCCTTCGGCTTCTACCTGCCCGTGATCCTCGTGACCGCCGGCGTCGGAGTCGCCTCCAACGCCAACATGACGGGAACGAACATCGTCACCGCGGCCATCTATGTCCTGGCCACGATCTCGGGCTTCCTCGCCCCGGTGATGATCCACCGCACGGGCCACCGCGGCGTGGCGATGTGGGGCTTCGGGCTCGCGTTCGTCGGCCTCGTGCTGGGCGCGTTCGCGCTGGGCGCCAAAATCGAATGGCTGATCGTCCTGGGTGCGGCAGTGCTCATGTGGGGCCACTACTGGGACGCCTCCAACGGCATGACGATCGCGTCCATGGTCGCGCCCGCGCGGTTCAAGGCCACGGCCTCCGGATTCGGCTACGTCTTCGTGAAGGCGGCCTCGTTCTTCGGCGCGTTCGTGTTCCCGTTCATGACTACCGCGTGGGGCCCTGTCGGGGCGACCCTGGCCGTCTCCGTCCTGTCCCTCATCGGGTTCCTCTCCGCGAAGTTCATCCTCCCGGAGGTCTACAACTACATCGAGTCCGAGGAGGTCCGCGCCGAGGTCACCGACTGACGGACCCCTCGGACGCGGCCGGGACATTCAGGCTCCCGTAGCGTTCCATGCGGTGCCATTTCAGGTGCAGGCCGGCGAGCGCCGTGAACACGGACTGGATCACCACGAGGTACATGAGCTGGCGGTACACGACCTGCTGCAGGGGCAGCGTCCACAGCGGCCCCAGCTTCTCGCGGTCGAGTCGGAACGCGTAGGCCGCCATGGCCAGCTGGGCGCCCATGAAGGCCAGCCACAGCACGCCGATCCGCACGGGGTCGAGGAACACCAGGCCGTACAGCGCGAACACGTCCACGATCGGCGCGAAGAGCGGCAGGAGGACCTGCAGCACGAGGAGCTAGCCGAGCCCGCGTCGTCCCAGCTTGCCCGCCGCGCCACCCTGCAGCACGGCCCCGCGGTGCTTCCACATCGCCTGCAGGGTCCCGTAGCACCACCGGTACCGCTGCTTCCAGAGGGCCCCCAGGGTTGCCGGGGCCTCGGTCCAGGCCCGCGCGCTGTCCTTGTACACCACCCGCCAGCCGTCCCGGCACAGCGCCATGGTCAGGTCCGTGTCCTCCGCGAGCGTGTCGCTGCTGACGCCGCCGAGGCGCAGCAGCACGTCGCGCCGGAAGGCGCCGATGGCCCCCGGGACGGTCGGCATGCATTCGGCGAGGTCGAACAGCCGCCTGTCCAGGTTGAACCCGACGACGTACTCGATGTGCTGCCACGCCCCCAGGACGCCGCCCCGGTTGGCCACCTTGGTGTTGCCCGAGACAGCACCGACCCGGGGATCGGCCAGGGGCTGCACGAGCGCACGGACGGTGCCCGGTTCGAAGACCGTGTCGCCGTCGACCATGACGACCACCCCGTGCGAGGCCGCGCGCAGCCCCGTGTTGAGCGCCGAGGGCTTGCCGCCGTTCTCCTGGCGCAGCACGGTCACCCCGGGGAGCGCCAGGGCCTCGACGATGTCCGCGGTGCCGTCCGTCGAGCCGTCGTCCACCACGATGATCTCCACCGGATAGTCGGAGGCGGCGATAGACCGCACGGCGGCCTCGATGCCCGCAGATTCGTTGTAGGCCGGAACGATCACCGTGACCGGCTCGGTGACCTCCGGCCGCAGCGGCGCATCCCGTCGGCGCCGCCCGCGCCGCGCGAGCCGGTGGTGGCGGGACGCCACGGCCACCACGAGGACGGCCCGGACCAGCGTCACGACTCCGCTCACGGCGAGCAGCCACGAGATCACGCCCACGACCGTCCCGCTGGCCTGGACGCCGCCCACAAATGCGGCCCCGATGGCCTGCTCCGCCGGAGGGGCCGTGCGCATGGTCGCGATGCCCAGCGCATCGCCCACGCTCGTGACACGGTCCCCCTGGGCCGCAGCCCGCTCGAGCACCTGCTCGAGGGCCGACACGGTCTGGCTGCGGTCGCCGCCGCCGTCGTGCATGAGCAGGACCTGGCCCTGGCTGCCCGTCGGAACGGCGTTCTTGACGATCTGCGGCACTCCCGGCCGCGACCAGTCCTCGCTGTCGAGCGTGCTGAGCACCGTGAGGTAGCCGTCGGAGGCACTCGAGAGCATTGCGGACCACGTCTGCGTGGTGACCGCATCGTTCTCCGAGCTGTACGGGGGACGCAGGAGCGTGGCGGTCCTGCCGGTGATCCCGGTGACAGCACGCTGGGCGCCCTGCACCTCGAGCTGGCGCCGCCACTCGGGGATCTGCCCCAGGTCGGCGTGCGTGAGCGTGTGGATCCCGACCTCGTGGCCCTCGGCGATCATCCGGCGGACGAGGTCGGGGTGGTCGATCGCCGCCGTGCCCACCACGAAGAAGGTCGCGTGGACATGGTGGGCCTTGAGGACGTCCAGGATCCGGGGAGTCCACGTGGGGTCGGGCCCGTCGTCGAAGGTGAGGGCCAGGGTGCGCTCGGGCGGGCGGGCGGTGCGGACCGTGGACGACCTCGCGTCGACCACGGGGCCCCCGTCGAGTACCGAGGCCGGCACCCCTGAAGAGCCGGTCGCGGCCGCCACGGAGTCGTCCCCGATCCCGGCCAGATGCTGGGTGTAGCCCTGGACGGCCAGGGCGAGCGCGAGTCCGATCAGCAGCGCCGCGAGCACGATCCAGTGGGTGCGGACCCGGCCCGGCTGCCGGCCGGCCGCGCGTCCGCGGTGGGGCCGCCGCGTCCCCCGCAGGGGCGTCCGCGTGCCGGTCACGGGTGCGCGGGCGGGGTCGCGCGGCGCGTCTGCCCGGGGGCAGCGGGGTTTCCGGGGGCCGGCTGCTGCGTCGCGGCCGGCGTCGGCGCGGGGGCCGGAGCCGCGGGTGCGGCAGTGGGGGCCGGGGCCTGCTGGGCCGGTGCCGCGGGCGCCGCTGCGCCGCCTGCAGCATTCGGCGCCGCCGGACCTGGCGCGACCTGCGCCGCCGGAACGGGGACCGCCGTCGGAACCGGCTGCGCGCCGGCGCCTCCCGCGCCTCCCGCGGCGCCGGCATCGGCGCTCGCGCCCGGGCCGGTCGTCCGGGCGGACGGCGGACTGGGCGGAGGCGCCGCCGGGGCCGTCGGCGGGGCCGGGAGGGGGAGGAAGGGGGCGGCCGCATTGGGGCTTCCACCGAGGAGGGCGAGCCCTACGACGCCCAGGTACCCGGCCACGAGGATCAGGGCCACGGCCCCCGCGGCGCGGACGAGCTGGAGCTTGCGGCCCGTCGAGTCCACGAAGATCGGACGGGCAGCGCTCGGTGAGGGCGTGCGGCTGCTGGGGATGCTGCTGGGGGGAGTGTCCATCGGTAGGACAGTGTAGGCGGTGCCCCGCCCGGACGGCACTCCGGAGGCCCTCCTCCCGCCCCCGGCTACCGGCGGGAGCCGGGCTCGGGCAGACTCGGACCATGACCAACCGCCTCGCCGGCCAGGCCTCGGCCTACCTGCGCCAGCACGCCGAGAACCCCGTCCACTGGCAGCCGTTCGGAGACGACGCCTTCGCCGAGGCCGCGCGCCGGGACGTGCCGGTCTTCGTCTCGATCGGCTACGCGGCCTGCCACTGGTGCCACGTCATGGCCCACGAGTCCTTCGAGGACCCCGCGGCAGCGGAGCAGCTCAACGCCGGGTTCGTGTGCGTGAAGGTGGACCGCGAGGAGCGCCCGGACGTGGATTCGGTGTACATGGCCGCGTGCCAGGCCATGACCGGACAGGGCGGGTGGCCCCTGAGCGTCTTCACGCTGCCCGACGGCCGCGCCTTCTACGCGGGGACCTACTTCCCGCCGGTCCCGCACCCGGGCCAGCCGAGCTTCCGGCAGGTCCTCCACGCGGTCAGCGAGGCCTGGCGGGAGCGGCGCGACGCCGTCGAGCGCCAGGCCGGGGCGCTCGCGGAGGCCCTGGGCGGCCTGTTCTCCGACCAGCTCCTCGGCATCGCCGCCGACGGCGAGCACGACGGCGCCGCCCTGGCGTCCGCGGTGGGCGACGCCGTGGTCGCCCTGGCCCGGACAGAGGATCGCTCCCACGGCGGTTTCGGTGCCGCGCCCAAGTTCCCGCCGTCGCCCGTGCTCGAGTTCCTCGTCCGGCACGCCGCTGTCAGCGCCCCCACCGCCGAGGACGCCCGGGGCCTCGCCGGCCGCACCCTCGCCGCAATGTGCCGCTCGGCGCTCTTCGACGTGCTCGGCGGCGGGTTCGCGCGCTACTCGGTGACCGCCGACTGGTCTCTGCCGCACTACGAGAAGATGCTCTACGACAACGCCCAGCTCCTGCGGGTCCTGGCCCACTGGGTGCGGCTCGGCGGCTCGGACGAGTTTCCCGCGGACGAGGCGCGGGAGGCCGCCTCGCTCACTGCGGACTGGATGGTCCGCGAGCTCGGGCTGGCCGGCGGCGGCTTCGCGTCCTCGCTCGACGCCGACTCAGAGCGGAACGGCCGCCGGGTCGAGGGCGGCTACTACGTCTGGACGCGGCGCGAGCTCGCCGAGGCGGTGGGGGACGCGGACGACGCCGGGCGGCTGGCGGCCCTCTTCGGCCTGCCCCTCGGCGAGCACGCCTCCTCGGCCGCCCCGCTGCACGCAGGCCGGGCCCTGACGGGGGAGGAGCACGGGCGCCTCGCGCGGCACCGGGACGCCCTCCATGCGGCCCGGCAGCTGAGGACCCCGCCGTCCCGGGACGAGAAGGTGGTGGCGGGCTGGAACGGCCTCGCGGTGGCGGCGCTCGCCGACGCGGCCTGGTCGCTCGGACGCCCGGACCTGCTCGGGCCGGCACGGGCCGCGGCCACGCTGCTCAAGGACGCGCACTGGGACGGCGAGCGCCTCCTGCGGGTCTCCCATGGGGGCGTCGCGGCAGGCATCGAGGGGCTCCTCGCCGACTACGCGGGCTGCGCCGAGGGCGCCCTGGCGCTGTATGCGGCAACCGGGGACGAGGAGTGGTACACGTGGGCCGAGGGCCTCCTCGGGGTCGCCTCACGCCGGTTCATCGCCGACGGCCTCCTCTCCGACTCCGCCGCCGACGGGCCGGCCGCGGACGATGCCCCCGGCGTGCGGGCAGCACTCGCGGGGTCCCGCAGCCTCGATCCGCACGACGCGGAGGCCCCCAGCGGCGCCTCGCTGCTGGCTGGGGCCATGCTCTCCCACGCCGCCTACAGCGGAAAGGCCGCGCACCGCGCGGTGGCGGAGTCGATCCTCGGTGGGCTGCCACGGCTGCTCAGGGAGGGCCCCCGGTCGGCCGGATGGCTCCTGGCCGTGGCCCAGGCCCTGCTCGCCGGCCCCGCCGAGGTGGCGATCGTCGGACGCGCGGGGGAGGACCGTCGTCGTCTGCTCGCCGAGGCCCTCGCCTCGCCCGTCCCCGGGACGGTCGTGGCGGTGGGCGGGGCCGGCACCCCGTCGCGGGTGCCGCTCCTCGCCGACCGGCCCGCGGCGCCCGACGGCGGGCCCCTCGCCTATGTGTGCCTGGACTTCGCGTGCCGGCTGCCGGTGGGCACGCCGGGCGAGCTCCGCCAGGAGCTGGCTACGCGCCGGTGATGATCGGCGCGCCCAGCACGGCGAGCATGATCGCCGCGTAGTGGGCCGCGAACGCCGCGACGGTGAAGGCGTGGAAGAACTCGTGGAAGCCGAAGTGGTGGTACGAGAAGTTGGGGCGGCGGATCCCGTAGAAGACGGCGCCGGCGATGTAGAGCGCGCCGCCGACGCAGATGAGGATCGCCGCGGGGACGCTCGCGGCGAAGAACTCGGGCAGGAACAGCAGGGCCGCGCAGCCGAGCGCCACGTAGATGGGCACGTACAGCCAGCGCGGGGCGCCCAGCCACAGGGTGCGGAACGCGACGCCGGCGAGGGCGGCCGCCCAGATGACCGTCAGCAGCAGCACTGCCGTGGGGCGGGGGAGGAGGACCCACGAGAGCGGCGTGTAGGTCCCCGCGATGACGAGCATGATGTTCGTGTGGTCGAGCCGCTTGAGCAGCGCCTTGGTCCGCGGCGCCCAGTTGCCGAGGTGGTAGACGGCGCTCACGGCGAATAGGAGCAGCCCCGTGGCGGCGTAGACCGCCGAGGCGATCTTGCGGTCGGCGCCGGGGGCGAGGGACACCAGGACGATCCCCGCGGCGAGGGCCAGCGGGGCGGTCGCGGCGTGGATCCAGCCGCGCCACGAGGGCTTGAGGGACAGGAGCTCTGCGCGGACCTCCGCGGGGTGCTGCATGGTCCGAGTCTAACTTGCGGTCCGGAAGGTTACTGGTCGGTAGCTGCGGATCCGGCTGCGGTAGCCTAGAGGGGCAGCAGCGTGGGCGCCCGGAACAGGGCACGGATTCGACGGGCAGGAGGGCCATGGGACTGCCCGGCTTCCTCTACGGCTTCTACGAGCGCCGGCTCCAGCGCTCGCTCAATCCCGACAGCGTTCCCGGGCATATCGGCGTCATGGTGGACGGCAACCGCCGCTGGGCGCGCCAGTTCAACGCCCCCACGAGCCAGGGCCACCGGGCCGGGGCGGACAAGATCCACGAGTTCCTCGGCTGGTGCCGGGAGCTCGGAGTGCGGGTCGTGACCCTCTACATGCTCTCCACCGACAACCTCAGCCGCTCGAGCGAGGAGCTCGCCGAGCTGACGCAGATCATCGCCGACACGCTGGACCGGCTGGACGAGGACCCCTCCGTGTCCGTGCACGCGATGGGCGCGCCCGAGATCCTGCCCGACCACCTCGCCGAGCGCCTCGCTCGCCTCACCGCCAAGCCGAGCCCCTCGGAGCCCCTGCACGTCAACGTCGCGGTGGGCTACGGCGGCCGGCGGGAGATCGTCGACGCCGTGCGGGACCTCCTGCGCGACGCGCTCGCCCGCGGCGAGGACATCGCCGCGCTCGCCGAGCGCCTCGACGTCGATGACATCTCCCGCTTCCTGTACACCGCGGGCCAGCCGGACCCCGACCTGGTGATCCGCACCTCGGGCGAGCAGCGGCTCTCCGGCTTCCTCATGTGGCAGAGCGCGTACAGCGAGTTCTATTTCTGCGAGGCCCTCTGGCCGGCCTTCCGCAAGGTCGACTTCCTGCGGGCCCTGCGGGACTACGCCGGCCGCCAGCGGCGCTTCGGCGCGTAGCTAGGCCCCGGCCCGGGTGGTCCTCAGCCCTCTTGCCACCGCGAGCAGGGAGCCGAGGCACACGGCCGCGACCCCGAGCAGGAGCACCGTGTACGTCGCGACGCCCGCCAGTGCGGCGAGCAGGAGCGGCAGCAGGAACCCCGCGTAGCTCGCGCTGTAGTAGACGCCGGTCAGCCCGGCGAGGTCCCGCGGCCCGGCGATGGCCTGGACCTCCTTGAGCCCCGAGACCAGGCACGTGCCGTAGGCGGCGCCGAGGACCGCGGCCGCGGCCGCCCCGAGCCACGGGGAGAGCGCGGCGGCGCTCGCGGCGGCGAGAAGGAGCCCGGCGAGCATGGCGCCGAGGCCGACGACGCCGGCCCTCCCGCCGGTGGCGGCGTCCAGCCGGGGCACGAGCGGCTGCACGAGCGCCCCGACCCCGAGCGTGAGCACCGTCAGCCCTGTCGCGTACGCGAGGGCCCACGCGCCCAGGGCCGGCGCCTCGAGGAGCGGGATGACCGCGTAGCCGATCCCCGCCGTGGCGAAGATCCAGGGCGCCGCCGGCAGCACGACGCGGACAAAGCGCGCGTGCCCCGCGAGCGGGACCCGCAGATCGTCCCAGAGGCTGGCGGCAGGGCCCCCGGGAGTCGGCTCTGCCGTCTCCGGTACCCGGGCGAGCAGTCCCAGCGCCGCCGCCGAGACCACCAGATGGACCGCGTACGGCAGCACCGAGGGAAGCGGGGCCCACTGCGCGAGCGAGCCTGCCACGCCCGCACCGATCCCGAAGCCCAGGGTGAGGGCGAGCGCCGGGCGGCGGGCCCCCGCCGTCGTGCGCGCGGCCTCGCCGAGGCGGGGATCGAAGCGGCGCGCCGAGAGCTCCTTGACCCAGCTCGTGCCGACCGACATCGCGATGCCCACCGACGCCCCCGCGAGCAGGCGCCCCGCGCACATCACCGCCGGCGCGGCGGCGCCGAGGGCCAGGACCACGCTGGCGAGCGCGCCGAGGAGGACGCCCGCGCGGACGAGGGGAGCCCTGCCGCGCCGGTCGGACAGGGCGCCCCCGAGGAGGAGGCCCGGGACGAGGCCCGCCACGTACGTGCCGAGGAACAGGTTCACCGTGACCGCGGCGTAGCCGAACCGCGCCTCATACAGGTGCAGCAGCGGAGTGAAGTGGTTCCCTCCCCAGGCGATGGCGAACAGGGCGGTGGCGGCACGGAGCCAGGGGCGGCGCAATGGACGGCTTTCTTCTCGGAGGGGGAGGAGAGGGGGGAGTGCCCGGTCAGGAGCCGGAGGGCCGCGGCGCGTCGATGCCCACGTGCGTGCGCAGGAGGGCCGCGTAGGCTGGGGCGTCCCCGCGGTCGAGGAACGTGGTGAGCCGGCGGTGGTCGGAGAGGAACCGGGGAAGGTTGGCCTCGCCCGAGCGGACGATCGCGTGGGTGAGCCGCTCGAGCCGCGGACGGATCTGGCCGTAGAACGCGCCGGTGAGCGCGTTGCCGGACGCGGCGGCCACGGCGGCGTGGAACGCGTGGTCGGCGCGGGCGAACGCGAGGGCGTCCCCCTCGTCGATCGCCCGCTGCTGGACCTCGAGGAGGTGGGCGAGCGCCGGGGGGGCCGCTGCCTCGGCCCGCGGTCTGTGCGCCACGGCCCGCACCGACTCGGACTCGAGCATGACCCGCGCCTCGAGCAGCTGGCGGGTCGCCGCGTCGTCCTCCGCGGTCACCACTGCGCCCTTCTTCGGGTAGAGCCGCAGGAGCCCCTCGGCGGCGAGCTGCAGGAAGGCCTCGCGGACTGGGGTGCGGCTCATCCCGAGGGCCGCGGACTGCTCGCCCTCCGTGATGAGGGAGCCCGGCGCGAGGGCGCAGGAGACGATGGCCTCCGCGAGCGCTGCGTGGGCTCGCTCGGCGGCCGTCTGGGTCTGCTCGGTTCCGGCCATGCCTCCAGCCTACGCTTGCATTTATTGATAGATGCAACAGGCGGAGGATGTGCGGGCGTGATTTGCCGGACACTCCCCGTCGGTTCATCTGCCGGACATGTGGCGCGGCGTACATTGTGGCCATCGGAGGTGTCCGCCTCCGGTACGGGGAGGCTGAATGTGGGCGCTGCGCTGCAGCAGTCCAGGGAGGCCGGTTCCGGCCTCGGGGCCGAGCCGGACGGAACTGGAGAACGCCGGGGAGACCCGGGGGCTGGAGTCGACGTGACGACCACTGGAATGCTGCCCGAAGAGACCACCGCCGCAGGGGCCCCCGCCGGGGACACTCAGAGGACCTATGTCCTGGACACGTCCGTGCTGCTGTCGGATCCGCGGGCGCTCCTGCGCTTCGCCGAGCACGCGGTGGTGATCCCCGTCGTCGTGATCACCGAGCTCGAGGGCAAGCGCCACGACCCCGAACTGGGCTACTTCGCCCGCAAGGCCCTGCGCCTCCTCGACGATCTGCGCATCCGGCACGGGAGCCTCAGCAGGCCCGTCCCGCTCGCGGCGGACGGCGCGGCCGAGGGCGGGACCCTCACTGTCGAGCTCAACCACATCTCCGCCGACGTCCTCCCCGCGGGCTTCCGCAGCGGCGAGAACGACTCCCGGATCCTCGCGGTGGCCAAGAACCTCGCCAACGAGGGCCGCTCCGTGACGCTCGTGTCCAAGGACCTCCCGATGCGCGTCAAGGCCTCCGCCATGGGCCTCGACGCCGACGAGTACCGCAACGAGCAGATCGTCGACTCCGGCTGGACCGGGGTGGCCGAGGTCGACGCCGACGAGGAGCAGGTCGGCGCGCTCTACGGCCACGAACCGGTCTTCATCCCCGAGGCCGCCGAGATGCCGGTCAACACCGGCCTCGTGGTGCTCTCCCACCGCGGCTCCGCGCTCGGGCGCGTGGGCGCGGACAAGCAGGTGCGGCTCGTGCGCGGAGACCGCGAGGTGTTCGGGCTGCACGGGCGCTCGGCCGAGCAGCGCCTCGCCATCGACCTGCTGATGGACCCGGGCGTGGGCATCGTCTCTCTCGGCGGCAAGGCCGGGACCGGCAAGTCCGCGCTCGCCCTCTGCGCGGGCCTGGAGGCGGTCATGGAGCGGGGCGAGCACAAGAAGGTGGTCGTGTTCCGGCCGCTCTTCGCCGTGGGCGGCCAGGAGCTCGGCTACCTGCCCGGCACCGAGGCCGAGAAGATGAACCCGTGGGGCCAGGCCGTCTTCGACACGCTCGGTGCGCTCGTCGGCAAGGACGTCCTCGACCACGTCATGGACGCGGGCCTGATCGAGGTCCTCCCGCTCACCCACATCCGCGGCCGGTCGCTGCACGACTCGTTCGTGATCGTGGACGAGGCCCAGTCGCTCGAGAAGAACGTGCTCCTGACCGTCATGAGCCGCATCGGGCAGAACTCGAAGATCGTGCTCACGCACGACGTCGCCCAGCGGGACAACCTCCGCGTCGGCCGGCACGACGGTATCGCCGCCGTGGTCGAGACCCTCAAGGGCCATCCGCTGTTCGGCCACGTGACCCTCACCCGCTCCGAGCGCTCGCCCATCGCCGCGCTCGTCACCGAGCTGCTCGAGGGAGCCGAGATCTAGGTCCCCGCGCGCTGCCGGGGCGCGAGCGCCCGGCGACCGGCCGCCGTCGTCCTTCAGCCCCGCTCCGGGACGCCGAGGACGGCGGCGGCCGCCGCGTGCCCGTGCACCTCGAGCTGCCAGCCGGGGCGGCGGAGGGCCTCCTTCGCGAGGCGGAAGCGGAGCTCGCGTTCGACGACGCCCGGGGCGCCTCCGCAGCGGGCCTCGCCGTTGGGCTCGTACCCGAGCGAGCGGCAGACGCCGATCGAGGGCGCGTTCCAGTCGTAGGCGCTGCTCTGGGCGACCTCGGCGCCGAGGTGGTCGAAGGCCCACAGCAGCACGGCCGCGCGCATCTCGGTCCCGAGCCGGAGTCCGCGCGCCGAGCGCCGCAGCCACGAGCCGGTGCCGACCGTCCGCAGGGCGGCGAAGTCCGTGGCGCCGACGTCCTGGGAGCCCAGGAAGCCGCCCTCGCGCGACCAGACGCCGAACATGACAGTCCACCCCTCGGGGCGGCAGCGGAGGCGCGTCTCCCAGATCCACCGCGCGCTGTTGGCCGCGATGTCGCCGGACTCGTCCCAGGCGTTGGACAGCGCAGAGCGCCCGTGCGGGGCCAGCGCGGGATCCGTGAGACCGCCGCGGGCCGCCTCGACGTAGTGCGGGATGTCCCCGTCGCGGAGCGGCCGGAGCTCGAGGCGCGGGGTGAGCAGACGGAGGCGGAAGACGGGCCAGACATCCTCGAGCGTCATCATCCCGCCACGCTAGCCCAGCTGCGGCGGAGGAAGGGGCCGTGGCACTAGTGTCCACACTGTGACCGACCGACTTCCCGAGCTGTGGCAGGCCAGCCCCGTCGCCTTCTGGCTCGTCGTCGCGTGCCTGGCGTACTACCTGTGGATGGCCGCGCGGCTGGCCGTGATCGACATCCGCAGCCACCTGCTGCCGAACCGGATCGTCCTGCCGAGCTACTGGGCGGCCGTCCCGCTCACCCTCGCTGCGGTGCTGGCCGCGGGGAACTTCGACGCCGGAGCGGCCGTGCGGGTCCTCGGCGGCGGCGCCGTGCTGTGGCTCGTCTACTTCGTGCTGCGGGTGGTCTACCCGGCCGGGATGGGTTTCGGGGACGTGAAGCTGGCCGGCGTGCTCGGCCTGTACCTGGGCTTCCTGAGCTGGCAGCACCTGTTCTGGGGCACCGCCGCGGCGTTCCTGCTCGGCGGCCTGTATGGCCTCGGCCTCATCGTCACCCGCCGCGGCACCGCGAAGTCCGCGATCCCGTTCGGCCCCTTCATGCTCGTCGGGACCGCGATCGCGCTCGTGCTGCCCGCCTGATCCGCACCCCTCAGCCCACGAAGTGGGCGCGGCGCTGCGGATCGAGGGCCCACTCGATCGCGCGGGCGTGCAGCGGCGGCACGTCCGGGAGGCCGTCACGGGTGAACCAGCCGACCTCGAGGTTCTCGTCGTCGTTCACGCGAGCCTCGCCGCCGGAGTACGCGCAGGCCATCACGACGTCGAGGTACTGGGCGTGGTCCCCGTTCGGGTAGACCACCGGGGCGGTGATGCCGACGCCGGCGAGGTGGGTGACGGCCACGTGGACGCCGGTCTCCTCGAGCACTTCGCGCACCGCGGTGGAGGCCGGCTCCTCGCCGGGCTCCACGATGCCCGCGGGGACCGTCCAGCGACCGTTGTCGGCGCGCCGGACGAGGAGGAGGCGGCCAGCGTCGTCCGTCACGACCGCCTTGACGCCGGGAAGCCAGAGGGGGTGGCCGCCGACCATGTCTCGCAGGGTGAGGATGAACTCAGGCGTGGGCACGGCTCCCAGACTACCCGGGCCGCCGGAGCCTGCCGTGCCCGGACCGCCCCCACACGTTCTGAAGGCCACCTCCTCGAGGTCGATGTCAGGACAAAGACGCTCAGGAGGTGACCTTCAGGAGGTGACTCTCAGAATGGGGCTACTTGTTCGTGCCCGTCATGGTGGTGACGTCGAGGGCCTTGTCGAGATCGGACTCGGAGACCTTGCCCTCGCCCTCGCCGACGAAGCCGAGGGCCACGGTGGCCTCGCGGATCGTCAGGCCCTCCTTGACCGCCTTCTTGGCGATGGCCGCGGCGTTCTCGTAGCCGATGAACTTGTTCAGCGGCGTGACGATCGAGGGCGAGGCCTCCGCGAGGAAGCGCGCGCGCTCGGCGTTGGCCTGGATTCCGTCCACCATCTTGTCCGCCATGACGCGAGCCGTGTTGGCGAGCAGGCGGATGGACTCGAGCAGGTTGGCGGCCATGACCGGGATGCCGACGTTGAGCTCGAACGCGCCGTTGGTCGAGGACAGGGCAATCGTGGTGTCGTTGCCGATCACCTGGGCAGCCACCATGATCGCGGCCTCGCAGATCACCGGGTTGACCTTGCCCGGCATGATGGACGAGCCCGGCTGGAGGTCCGGGATGGCGATCTCGCCGAGGCCGGTGTTCGGGCCCGAGCCCATCCAGCGCAGGTCGTTCGCGATCTTCATGATCGAGTACGCGATGTTGCGCAGCTGGCCCGAGGCCTCGATGAGGCCGTCGCGGTTCGCCTGGGCCTCGAAGTGGTTGCGCGCCTCCGTGATGGGCAGCGCCGTGTCGGCCGCGAGGAGCTCGATGACGCGCTGCGGGAAGCCGGCCGGCGTGTTGATGCCCGTGCCGACGGCGGTCCCGCCGAGGGGCACCTCGGCGACGCGGGGGAGGGAGGCCTCGATGCGCTCGATCCCGTAGCGCACCTGCGCCTCGTAGCCGCCGAACTCCTGCCCGAGGGTCACCGGGGTGGCGTCCATGAGGTGCGTGCGGCCGGACTTGACGATGTCCTTGAACTCCTCGGACTTGCGGCTCAGCGAGGCCGCGAGGTGCGTGAGCGCGGGGACGAGGTCGTTGAGGAGGGCGTTGGTCGCCGCGACGTGCACCGAGGTGGGGAAGACGTCGTTGGAGGACTGGGAGGCGTTGACGTGGTCGTTCGGGTGGACGACCTTGTCGCTGCCCGCCTCCTTGAGCGCGCGCGTGGCGAGCTCGGCGAGGACCTCGTTCATGTTCATGTTGCTCGACGTGCCCGATCCGGTCTGGAACACGTCGATGGGGAAGTGCGCGTCGAACTCGCCCGCGGCGACGCGGTCGGCGGCGGCGGCGATCGCGTCGGCGAGCTCGGCGTCGATCACGCCGAGGTCCTCGTTGGCGCGCGCGGCGGCCTTCTTCACCCGCGCGAGGGCCTCGATGTGCTTGCGCTCAAGCGTCTTGCCCGAGATGGGGAAGTTCTCGACGGCGCGCTGCGTCTGGGCGCGGTAGAGGGCCGAGGCGGGAACGCGCACCTCGCCCATCGTGTCGTGCTCGATCCGGTAGTCCGTGGCAGGGGCCTGCACTGCAGAGTCAGTCATGGCTCCCAGATTAGCCCCGGTCGCAGGGCACCCCCGAACTGGGAGCGCCCTGCGACGGAGGAGGACGGGGGGAGCCTAGACGTCCCCGAAGCCGGAGACGAGCTCGGCCTTGCCCTCGGCCAGGTGATAGCAGACGCCGAGGACGGCGGTGCGGCCCTCCTCGACGGCGGTGGCGATGGTCTGCGAGGTGTCGAGGAGCCGCTTGCCGGTCTGGCGGACGTGCTCGACGACGGTGTTGTCGACGTCGGTGATCCCGTTGCGCTGGGCGGTGAGGACGGACGGCATGATGCGCTCGACGAGGTCGCGGACGAACCCGCCCGGCATCGTGCCGGTCTCGTACGCCTGGACGCTGGCGGTGACGGCGCCGCAGGAGTCGTGGCCGAGGACCACGATGAGGGGGACGTTGAGCGGCTCGATGGCGTACTCGAGCGAGCCGAGGATCGTCTCGTCGATGACGTGGCCCGCGGAACGGACGACGAACGCGTCGCCGAGGCCGAGATCGAAGATGATCTCTGCCGCGAGCCGGGAGTCCGAGCAGCCGAAGATGACGCACACCGGGTTCTGCGACGCCACGAGCTCGTGGCGTCGGGCCGAGTCCTGGTTCGGGTGGATGCTCGCGCCATCCACGAAGCGCTGGTTTCCGTCGCGCAGCATCTGCCACGCCTGGGCGGGAGAAAGAGTCTGGGTCACGGCCCCTACTCTACGCCGGACGCCGTCCTGTTCCCGGGCGTGCTAGGACCGGGCCGACGCGGCGGCGGCGCCGGCCACGGCGTCGAACTCGTCGAAACCGGCCGAGCCGCTCACGATCACGGTGGTGCCGGCGATGGTCGCGACATAGCTCTTCTCGGTGCCGGGCTTGTCGTACAGCGTCCACTGGACCCCTCCGACGTCCCGGGTCCCGGTGGTGGGCGCCTTCTTCACCTGGTCGGCGAGCCACGTCGGGTTCGCCGACGCGGTCTGCTCGACCGAGACGAACTGCTGGGCCGGGGTGAGGTAGCCGATGTCCCAGTGCGAGACGCCGTCCGAGGTCCCGGAGACCCAGCGGGCGTAGTTGGGGGAGTAGCCGGCGGGCAGCTGCGGCACGACCGGGCTGAAGCCCGCCACGGGCTTCGCGTTCGCGGCGACGGCCGCCACGTCGACGGCCGGCCGGTACGTGTCCGTCTTCTGCGAGGCGTTCAGCAGCACCACGGGGACGATCGCCAGCAGGCTCACGAGGAGCGCCATGATCATGCCGATCACCGAGGCGTTGGCGCGCTTGGCCGCGGCGGGGGTCAGGACGGGCTTGGCGGCGGGGGCGTCGTCGGGGCCCGGGGCGGCCTGGGCATCGTGCGTCTCGGGGGCATGGTCGGTGCTGCTCACCCCTCCATGGTCCCGCATGGGGCGCGGTGTTCGCGAATGCGAATGCGTCGGGGACGGCCGACATCCTTTCGGGCGGCCGGCCCCGGGAAGACTAGGATGAAGGCACACGCCCGCTCGAAGAAGAGGTCCTCAGTGTCCACTGCGTCCCAAGACACCCAGTACTCGACCCTTTCCAGCTCGCTCCACGTGGGAGCCGACGAGCCGGACCGCAACCTCGCGCTCGAGCTCGTCCGGGTGACCGAGGCCGCCGCGATCGCCGGCGGCCACTGGGTCGGCTTCGGTGACAAGAACAAGGCCGACGGCGCGGCCGTCGATGCGATGCGCTCGTTCCTCGAGACCGTCCACTTCAACGGCGTCGTCGTGATCGGCGAGGGCGAGAAGGACGAGGCCCCGATGCTGTTCAACGGCGAACGCGTCGGCGACGGCACGGGCCCCGAGGTGGACGTCGCCGTCGACCCGATCGACGGCACGCGCCTCACCGCCCTCGGCATCAACAACGCCCTCGCCGTCCTCGCGGTGGCCGAGCGCGGGACGATGTTCGATCCCTCCGCGGTCTTCTACATGGAGAAGCTCGTCACGGGCCCCGAGGCAGCAGACCTCGTGGACCTGCGCCTGCCCGTGAAGCAGAACCTGCACCTCATCGCCAAGGCCAAGGGCGTCAAGGTGAACCAGATCAACGTGTGCGTCCTGGACCGCGACCGCCACAAGCCCCTCGTCGAGGAGATCCGGGCCGCCGGCGCGCGGACCAAGTTCATCCTGGACGGCGATGTGGCCGGCGCCATCGCGGCGGCCCGCGAGGGCACCGGGGTGGACGCCCTCATGGGCATCGGCGGCACCCCCGAGGGCATCGTCGCGGCCTGCGCCATCAAGGCGCTCGGCGGCGTGATCCAGGGCCGCCTGTGGCCCACGAGCGACGAGGAGAAGCAGAAGGCGCTCGACGCCGGGCACGACCTCGACCGCGTCCTGACCACGAGCGACCTCGTCACGAGCGACAACTGCTACTTCGCCGCGACGGGCATCACGGACGGCGACCTGCTCCGCGGCGTGCGCTACCGCAAGGACCGCGTCAAGACGCAGTCGATCGTGATGCGCTCCAAGTCCGGCACCGTGCGCTTCGTGGATGCCGAGCACCACGCGAGCAAGTGGGAGAGCTGGGCTCGCCGCGCCTGAGCCGCGGCTAGACTGGGGCGCGGCCGCGCCCCAGTCGGGCGCGTGGCCCGCACCCTGACGCCCGACCCAGGAGGATCATGAGCCCCGAGAGCCAGCAGGCCGGCCCCGAGCTGACCGTCAGTCCCTGCAGGGACCGCGCCACGTGGGACGGCCTGGTGAACGGCCACGGAGGGCACCCCCTGCAGCTGTGGGGCTGGGGCGAGGTCAAGGCGGCGCACCACTGGCGCACCGAGCGGCTCATCGTCAGCGACGGCGAGACCGTGGTGGGCGGCGCCCAAGTGCTGTACCGCTCCCTGCCGTGGCCGCTGAAGTCGCTGGCCTACCTCTCCCGCGGCCCCGTGTGCGCGCCCGAGGACGCTGGGCGAGTGCTGGCCGCCGTGGCGGCGGCGGTCCGTGCGGCGCACGGCTCCGTCGCCCTCGTGGCCGAACCGGACTGGGACGCCGGCTCGGCGGGGGAGCGCGAGCTCGAGTCGGCCGGCTTCCGCCGCACGGAGAGCACGATCCTCATCCCGCGCACCCTCATCCTCGACCTCGCCCGCACCGAGGACGAGCTCATGGCGGACATGTCCCGCACCACGCGCGCCAACGTCCGCAAGAACCTGCGCGGCGACCTGGCCTTCCGGAAGGTCGCGACCGAGGAGGAGCTCGGGCAGGTGCTGGCGATCTACCGCGAGACTGCGGAGCGCGCCGGCTTCGGCATCCACGAGGAGGCGTACTACCGGGACATCTGGCGCTTCCTCGGCGACGACTCGCCGATCGTGGCCGCGTTCGACGGCGGCCGCGTGGTCGCCTTCGTGTGGATCGCGCGCAGCGCAGGCACCGCGTTCGAGCTCTACGGCGGGGTGAACGCGGCCGGGCAGAAGGCCCGCGCGAACTACGGCGTGAAGTGGGCCGCCTTCATGGCGATGAAGGCGGACGGCTGCACCCGCTACGACCTCAACGGGCTCCTGAACGACGGCATCTCCGACTTCAAGAAGCAGTTCGCCCAGCACGAGAACCTGCTCGCCGGGACGTGGGAGCTGCCGCTCTCGCCGTTCTACCCGGTGTACGCCACCGGGATGCCGCTCGCCCGCCGGACGCTCGCGCAGGGCCGGCGTGCGGCCAAGGCTGCGCTCGGGCGGGCCAGGGGCGCCGCGGGGAGGGCACGCCAGCTCGTCCGGCGCTGACCCCGGTGGCGCGGCCCGTCGTCGTGCGCCCTAGGCGAGGCCCGAGGCGGGGCCGAGCCCCGTCGTGACCGCGAAGGCGAGCACGCCGTCAGAGCCCGCATGCGCGAGCGCCGGCGACTCCGAGTCCGGGATGAAGGCGCTGTCGCCGCGGGAGAGCACGAGGTCGCCCTTGGGCGTGTCCAGGGTGAGCGAACCGTGCACCACGAGCACCACGGCGGCGCCCGTCTGCGCCACGGGAACGGGCTCGGGCGCTGCGCCCGCGTCGGGGGAGCCCGGCACGTCGATGCGCTGGAGCTGGAACTCCTCGAACGGCGGCCGGTACAGCTCCTGCCCGAGCGCTGACTCCTGGGCGGCGAGGCGCGGGACGCCGGGCGCCTCGAACACGACCGTACGCAGCAGCTCCGGGATGTCCACGTGCTTGGGCGTCAGACCGCCGCGCAGCACATTGTCCGAGGCCGCCATGACCTCGATGCCCAGGCCCCGCAGGTACGCGTGCACGTTGCCCGCCGGGAGGTAGAGGGCCTCGCCCGGGGCCAGGCTCACGCGGTTGAGCATGAGCGACAGCAGCACGCCGGGATCCGAGGGGTAGGCCGCGGCGAGGTCCGCGACCGTGGCCAGGGCTGCATCGTCCCGGGCCCCATGCCCGGCGGCGGCGATCGCCGCGGCGGCCGCGTCCACGCAGGCGCGTACGTCCGGGCCGCCGTTGATGAGCCGGGCGAACGCCGCGCTGAGGGCCTCGGCCTCGTCCGGAGTGCGCAGCAGCTCGGCGACCTGCTCCGTGACCTCGGCGGCCTCCGACCCGGCCAGCAGCGCCGTCAGCCGCTCGAACAGTGCGGCGGACTCGGCCGGCGCGCGGAAGCCCGTGAGCGCGTCGAAGGGGGTCAGGGCGAACACCATCTCGGGCTTGTGGTTGTCGTCCTTGTAGTTCCGGTGCGGGGCCGTGCGGGCGACGCCGGCCGCCTCCTCGGCAGCGAAGCCGGCCCTCGCCTGGTCGAGCCGCGGGTGGACCTGCAGCGACAGCGGGGAGTCCGCGGCGAGGACCTTGAGCAGGAACGGCAGGCGGGCGCCGAAGGCCTCGATGCTCGCGGTCCCGAGCGTGCCGACAGGGTCGGTCTCGATGAGCTCGGCCAGGCTCGATCCGTCCGGGTCGTCCAGCGGGCGCGAGGAGGCGTCGGGGTGGGCCCCGATCCAGAGCTCGGCCTCCGGCCGCCCGCTCGGCTCGCGGCCCAGCAGCCGGGCGATGGCCGTCGTCGAGCCCCAGGCGTAGTCGCGGATCGTGTTGCTCAGCAGGTGCATGGGGTCCTTACTCGGCGGGTGGGCGGAAGGCGGCTGATGGACAACGGGTCAGGACGCGCAGGTGCGGGATAGGCGGAGTGCGGTGCTCACAGCGGCGTGCACTCCCCGTTGCCGGACATGATGGCGTCGAGGAGGTCGTTCCTGCCCGCGTTGAACAGGTCGTTGAGGTGCTGCGGGGTGACCTTGACCCCGTCCGGGCCCACGTCGTTGTACTGGTTGGCCGGGGCACCCGCGGGCGCGTGCTGGGCGGCCGGGATCGACCCGGGGACGGCGAGGCCCGCGCCCCCGCCGAGGACCGACGTCGTGCCTCCGAGCGACTTCGGCGACGGCGACGCGGAGCCGCTCGCCTGCTTGAGGATGCCCTGCACCTTCGCATGGATCGCGGAGAAGTCCGGGTAGGTGGGGAAGGAGGCGTCGAAGTCCGGCGGCCCGATGACGAGCCTGCTCGTGGGCTGGCTCTTGCCCTTGAGGGCGAGGTCGACGAAGCTGCCGAGCTGCTCCGAGGAGATGTTCGACTCGACGACCTTGGTCCCGGCCCCGGCGATGTCCTGGAACTTGCTCAGGAGGGTCGCGGGATTGAGCTGGTTGATCATCGCCTGCTCGATGCACTGCTGGCGGGCGACCCGGTCGTAGTCGCTCGCGAACTCGCGGCTGCGGCCGTACCAGAGGGCGTGGAAGCCGTCGAGCTTCTGCTCGCCCGGGGCGATCCAGCCGACGGGCAGCGCGTGCGTACCGCTGTTGTCCAGCGAGGCTCCGCTCATCGGCACCCAGCCGCCGGCCTTGATGCGGATCCCGCCCATCGCGTCGATGAGCTGCTGGAAGCCCGCCATGTCCACCACCACGTAGGCCTGGACCTTGATGCCGAGGGTCCCGGAGGCTGCCTCAAGCGTGGCCTGGGCGCCCGGGTCGTCCACGCCGGGGTAGAGGTCCTTGTACTTCTGGTTGACCTCGGTGTTGATGGCGTTGATGAGGCAGTCGTTGCCGCAGTTGTAGCCGTCCGGGTAGATCTTGTGCATCGGCGAATCGGCGGGGAACTGGGCGTTCTGCAGGTTGCGGGGGATCGAGATCAGGGCAGTGCGGCCGGTGTTGGCGTCCACGCTGATGATCGAGAGGCTGTCCGGCCGGCGGCCCACCCGGTCGGCGCCGGCATCGCCGCCCATCACCATGAAGTTGTAGCGGCCGTCCACGGGGCTGATGGCCGGGCCGCCGAAGATCGTCCCGATCGCCCCCCTGCCCACGCCGATGAGGTACGCGCCGTACGCGAGGCTGCCGCTCGAGACGACCATCGCGACCACGAGCGCCAGGACCACGACGGGGCGCATGCGCTGGGCGAGGAGCGGGACGCGGATGAGCCGCAGCGTGTTCAGGAACAACCCTGCCCAGCAGACGGCCAGCACGAGCAGGACCACGATGAGGACGAGCGAGAGCACCGGGTGGGTGACCAGGGTGAGGATGGCCCCGCGGTTGATAAGGCCGACGACGAGGAGCACCAGGGCCACCGCCCACACGGCCGCCGTGACGGCCAGGGCGCGGCGGGCGAGGCGCCGGCTCCCGGCGATCAGCTGGGCGGTGCCCGGGACCAGGAGGGTCAGGACCAGGAGGGTGAAGGCCCGCCGCGTGCGCACCCCGGGCGAGGCGCCCTCGGGGTGGCGGATCGGATCGGTCTGGTGGCTTCGCGCGGGCGTGTGCAGGGCCATGGTCCTCCTGTCGGTGCGCGGGTCAGGCGCCGGGCCGGTCGGCGTCGTCCGCGAAGACCCGTGCGGCCTTCTCGCGCAGCGCCTCGCCCTTGCGGGCAGCGGCGGCATTGAGGCCGACGGCGAACTCCGCGAGCCGTTCGGCCAGCCGCGCTCCGAGTTCGTCCGGGGCCGAGGCGAGCATCCGCACGGCGAGCAGGCCGGCGTTGCGTGCGCCGCCGATCGAGACGGTGGCGACGGGCACGCCCGCCGGCATCTGCACGATCGAGAGGAGGGAGTCCATCCCGTCGAGGGTCTTCAGCGGCACGGGCACACCGATCACCGGCAGCGTCGTCACCGAAGCGAGCATCCCGGGAAGGTGGGCGGCGCCCCCGGCGCCCGCGATGATGGCCCGCAGGCCGCGCTCGCGTGCCGACTTCCCGTAGGCGATCATCTCCTCCGGCATCCGGTGGGCCGAGACGACGTCAGCCTCGAAGGGGACGCCGAATTCGGCGAGGGCGTCGGCCGCGGCCTCCATGACGGGCCAGTCGGAGTCGGAGCCCATGACGAGCCCGACGAGGGGCTGCTGGCGCGATGCCGGGGTGCTCATGGCCGGGGTGCTCATGCGGTCTCCTGGGAGTCGGAGGGCGTCTGGTCCGGTGACGTGCCCGGGGCGCCGTCGCGGACGATCGCGGCGACGCGGGTGGCCCGCTCGCGCAGCACGGCCGGATCGGAGCCGGGACCGCCGACGAGGTTGACGTGGCCGATCTTCCGGCCCGGCCGGACCGACTTGCCGTAGGCGTGGACCTTGGCGGCCGGGTCCGCGGCGAGCGCGGCCGGGAAGGCGCTGTAGAGGTCCTGGTTGGCCCCGCCCAGGTAGTTCTTCATGACGGCCCAGTCGCCGAGCACGGCGGTGTCCCCGAGTGGGAGGTCGAGGACGGCGCGCAGGTGCTGTTCGAACTGGCTCGTCACGGAGCCGTCCTGCGTCCAGTGGCCGGTGTTGTGCGGCCGCATCGCGAGCTCGTTGACGAGGAAGCCGGGGCCGCGCCCCGGCGTCTCGAACAGCTCCGCCGCCATGACGCCGGTCACCCCGAGGCTCTCGGCGACGGTCAGCGCCGCCTGCTGGGCCGCGCGGGCGACGGCGGGATCCAGCTCGGGCGCGGGGGCGATCACTTCGTCGCAGACCCCGTTGACCTGGATGGTGTGGACCACCGGCCACGCCCGGGACTCTCCGCTGGGGGTGCGGGCGACGAGCGCGGAC
The DNA here is from genome assembly GCF_054782415.1 of Sinomonas soli. Taxonomy (NCBI): domain Bacteria; kingdom Bacillati; phylum Actinomycetota; class Actinomycetes; order Micrococcales; family Micrococcaceae; genus Sinomonas; species Sinomonas soli. Next base: position 335,606 of record NZ_BAAGSN010000016.1, on the reverse strand, counting down.
AGCTCGCGGGAGAAGCCGACCATCTCCTCAGCCAGCAGCGGCGACATGGTGCCGAACCAGTCGTCCGACTCCTCGGCCTCCGCGGCGGAGCGGAGCACCCGCACGCCCTTGCCGTCGTACCCGCCGCGCGGCGTCTTCAGCACCACGGGCCAGCCGATCTCGTCGCCGAACGCGACGAGCTCGCTCACGTGGTGCACGGCGCGCCAGCGCGGGTTCGGCAGTCCGAGCGCGTCGATGGCCTCCCGCATGCGCAGCTTGTCCTGCGCATGGACGAGCGCGTCGGGTCCCGGCTGGACGTTGACACCTTCCGCCATGAGGGCCAGCAGGTGCTCGGTGGGCACGTGCTCGTGGTCGAACGTGAGGACGTCGACCTCGGCGGCGAACGCTCGCAGGTCCTCGAGGCTGCGGTAGTCGCCGACTGGCGCGAAGGGGACGGCGGGGACGGCGGAGACGTCCTCGGCCTCGGCGAGGACGCGCAGTTCGAGGCCGAGGGCGGTTGCCGCAGGGGCCATCATGCGCGCCAGCTGGCCGCCTCCGACTACTCCGATCACAGGAAAACTCACTCGCCCAGAGTACAGAATGCGCGCCCGGCACCGGCGGACGCGGGCCCGGCGCCCCGTGCTCACAGCCGCAGCCCAGCGTCCGCCGCGGAGGGCGGCGGTAGAATGTCCTGTGCGCTCTTCCCGTCCGGGCCCCTCGGGCCGAGCCGGGACGCCGGACCCTGTGCGTCCTGAGGCGATGCGCCGCCCCAATGCCGTCCGTGGAGGATCATGATCTCGACAATCTCCGACCGCCTGCGTGGTCTCGTCTCGCTCTTCTGGCGCGAGGTCGCGAAGTTCGGCACGGTCGGCGGTGTGGCCTTCGTCATCGACAACGGCCTGACCTACCTGTTCATGCACACCATCATGTCCGACTCGGAGGCCAAGGCACGCTTCGTCGGCGCCACCGTGGCCACGATCTTCTCGTGGGTGGCCAACCGCTACTGGACCTTCCGGCACCGCAAGCAGGCCAACATCGCCCGCGAGTTCGTCATGTTCGCCGTTATCAACGGCCTCGGGATCGGGATCTCGACCGGGTTCACCGCGATCGCCAAGTACTGGATGGACATCCAGGACAAGAACCTGCTGTTCCTCGCGGGCGTCGTCGGGATCGTCGTCGCCACGGTGGTCCGCTTCTTCGCCTACCGCTTCTGGGTCTTCAACCAGGAGCTGGACACCGAGCCCGGGTACGAGGGCGACCACGAGATCTTCGAGCACGAGCACGAGCACGAGCACGGACACGGGCACCCGCAGCAGGCCTCCGCGGCCGGTGCCGGCGAGCCCGGCCGGACCGCTGCCGGCCCGAGCGACCTCGGCGCTGCGGGGGACCGCTGACCGAGCGCCCCGTCAGGGCGCGGTGACCCTCTCGGCCTGGCGGATGCGCTCGAGCGTGCGCCCGCCCTCCGCCTCCTCCGCCTGCGCGTGGACGAGCACGGCGGACCCATCCGCCGCCCATGCCCCGAGGAGCCGCGACAGCGCGGCCCGCAGGCCCTCCCGGGCCGGGACGAGGACGCGCGCGCCCGGCGCCGCCGGGGACGCGAAGCCCGCGGACAGCTCCGCCTGCGAGAAGGACTCGCCCCCGAACTCGTACGCTGCGTCGTCCGCGGACGGCGGGGCGAACGGCTCGTAGGAGTCGGCGAACTGGCGGACGACGGCCGCGTAGTCGTAGGCGCCAGCCGGCAGCTGGCCCGGGTAGCCCATCTCGAGCGCCCCGAGCGCGACGGCGACGACCACGCCGCCGGAGGGTGCGGCGTCGTCCGCCGCAGGTTCGGGCCCCACGAAGGTGATGTCGGCCGGGGCGCCCCGGTCCTCGACCACCACGGCCCCGACCTGCCACGCCGCGAGGGCGATCACGGCCGACTTCCAGTGGGCCGGCAGCGCGATCCGCACCCGGGTGCCGGCCTCGGCGTCGAGCTCCTCCGAGAGGAAGTTGGAGGTCTTCGCGACCCAGTTCTCCAGCACGCGCCCCGAGAGCTCGATGCGCTCCCCGTCGGGGCCGTACCAGGTCAGGCGCGGGGAGGAGGCGTGCTGGCCGGCGCGCAGCCGCTGCAGCAGGTGGGCGATCGTGGTTGGCATGCGCCCATTGGACCACAGCGCCCCCTGCCGCGACCCCGGGGCCGCGGCGGGCGCCGCTCCGCGCGCGTGTCGCACGGGCTGGCCGCCGAATCGTCTGGCTACAATCTGCCGCCACCGCTTGACTCAGACCGTCTTACACGCATGTAATTAGCACTGGACAGTAACTGCGCCGGCGGCACCGATGAACCGATCATCGCATGGCCGAGGGGGACCGGCACCGGGATTCTTCCTGGCGCTGGTCTGAAGCGGCTCGCCGCGCAGAACTCGACCCGAGGAGGAGCACCGTGGGACAGGCGGAGCGTATCCAGTACGAGTCGGCCGTAGCTGCACAGGCGTCGGCCAGGTACCGGTCGCGGGGGATTCCCGCCGACTGGTACGTCGACCCAGCAGACCCGGACGCACAGGAACGGTATGAGGCCCGCTCCGTGGAGACCCTCGAGGACGCCGCGACGGCGTTCCTCGCGGCCCACGAAGTGGACGACCTCGACGACGACGTCGAGGACGAGCCGGCGGACGAGGCGATCGAGCGGGCACTCGCCCTCCTCGCCAACCCCCGGGAGCACACGCCCAAGGCCGTGCTCATCGACCTCGTGCAGCCGGGGGAGCCCGAGGAGGGCGAGCTCGCCTGGCAGGCCGAGGCGCTGTGCGCCCAGACCGACCCCGAGGCGTTCTTCCCCGAGAAGGGGGGCTCGACCAGGGACGCCAAGAAGGTCTGCGGCTCCTGCACGGTGCGGGCCCAGTGCCTCGAGTACGCCCTCGCCAACGACGAGCGCTTCGGCATCTGGGGCGGCCTCTCGGAGCGCGAGCGCCGCCGGCTCCGGAAGCGGGCGGTCTGACCCTGGAGGCTCTACGCGTCACCGCTGTCGTCGTTGCGCACGACGGCGGTCCCTACCTTCCTGCGACCCTCGCCGGCCTCGCGGCCCAGACCCGGCCCGTCGACGCCGCGATCGGCGTGGACACCGGGTCCCGCGACCACTCGGCCGAACTGCTGTGCGAGGCGCTCGGCGCCGAGAACGTCACCGCGGTGCGCATCCCCGGGGGCTTCGGCGGCGCCGTGGCCCGCGGACTCGCGGCAGGATCGCAGCCCGCCCCGGAAGGCGCCGCGGAGTGGCTCTGGCTTCTGCACGATGACTCAGCGCCCGCGCCCGACGCCCTCGCGGCGCTGCTCGCCGCGGTGGAGGCCGCCCCGAGCGTCACCGTGGCCGGCTGCAAGCAGCTCGACGCGGACGCGCCCGGCTCCCTCGTCGACGTCGGCCTGTCCGTCAGCCGCTGGGGCGAGCGGCTCACCCTCATCGACGTCGACGAGCAGGACCAGGGCCAGTACGACGCGCGCAGCGACGTCTTCGCCGTCAACTCCGCGGGGATGCTCGTGCGCCGGGACGTGTGGGAGTCCCTGCGCGGGTTCGATCCGGCCCTGCCCGCCACCGGCGACGACGTCGACTTCTGCTGGCGCGCCCGCCTGGCGGGACACCGCGTGGTCGTGGTCCCCGGGGCCCGCATGATGCACTCTGCCCGCCCGGGCGCCGCCGGCACCCCGTTCGCCGCCCGACGGGCCGAGGTCTACTCCCGGCTCAAGCACGCGCCCCTGTGGCAGCTTCCCCTCCACGCTGCGGGCGCGCTCCTCGGCGGCCTCTGGCAGTTCCTGCTCGCGATCGTGCTCAAGGAGCCCGCGCTCGGCGCCGCCAGGCTCGGCGCCACCCTCGCGGCCCTGGGCATGCCGGGCCGGCTGGCCCGCGGCCGCCGGACCGCACGCCGGAGCCGCGCCGTCTCGCGCTCCGTGCTCCGGCCGCTCATCACCCCGCGCCGGGACATCTGGGCCCACCGCCGCGCGCTCCTCGAATCCGCGGCCGCCGAGCCCGAGAGCGTGGTCGGGGACGGCTCGGGGACCGCCGAGGGCTCCAGCGAGCCGACCGGCGACTCCCAGGACGACTTCGCCGCCCTCGCGGTCGCCTCGCGCGGCTGGGTCGGGACCGGCGCCCTCGTGGTCGCCGGAGCGGCCCTGATCGCCGCGCTCGCGGCGTTCGCTCCGCTGCTGGGGGCCGAGGCCGCCGTCGGCGGCGCTCTCGTGCCCGTCTCCACGACACTCGCCGCCGTCTTCGCGCACGCCACGAGCTGGTGGGCCGGGGTGGGCCCTGGCCAGGCAGGGCACGGCGATCCGTTCGACCTCGTGCTCTGGCTCCTCGGCCTCCTCGCCGGCGGGGACCCGAACCGCGGCGTCACCGCCGCCCTCCTCGCTGCCGCGCCCGTGGCCGGACTCGGTGCCTGGGCCCTGGCCGCCAACCTCACAGCCCACCGGGCCCCCCGCTGGCTCGCGGCCCTCGTATGGGCCGCCGCGCCCTCGCTCCTGACCGCGCTCGCCCAGGGCCGGCTCGGCGCCGCGGTGGCGCACGCCGCGCTGCCCTGGGCTGCCCTCGGCATGGTCCGGGCGGTGGGCGCCGCCCGCATCCGCGGAACGGTGGGCCCCCGCCACGAGCCGCGCAACGGCACCGGCGGCGTCCCCTCGTGGACCGCTGCAGCCGCGGGCGGCCTCGCGCTCGCCCTGGCGACGGCCTGCGCGCCCTCGCTCGTCCCGCTGGCCGCCGCGGTCGTCCTGCTCGCCTCCCTCGCCCTGCTCGGGCGTGCGAGGAGCCTGTGGATCGTGCTCGTGCCCACCGTGGCGCTCTTCGCGCCGCTGTGGGTCTCCGTCCCGTCGGACCCGCGCGCCTGGATCGCAGACCCCGGCGTCCCGCTGGCCGGGGTCCCGGCGGCTCCGTGGCAGCTGGTCCTCGGCCAGCCCGTCGCCTTCGACGCCGGCGCCGCGCTCACCGGCGTCCCGGGGCTCCCCGCCGGGGTGCCCTGGTCCCTCCTCGGAGCGCTGCTCCTCGGCGCACCGGTCCTGGCCGCCGCGGTGGCCGGAGCCGTCCTCCTCACCGGCCGTCGGGGGATCGCGGCCCGCCTGCTCTTCGCCACCGGGATCCTCGGCCTGGCCTACGGATGGGCCGTGTCCCGGACGCCCACCGCCGTCGCAGGGGACTCCCTCGCGGCGCCCTTCGCGGGACCGAGCCTCGGAGCCGCAGGGATCGCCTTCATCACGGTCGGCGTCCTCGGCCTGGACCGCCTCCTCGAGCACCGCAGGAACCTCGCCCACCGGCCCCGGCCCGAGGGCTCCGCGGCGCCGCGGACGCCCCGCCGGGTCTCCGCCGCCGCGATCGCCCTCGCCTACGTGCTCGTCGCCGTCGGCCCCGCCGGGGCCCTGGCCCAGTGGGCCGCCACCGGCCTCGGCCACGCCCCGTCCTCGGGGGGCCTCGGCGCCGAGGCGCTCGTCGGCCCCGGCCCGGCCAGGGTCCTGCCCGCGACCGCGGCCGACCTCGGGCAGGGCCCGCAGCAGACGCGCACGCTCGTCCTCCACAGCACCGACGCCGGCGGCTTCACCGCGAGCCTCATGCGCGGCGCCGGCACCACGCTGGACTCGCTCTCTGCGGTCGCCGCCTCGAGCCGGGTCACCGGCGGGTGGGGGTCCGAGCGGATCACCGACGACGACGCCGCACTCACCGCGCTCCGCCACGCTGTCGCCACCGTGGGCGGCGGCGCCGCCGTGGACCCGCGCAAGGACCTCGAACAGCTCGGGATCGGCTTCGTGGTCCTCTCCGACGACGGCGCCACGGACGAGGTCACGGCCGGGCGCATCGACGCCGTGCCCTCCCTCGTGGCGGTGGGCCGCACCGACGCCGGCTGGCTGTGGCGCGTGACCCCGCGCACCGCGGGCAAGGACGGCGACTTCTCCATCGACCAGCGTGCACGCATCGTCGCAGCCTCCGGCGCCACGCTCGCGTCCGTGCCCTCGGGCCCCGAATCGGTCTCCGCCGACATTCCCGCAGGGCCCCAGGGGCGCCGGCTCGTGCTGGCCGAGCGCAGCGACCCGCACTGGGCGGCCTCGCTCGACGGCAGGCCGCTCGCGGCATCGCCCCAGGGCTGGTCCCAGGCCTTCTACCTCCCGGCCCAGGGCGGCCACCTCGAGATCGCCTACCACAACCCGGCGGCGTGGCCGCTCGGTGCCGCGGCGGTGGCAGCCTTCGCGCTGACCCTCCTGCTGGCGATCCCGGCCCGGATCCGCCGCACCGGGCGCCGCGGTGCAGGCTCCGCCCTGCTCGTCCCCGAGTCGCTCGGCCGCCACCCCCACCGCAGCGCGCCGCGCGCCCCCCGGCGCAGGGGCAGCGAGGACGATGCCGCCGCGCCGGCACCCGCGCGCCGCACCGTGGGCACGCCGCTCGACGACGGGCCGGACGACTGGCCGATCGACGAACCCGACGTGCGGGCCGCAGAGGCAGGCCGCCCCGAGGAGGAACCGTCAGAAGGCCACCGTTCCGGGGGGCCGCGGGCGCCGCGCCGGCGCGCCGACGAGAGGGCCGCCACGGCCCAGGACCGCGATCCCGCGAGCAGTGAGGAAGCAGTGCATGACGACGCCCGCCTCTGACCGGACCCCGAAGACCCGGCCCGGCCGGAGGATGCGCGCCGTGGGCGCAGCCCTGGCCGGAACCGTCCTGGCCGGACTGGCCGGCGGCCTCACCGTCGCGGCGTCCGCCGTGCCCGACCCCGCCTCGCTCGGCGCCGGGAGCGCACCCTCCGTCGACGTGCCCACGGCCGACGCCGTGCGCGCCTGCCCCGGACCGGCGCGCCTGCTGTCCGGCACCCCCGTGCAGGGTGACCCCCAGTTCAGCCCCGCGAGCCGGACCGCCCGCACCCAGGTGAGCGGGATCGTCCTGTCCGACACCCAGGGCACTCTCCCCGACATCGCGCTGGGCCCGCAGGGGAAGACGCCGCTGAAGTCCCTCGCCGGCCAGAAGGTGCCAGCGGGCACCGTGGCGCAGCCGCGCGCTGCGGCGATCGCGGGCCAGGGCGTGGACGCGCTGACCCTGCTCACGGCCAAGCCGCTCGCCGGGGCCCCCGCCTCGACCGGCGCCCTCACCCGCTTCGAGGCCGGGGACGGCGACCTGCGCGGCCTGGCCACCGCGACCTGCACCGCCCCGACGAACGACCAGTGGCTCCTCGGGGCGGAGACGACCGTGGGGCGCACCTCCGTCCTCACGCTCACCAACCCGAGCTCGAGCCCGGCCACCGTGGACCTCGAGTTCTTCGGCGACAAGCCGCTGACCCAGGCACCGCCGTCGAGCCGTGGACTCCAGGTCAAGCCGGGCAGCTCCGCCTCCTACGTGCTCAGCGGCTACATGCCGGGCCAGGCCAACGTCTCCGTGCACGTGCGCAGCACCGGAGCGCCCGTGGCCGCGGTCATCCAGCAGTCCACGCTGCGTGGGCTCACCCCCGGCGGCGTCGAGCTCATCACCCCCGCGGCCGCTCCGGCACCGAGGCAGACGGTGACGGGCATCGAGCTGCAGGACCCCGGACGGTCCAAGGACCTGACGGCGAAGAGCGGGTACGAGGACGCCGGAGCAGCCGTGCAGATCACCGTCCCCGGGGCGGCCGACGCCGTGGTGCAGCTTCGCGTGTACGGCTCCAACGGCGCCGTGCAGCTGCCCGCCGGCGGCGTCGTGACGGCCAAGGCGGGCACCGTCACCGAGGTTCCCCTCACTGGGCTCCCCGCGGGTACCTACAGCGTCTCCGCGACGGCCGACGTGTCCTTCACGGCGTCGGCCCGCGTGCCGCGCGGGCTCTCGGCGGACGAGCCCCTCGACACCGCCGTGGCCGCCGCGGCGCAGCGGATCGGCGACAGCCATGTTGTCACCGTCGGGCAGGGCGGCTCACGCCAGATCGTGTTCGGCGTCCCGGAGGGGCGGGCCCAGATCCGCGCGGTCCCCGTCACCGAGGACGGGGCGCTCCACAGCCCGGTCTCCCTCGACGTGGCCGGCGGGACTACGGCGGTCCTCGACGCCCCCGAGAAGGTGGACGGCTCGTCGCTCACTGGGTACGTCCTCTCGGCCTCCGGCGATCCGGCCTACGGCTCGCTCCTCTTCAAGGGCGACGGGAACGCGATCTCGGCGGCCACCATCGTCACCGCGGCGGAAGGGACCCGCTCGCTGCCCGTGACAGTCGGCTACTAGGTCCTCCTGCGCCGGGGACCTAGTAGCCGCGGTAGTACGGGTCCAGGCTCTCGGGCGCAACGCCGAGCATGAGGGCGGTGTACTCCACCACGATGTCGTGGACGAGGTCCTGCAGCTCCGTCGAGGAGGAGGCACCGGTCTCGACCACGCGCCGGTAGATGGTGATCCGGGGAGCCCGGCCGGGCGCCCCGGGGGCGTACTGGCCCTGCGGGGGGCGCCCCCCGTCCCGGAGCATCTGCTCGAGCCCGGGCGGGATCTCCTCGACGGCGTACTCCACCCCGTCCAGTTTCGGGGAGTTGAGCTCCTGGAGGCGGTCGGCGGCATCGAAGACCCAGTCCTCGAAGCGCTCCGCCCGGGTCCGGCTCGCCGGGAGCACCGACGGCAGGATCTCCCCGCGCAGGCCACGCCCGTGGCGGTTCCTCCGTCGCCGGCGGAACCCGCGCCGTCCTCCCGCCGCGGGCTCTCCCTCCGGGGGCACCGGCCGGATGCTGAGGGTGGGTCCGCCCGGGTCCGACGGGCCCCCGGAGAAGGGACGATCCTGCATACATCGACTGTAGTCGCCCCGTTCGGGCCGTGGCGAGTCGCCGCCGGGCCGCGCGGCGCGGGCCCCTGCAGTCGAGGTCAATGCCCGGGTTGCGGCGGTCCCGGGAGTAGGGTTCTGTGCCGTGGGTCCACTACGCCATTGTTCTCGATCTGCCTGCCGCCAGGCGGCGGTGGCAACGCTCACGTACGTGTACGCCGATTCCACGGCGGTGCTCGGCCCGCTCGCGACCTTCGCCGAGCCGCACAGCTACGACCTCTGCGCGACCCACGCCGAGCGGCTCACCGTGCCACGGGGCTGGGACGTGCTCCGGCTGGCGCTGCCGACCGCGCCGGCCCGCAACCCCGACGACATCCTCGCCCTCGCCGACGCCGTCCGCGAAGGGAAGGCCCTGGACGAGGACGGGGACGAAGCCGCCTCCTCGGGTCCGGCGGGGGCGCACCGCGCCGACCCCGAGCAGGCCTCGGACCGCGCGCCCGGCGACCGGGCCGCCCGTCCGCCCCTCGACGTCCCACCGGGCGCGGACATCCCCCGACGCCACCTGCGGCTCCTGCGCGAGCCTTACTGACGCGGCCCCACCGACTGGGCCGGACGCGGGCGCGCCCCTCGGCCCTGCCGGACTCGGTAGTCTAGAGGGCATGCCGAATCTCAGCCCCTCGCTGCTGGACATCCTCCGGTGCCCCGTGACGGGATCCGCACTCGTCCAGGACGGCGACAGCCTCGTGGCAACCGCGCCGGGCCCGAACGGGACGACGCCCCGCTACGCGATCGAGGACGGCATCCCCGTCCTCCTCGCGCCCACCACCTCCGCGACCCAGGAGCACGCATGACCCCCGACTTCAAGGTGAAGGACCTGTCCCTCCATGAGGCAGGGCGGCACCAGATCCGCCTCGCCGAGCACGAGATGCCCGGCCTCATGGCGCTGCGGGAGGAGTACGGCCAGTCGCAGCCGCTCAAGGGGGCGCGCATCGCGGGGTCGCTGCACATGACGGTCCAGACCGCCGTGCTCATCGAGACCCTCGTGGCGCTCGGGGCCGAGGTCCGCTGGGCCTCCTGCAACATCTTCTCGACGCAGGACGAGGCCGCGGCCGCCGTCGTCGTCGGCCCCGGCACGCCGGAGGACCCGCAGGGGGTCTCGGTGTTCGCCTGGAAGGGCGAGTCGCTCGAGGAGTACTGGTGGACCGCCGAGCAGATCCTCACGTGGCCGGGCGCCGACACGAACCCCGAGCTCGGTCCCAACCTGATCCTCGACGACGGCGGCGACGCGACCCTCCTCGTCCACAGGGGCGTCGAGTTCGAGGCCGCCGGGGCGGTGCCCGAGGCCACGGAGGAGGACCCCGAGGAGTACCGCATCATCCTCGACGTGCTGCGCGCCGGCCAGGCCCGCGACCCCCAGAAGTGGACCCGGATCGCGGGCGGCATCAAGGGCGTGAGCGAGGAGACCACCACCGGCGTCCACCGCCTCTACCAGCTCGCCGAGCAGGGCGCCCTGCTGTTCCCCGCGATCAACGTCAACGACGCGGTCACGAAGAGCAAGTTCGACAACCGCTACGGCATCCGGCACTCCCTCCCGGACGGCCTCAACCGCGCCACCGACGTGCTCATCGGCGGGAAGGTCGCGGTCGTCTGCGGCTACGGCGACGTCGGCAAGGGCGCAGCGGAGGCCCTCCGCGGCCAGGGTGCCCGCGTGATCGTGACCGAGATCGACCCGATCTGCGCGCTGCAGGCGGCGATGGACGGCTACCAGGTGGCCCGGCTCGAGTCGGTCGTCGACCAGGGCGACATCTTCATCACGACCACCGGCGGCAAGGACATCATCCTCGCCGAGCACATGGAGGCCATGAAGGACAAGGCCATCGTGGGCAACGTGGGCCACTTCGACAACGAGATCGACATGGCCGGCCTCGCCAGGATCCCCGGGATCCGCAAGGTCGAGATCAAGCCGCAGGTGCACGAGTGGGTGTTCCCGGCCTCGAGCGGCCTGAACGGAGCCACCGCCGAGCACTCGGTGATCGTGCTCTCCGAGGGGCGGCTGCTCAACCTCGGCAATGCGACCGGGCATCCGTCCTTCGTGATGAGCAACTCCTTCGCCAACCAGACGATCGCCCAGATCGAACTCTGGACGAAGCGGCCCCAGGCCGAGGACCAGGACGGCCAGCGCGAGTACGAGAACCAGGTCTACGTCCTGCCCAAGGTCCTCGACGAGAAGGTCGCGCGGCTCCATCTCGCGGCCCTGGGCGTCGAGCTGACCGAGCTGACCAAGGAGCAGGCCGAGTACCTCGGCCTCGACGTCGCCGGGCCCTACAAGGCGGACCACTACCGCTACTGACGCACCCGCGCGCCCTGCCCCTGCCCGGGGTCCCGCCGCCACCCCGATCGTGTCCCGACCGTAGCCGGGGCGTGACCGGGGCGGCCGTCTGCTGCCGGTAGGCTTGGCCGAGGGGATGTACGGCAGAAAGTGGGGGACCCCAAACCATGTCTGAGCGGAAGCGGCTTGCCAGGGGCCCGAAGATCGCCATTCTGGCGGCCATTCTCGTGGTGGCGGGGATCGGCGGCGTATTCGCGGCCGTGGGCCCGCTCCAGGCCGCCCCGATCACCTCGGAGCAGGCCTCGCCGGTGCGGAGCCAGCCGGGCTCCGCCTTCCCCGTGGTGAAGCAGGCGACCGCCGCGTCGGTGCCCGCGCAGGGCGCCAAGGAAGTCAATCCGGCGGCGCCCGTGACGGTCACCGTCACGAACGGCACCCTGGACAACGTCAGCCTCCGCTCCGACTCCGGCCAGGACGTCGACGGCGCCCTGAGCTCCTCGCGCGCGGGCTGGACCTCGAGCGGCCAGCTCGCCTTCGACACCACCTACACGCTCAGCTACACGACCATCGACGCCGCCGGGCGGACCGAGTCTGCGACCACGACGTTCGCCACCGTGGCCACCAAGAACGAGGCCGACGCCGCGATGTACCCCCTCGACGGCATGGACGTCGGAGTGGCCCAGCCGATCCAGCTGACCTTCAGCGAACCCGTGAAGAACAAGAAGGCCGTCGAGAAGGCCATCACGATCACTTCGACCTCCGGCCAGCCCGGCGCCTTCCACTGGTACAGCGACACGATGGTCCGCTACCGGCCGGAGACCTTCTGGGCCGCCCACAGCACCATTACGGTCAAGATGGACCTCTTCGGCGTGGACCTCGGCAACGGCCAGATCGGCAACTTCTCCAAGACGAACACCGTGCACATCGGCGACAAGCGGACCGCGGTCGCCGACGCGACGGCCCACACGTTCACTGCCTACATCAACGACAAGCCCGTGCACACCTGGCCCGCCACCCTCGGGGACACGCGGTTCCCCTCGGCCCGCGGCTACCTCGTGCTCATGGAGAAGCAGCGCAAGGCACACTTCGTGGCCGCCTCGATCGGGCTCAAGCCCGGCGACCCCGCCAACTACGGCGAACTCGACGTCGAGTACGCAACCCGCCTGACCCCCAGCGGCGAGTTCATCCACCAGGCCACGGACACCGCCCTGCCGTACCTCGGCCAGACCAACGTCTCCCACGGGTGCATCGGCCTGGGCCCCGACGGCGCCTCCTGGGTCTTCAACAACATGACCACCGGCGATGTCGTCCAGATCATCAACACCCAGGGCGACTACGCCAACTTCGACGACGGCTTCGGGGACTGGAACATCCCGTGGGCGCAGTACGCGAACGCCTGAGGCACCCGCGGCGGCGATAACGCTTCGGCCACACGTGGGTGCCGCTACGGGGGAGCGGGCGCCCGCACCGGTACGGTGGGGTGAGAACCATGCAGACTCCAGGCCCGCGGGCCTCTACTGGACGGTGACAGTGTTGACCGACAAGAGTTCCGGATCCGAGCCGGGGGCTGACTTCGACGAGTCCGGGGACAGCGACGAGCCCGCCTTCGGCTGGATGAAGCCCGCCGGCAGCAGCCGCCGCACCTCCGATCCCACGGGCGGGCAGCACGCGGCCACCGCGGACGCTGCCGCCCCAGGCGCCGCCGCCGCGGAGGCCGGCGCCGCGGGAGCGCCGGAACCCGGCGCAGCCCACGCTGTGCCGGAGACAGCTCCGGCGGACACCGTCGCGGTCCCGGCCCAGAGCCGCGCCGAGGCGAGGCGGTCCCGCGACCGGGACGCGGGCGCCCAGGACGGCACCGGCGAGCGCGAGGGCCGCGCCGAGGGCACCGCCGCAGGGGCGGCCGCCGTGCACCGCGAGCCGTCCCCGACCAGCGCGATCAACGTGCGGCCCCCCGAGGACGAGGTCGAGCGGCGCCGCAAGGAGCGCGACGCCGCCGCGCGGCCCCGCCCCGTGGGCCGGCGCATCGTCCAGGTCCTCATGGCGATCTTCCTGCCCTTCCTCCTGCTCATCGCCGCGGTGCGCGTGGTCGCCACGCCCCTGTTCCTGTGGATCGAGTACTACCGGCCCGGGTTCCCGGGCGACGGCTACGGCTTCACCACCGACGACCGCCTCACCTACGGCTCGTACGCGGTCGACTACCTCGCGAACCTCGCGGGCCCCCGCTACCTCGGCGACCTCGTCCTGCCCTCCGGCGACCACCTCTTCACCGCCGGGGAGGTCAGCCACATGGCGGACGTCAAGACGGTGGTCCTCTCCTCGTACGGGGCCGGGATCGCCCTGCTGCTCTTCTTCATCTTCGCTGCCATCGGGCTGCGGAAGACCAAGGGGGCGTTCGGGCGCGGGCTCTTCGCGGGCTCGTTCGTGACGATCGCGATCATCGTCGCCCTCGCCGTCCTCGCGGCGCTGGGCTGGGAGCAGTTCTTCACCGACTTCCACCGGATCTTCTTCGCCAACGGCACGTGGACCTTCAGGCTCGAGGACTCGCTCATCAGGCTCTTCCCGGGCCAGTTCTGGGTGGACTCCGCGCTCGTGGTCGGCGTGCTGGTGCTGCTGGCGGCGAGCCTCATGGTGATCTTCTGCTGGCCGACCCCCAGGCGCCGCGCAGCCCGCGAGGCCGCGGGGGAGCCGGACGCCGCAGAGGCTCCCCGCGCCGAGGCTCAGGCGGAGTAGAGGTCCTCGAGTTCCTGCGGGAACGATTCGACGAGGCGCTGTCGGCGCAGCTTGAGCGACGGGGTCAGATCGCCGTCCTCGAGCGTGAGCTCCCTCGGCAGGACCACGAACCGGCGGATCGACTCCGCGCGGGAAACGGCCGCGTTCGCGGCGTCGACCGCCTGCTGGAGCTCCGCCAGCACCTCGGGGTCGGCCGCCGCCTCGGAGATGCCCAGCGTCCGCCCGCGGCGACGCGCCCACGCGCCCAGCTGGTCGCCGTCGAGCGCCAGGAGGGCACCCACGAACGGCCTGCCCTCGCCCACGACCACGGCGTGGGCGACGAGCTCGGACTCGCGCAGCGCCTCCTCGAGGGGCCCGGGGGCCACGTTCTTGCCGCCCGCCGTCACGAGCACGTCCTTGAGCCGGCCCGTGATGGTGAGGAAGCCGTCGGAATCGAGCGAGCCGAGGTCCCCGGTGGCGAAGAACCCGTCCTCCCGGAAGGCCGACGCCGCTCCCTCGCCGCCGGGGGGCGCCGTACTGGCGCCACGGTAGGCGCGGATCACGCCGATGCCCTTCACGAGCACCTCGCCGCTCGGGTCGATGCGCACGGTGGTGCCGGGGACGGGACGTCCCACGGTGCCGATGCGCGTCGCCTGCGGCGTGTTGACCGTGCACGGGGCCGTGGTCTCGGTGAGGCCGTAGCCCTCGAGGACCGTCAGGCCCGCGCCGCGGAAGAAGTGCGCGAGGGCAGGGCTCAGGGCGCTGCCGCCGGAGACGATCGTCGAGACCCGTCCGCCGAACGCCGCGCGGAGCCGGCCGTAGACGAGGCGGTCGAACACGGCGTGCCGCAGCCGAAGACGCCGCCCCGGGCCCTCGCCGCGCCCGGCGGCCTCGTCGTCGAGCGCGCGGGAGAACTCGCGCGCCGTCGCCGCGGCGCGCTCGAAGACGGAGCCCCGCACACCCTCGGCAGCGCGCTCCTCCGCGGCGGCGTAGACCTTCTCGAACACGCGCGGCACGGCGAGCAGGAACGTGGGCCGGAAGGTCGCGAGGTCGTCGAGCAGGGTCGACTGGCGCGAATGGCCGACCACGACGCCGGCGGCCACGCAGGTGATCTGGACGGCCCGGGCGAGGACATGGGCCAGCGGCAGGAACATGAGGGTCCGCGCCCCGGGGCCGACCACCTCGGGAAGGTGGGCCTGGAGGTTGACCGCGAGGAGGGCGAGGTTGCGGTGGGTGATCTCGCAGCCCTTGGGGCGCCCGGTCGTGCCGGAGGTGTACACGAGGGTCGCGAGGGCGTCGAGGTCGGCCGCCGTGCGGTGGCGCTCGAGCTCCTGCGCCGGGACCCCGAGCCCCGGGCCGGCAAGGCTCCTGAGGTTCGAGCCGCCCCCGTCCTCGGTCATGAGGGTGATCGGCAGCCACACGCTGCTGAGCTCGGGGGAGGCGCTGATGGCCTCCTGGACGGTCAGGGCGAGGTGGCTGTTCTCGACGAACACGCGGCGTGCTCCCGAGTCGGCGAGGATGTAGGCGATCTGGGAGGGCGAGGACGTCTCGTAGACCGGCACGGGCACACCGCCGGCGTACCAGACGGCGAAGTCGACGAGCGCCCACCCGTAGCTCGACGCCGAGACGATGGCCACGCGGTCGCCAACGTCCAGGCCGCTGGCGATGAGGCCGCGGGCGAGGGCGACCGCGTCGGCGTGGAATTGCGCGGCGCTGACGGGCTCCCAGCCGGCCTCCGTGCGCCGCGAGAACAGCTCGGCGTCGGGGGTGGCCGCCACCCGGTCCTCGAGCAGCGAGGTGACGTTCGCCTCGGGCGGCAGGCTCGCCAGCAGGGGCGCCGACGCCTCCGCCCGCTGTTCCTGCGCTCCTGCTCCGGCTTCCGCTCCGCCTGCCACGTGCCCGTCCTCTCCGTGCTCCCGCTCGTCTCCAGTGGCCCCCCGTGCAGCGCTCAGCGCCTAGGCCCCATCCTGCCATCCCGGGGCGGTCCCGCGCCGGGGCGACGCGGGCCGGCTACGTCCAGCTCGGCATCCAGAGCCGCAGCCGCCACTCGATGTAGGGGATGGGCTCGGCGTTCCAGAGGGGCATGAGGTAGGCCGAGACGGCGAGGGCCGCGAGGACGAAGACCCCGACGGCGAGCAGCCCGGCCTGCCGCCGCCCGGGCGGGTCCGTGGGCCGCCCGAGCACGAGGCCGAGCGCCATGGCCAGGGCCAGGACCAGGAACGGCTCGAAGGAGACGGCGTAGAACGCGAACATGGTCCGGGTGGGGTACATGAACCACGGCAGGTACCCGGCGGCGACGCCCGAGAGGATCGCTCCGGCGCGCCAGTCGCGCCGCCCGGCCCAGAGCAGCACGAGCACGCCGAGCGCCACGGTGCCGCCCCACCAGATCAGCGGGTTGCCCACCGACAGGACGGCCGAGGAGCAGTGCGCGGCCCCGCACATGCCCGCCGGCTCGGTGTAGTAGAAGGAGACCGGCCGGCCCTGCAGGAGCCAGCTCCACGGGCTCGACGCGTACGGGTGCGGGGTGGAGAGGCCCGTGTGGAACGCGTAGGCCTCCTGGTGGTAGTGCCACAGCGACCGCAGCGGGGCCGGCACCCAGGCCCAGGCCGGATCCGGGTTGGCCTCGGCCCAGTGCCGGTAGAACCCGTTGTCCGAGAGGAACCAGCCGGTCCACGAGGCGAGGTACACCGCCGCTCCGGTGAGGAGGATGCTGGCCGCGGCGAGCGGGGCGTCCCGCAGGGCTGCGCCGGGGAGCCAGGCCCGCACCCCGGCCTCGCGGCGCGCCCCGGCGTCCCACAGGACGGTCATGAGCCCGAACACCGCCACGAACGCCAGTCCCGACCACTTCACGCCGACGGCGAGGCCCAGGCACACCCCTGCGGCGATCCGCCACCACCTCACGCCGAGCCGCGGACCCGTCACGAGCGCCGTCGGCCGTATCCTTCCGTCCGGTCCGGCGAGGGCCCCGAGGCGCGCGGCGAGGCGTCGCCTGCCGTCGTCCCGGTCGAGCAGCAGGAGGCAGAACGCGGCAAGGAGCCAGAACGAGAGGAAGATGTCCAGGATCCCGGTGCGGGAGAGGACCAGATGGTGGCCGTCGATCGCCAGGAGCAGGCCCGCGGCGGCGGCGAGGAGATGCGAGCGGAAGAGGCGGCGGCCAGCCCACGCGGTCATCATGACCGACAGCGTGCCCACGAGCGCCGCCGAGAAGCGCCAGCCGAACGAGCTGCCCGGGCCGAAGAGCGCCATCCCGGCCGCGATCATCCACTTGCCCACGGGCGGGTGCACCACGTACTCGGGGGAGGCGAGCAGCCCGGACATGTCGCCGTTGACGAAGAGGTCGTTGGCGTTCTCGGACCAGCTCCGCTCCACGCCCGAGACGAGGTACGAGTAGGCGTCCTTGACGTAGTAGGTCTCGTCGAAGATCAGCGAGTGCGGCCGGTCGAGCTGCCAGAAGCGCAGGAGCCCGGCGACGAGCCCGACGGCCACCGGCACGAGCCAGGCGAGCCGGCGGTCCCACGTCCCCGGCTCGGCCCTCAGCCGGGGTCCCACGAGCCGTTCGCGCAGGGCGGCCGCCGGACCGAGCGCGGCGTCCTGCGCGGGATCGACGATCCGGCTGCGCCGAGTGTTCCAGCTGCGCACGGGCGGGCGGGTGGGGGTCTGGGTGGCCATCCCGGCCCATGCTACCGGGGCGGAGGGGCCCGGGGCGGGCACGCTGCGCTGGCGTAGGCTGGGCCCGTGCAGCCACCCGAGAGACCCCAGGGACCCAGCCGACTCCCGGACGCGGACCACGAGGAAGGCCCTGCGCACGACGGCGGCACCCACCCCGTGCGGCCGGCCGGCGGGGCCGTGGTCCTCGCCGCCACCCCGATCGGGAACCTGGGCGATGCGAGCCGGCGGCTCGTGGAGCTGCTCGCCGAGGCCGACGTCATCGCGGCCGAGGACACGCGGCGCCTCCAGCGGCTGGTCCGCGGACTCGGCGTCCAGCCGAGCGGGCGGGTGGTGAGCTACCACGAGCACAACGAGGCCGCCAAGACGCCGGAGCTGCTGGACGCCGTGGCCGCCGGCGGCACGGTGCTCCTGGTCACGGACGCCGGCATGCCCGCCGTGTCCGATCCGGGCTACCGGCTCGTCGAGGCCGCCGTCGCCCAGGGCCTGACCGTGACGGCCGTCCCCGGCCCCTCCGCCGTCCTCACTGCCCTGGCCCTGTCAGGGCTGCCCACGGACCGCTTCTGCTTCGAGGGCTTCCTGCCGCGCAAGGCGGGGGAGCGCGCGTCCCGCCTGGCCGAGCTGCGCACCGAGCCGCGCACCATGGTGTTCTTCGAGGCGCCGCACCGGCTCGCCCCGATGCTCCGCTCGCTCGCCGACGCGTTCGGCTCCGAGCGCCGCATCGCGGTGTGCCGCGAGCTGACCAAGACCTACGAGGAGGTCCTGCGGGGCGCGGCGGGCGAGCTCGCCGCGTGGGCCGAGGAGGGGGAGGTCCGCGGGGAGATCGCGGTGGTCGCCGAGGGCGCCCCCGCCGCCGCGCCGGTGCGGCCCGAGGACCTCGTGGGCGCGGTGCAGGCGCTCGTCGCGGGCGGGGCCCGGCTCAAGGACGCCGTCGCGGTGGTGGCGGGGGAGGCCGGTGCGAGCAAGCGGGAGCTGTACGCTGCCGCCTTGGCCGCGAAGGGGACCCCGAAGTAAAAACCGCGGAATTCCGCGGAAGTCGATTGTGCACCTGCACAGGTGAAGTCCGTCACGCTCGTCCTCGGATGCATGGACACCCGCGGGCACTGAGGCCTAGCGTGGAAGAAGTCCACCCACGCCCGATGTCGAGCGTGCCCATGAAGGAGTCGACGTGCCCGAGAACACCGCTGTCACCCCCGAGCGCGAGCAGGAACTGCTCGCGAAAGTCCCCACCGGCCTGCTGGTCAATGGCGAGTGGCGCGAGGCCACCGGCGGGAAGAAGTTCGCGGTCGAGGACCCTGCGACGGGCAGGACCCTGCTGGAGATCGCGGACGGCACGAGCGAGGACGCGGTCGCGGCCCTCGACGCCGCCGACGCCGTCCAGGCCTCCTGGGCCCGCACGGCGCCGCGCGAGCGCGCCGAGATCCTGCGCCGCGCGTTCGACCTCGTGACCGAGCGCGCCGAGGAGTTCGCCCTCCTGATGACCCTCGAGATGGGCAAGCCGCTGGCCGAGTCCCGCGGCGAGGTCACCTACGGCGCCGAGTTCCTGCGCTGGTTCTCCGAGGAGGCCGTGCGCGACTACGGCCGCTTCCTCACCACCCCCGAGGGCAAGAACAAGATCCTGGTCCACCGCAAGCCGGTGGGTCCCTGCCTGCTCATCACGCCGTGGAACTTCCCCCTGGCGATGGCGACCCGCAAGATCGCCCCCGCGGTGGCCGCTGGCTGCACGATGGTGGTCAAGCCCGCGAAGTTCACCCCGCTCACGACCCAGCTGTTCGCCGCGGTCATGCAGGAGGCCGGCCTGCCGGCCGGCGTGCTCAACGTGGTCTCGTCCTCGTCCGCCTCGAGCATCTCCGGCCCGCTCATGAAGGACTCGCGCCTGCGGAAGGTCTCGTTCACGGGCTCGACGCCGGTGGGCCGCCGCCTGCTCGCGGACGCCTCCCAGAACGTGCTGCGCACCTCCATGGAACTCGGCGGCAACGCGCCGTTCATCGTCTTCGAGGACGCCGACCTGGACAAGGCCGTGGCCGGCGCCATGGCAGCGAAGATGCGCAACATGGGCGAGGCCTGCACGGCCGCGAACCGCTTCCTCGTGCAGGAGTCCGTCGCCGAGGAGTTCACCGCCAAGTTCGCCGCCGCGATGGCGGACCTCACGCCGGGCCGCGGCACCGAGCCGTCCACCACCGTGGGCCCCCTCATCGACGGCGGCGCCCGCAAGGACGTGCACGCCCTCGTGACCGAGGCCGTCCAGTCCGGCGCCCGCGTTGCCACCGGCGGGGCGCCGCTCGAGGGCGACGGCTACTTCTACGCCCCGACCGTGCTCGCCGACGTCCCGAACGACGCCGAGATCCTCCGCAACGAGATCTTCGGCCCGGTCGCCCCGGTGACCACGTTCAAGACCGAGGAGGACGCGATCCGCCTCGCGAACTCCACCGAGTACGGCCTGGCCTCCTACCTGTTCACCCGGGACTACGCACGCATGTTCCGCGTGGCCGAGCAGATCGAGTACGGCATGGTCGGCTTCAACGCCGGCGTCATCTCGAACGCGGCCGCCCCGTTCGGCGGGGTCAAGCAGTCCGGCCTGGGCCGCGAGGGCGGCGCCGAGGGCATCGCGGAGTACACGACGACGCAGTACATCGGCATCGCGGACCCGTACGCGGGCTGATCGTCCCCACGCCCCTTGAGGGGTCATCTCCCTGCGTTGAGGGGTCATGTCCCTGCGTTGACTGGTCAATGGGCCGGCATCGGATCTGGGACATGACCCCTCAACCGTGGGACATGACCCCTCAACGCCGGTGGGGCGCGCGGCTCAGTCCTTCGGCCGGCGCCGCACGCGGCGCAGCGCCCGCTTCAGCCCGGTGCGAACCCTGGCCCCCGCTGCCCCGGCTGCGGGGGCCAGCCGCGTCAGGGCGCGCGTGAGCCAGGTGAAGGATGACGGCGGCAGGGCCGCGATGCGCGCCCGCCGGACCGGGTGCTGCGTGCGGCGGCCGGCCTCGTGCACCACGGAGACTGCGCGGCGCGCGGCATCCTCGTCGGCCTCGTAGCCGGGGCGCCCGAACTCGTGCCGCTCGTAGGCGGTGGTGAGGGTGTCGAGCGCGCGGTGGAGCCCGCCGTCGTCCGCCTCCCACGCGCCGAGGCGCCTCGCGTACGAGCGTGGCGTGTCCGCCGGGCCCGGGGGGAGCCCGTGGTCCACGCCGACCGCCTCGAGCTCCTCCCAGATGCCGCGGAGCCCGCGGCGGAGGCGCCGGCGCCGCTGGGCGGCGCGCAGGGCGGCGGGGAAGGCCACGACGATCGCGAGGGCGAGGAGCCCGAGGGCCACGAGGACGGCGGGCATCCACGGGGCGGCCTCCTGGGCGGCGGCCGGCGCCTGTGCCGGGTTGCTGGGTGTGGGGGCCGCCGTGCCGTTGTTGGGGGTCGCCCGCAGGCCGTCGTTGAGGTTGTCGAGGTTGCTGCTCGCGCCCGGGCCCGCGCTGTCGGTGAAGGCGTAGGAGGGCAGCACCCCGCGCGTGGGCGTCGGCTCGAACGGCACCCAGCCGAGCCCCTGGAAGTACAGCTCGGGCCACGCGTGGGCGTCCCTCCCATCGACCTGGAATTCGGGCAGCGGCTGTGAGGCAGGGACCGCGACGGTCTGGCCGGTGGGGTGCCCGGGGGCGAAGCCCACGGCGATCCGGCTGGGTGCCGACCACCCGGGCCATGACCGCCATCGCGGCGGCGAAGTGGATGCAGTAGCCGGCCTTCTTCGTCAGGAAGGTGCTCAGGACGTCCATGCCCGTGCCGTCGTAGCCGTCCTCGACCGGGGTCTTCTCCGAGTACTGGAAGGTCCGCAGCCAGGCCTGGATCTTCAGGGCGCGGGCATAGGGGGTCGCGGCGCCCTGGGTGACCTGCTCGGCCGCGCTGCGCACGTTGGCCGGGACGCCGCGGGGGACCTGCGCGGCGACGAGGTCGATCCCCCGCGGCGCGGTGACCGCGGCGGAGAGGGCCTGGGGGGTGAGCTGCGGCATCGTCGAGTGCACCACGTACAGCTGGTTCTGGCTCGAGGCGGGAGCGCCCTTGATGCTCAGGTCGCTCGGGTCCCAGCCGAAGTCACCCCGGACGCCCTCGAGGGACTGGGGGGCGTAGGGCGCCGGGAGGTAGGGGCTCGTGAAGCCCCCGGTGGTCACGACCGTGGTGGTCGCGGTGGTGGGACCGATGGCCGCCGCGGGGCCGGCGATCTGGGTGATCGGGCGCTGGAGCTGGTCGTCGTGGTTCTCCGGCCCCCATGACGCCCCGTTGAAGTCCTCGACCGTCACCGTGCGGAGGTAGACGGGCGACGTCGAGTCTGTCGCGTAGGTGAGGACGCCGACGGCGTTCGAGCTCCTCAGGTCGTTGCCGAGGCTGATGAGCGGGTTGAGGCCCACGTTCTGGCCCAGGCTCTGCAGCCGGGCGCCTTCGGGGAAGGTCCCGGCGTCAAACCCGGGGATGACCTGGGGAATGGCGAGGGCGCCGGCGACCACGGCCGCCACGAGCACGGCGAAGCGCCCGGGGGACAGCGCCGCGGCAAGGCGCTCGGCCGCGCTGCCGGAGGCGTAGGCCGAGCCGGCGGTGGCGAGGAGCCCGAGATAGCCGGCCGCCGCGGTGGCGAAGCCCGTCGCGCCCACGCTCTCCGGCTTGAGCACCGCGGGGACGACGAGGACCGCGAGGACGGCGACGCCCGAGACGGCCGGCATGCGGCACGAGAGGGCGATGGTCTCGGTGACCAGCGCGATGAGGCCGATCGCGCCCGCAGTCAGCGCCACGATGCCGATGTTCGGCGCCGCGGGGACCGCGTCGTAGGCGACCGTGTGCCACGCCTGGTCCAGCGCCTCCCGCGCGGCTCCGAGCGTGTCCGCCGTCGGGATGAGGCCGAGCAGGCTCGTGCCGCGGAAGAACATCGAGTCCATCGCGCCCGTCCAGCCGGCGGCCCCGGCGACGGCGACCAGGACCGGGTGCCAGCGGAACGCCCTGGCCAGCGAGGTGCCGGCCACCGCGGCCAGGAGCACCACCAGGACCGGGTACAGCCAGGTCCAGCCCCGCAGCACCCCGCTGTACGCGAGGGACCCCCCTCCGACCGCGAGGGCCAGGAACAGCTCGGCCGGCACATGGCGCCACTCGGGCCGCCGGAGCGAGGGGGCCCTCACGCGGAGCTCCTCGCCCCGCCACCCGGTCCCGCGCGCCGCTCGCCGTGGTCCAGGGACGCGTCCTCAACGGTCAGCGCCGCCCATACCCGCTGCACCGAGGAGCGGGGTGTGGCCTCCACGGCCCTCCAGCCGGCGTCCCGCAGGACGTCGACTGCGGCGCGCGAGGAGCCGGCCCGCGGGCCGACGACCACCGCGAGGGCGCGCTCGGCGAAGCCGGAGGCCGAGGCCAGCCCGCGCGCCTGCTCCGCCGTGGTCCTGCCGAGCACCGCGACGATGGGGCCGCGGTGCCGGTGTCCCTCGAGCCTGTCGAGGAGACGGTCGCTGACCCCCGTGGTGCCCGGGGCAGGCTCCGGGGCGATCGCGGCAAGGCCCTCGGCGATCAGCGCGACACCGTCGCGGCCCGCGTACTCGATGGTGTCGGGCTCCGGTGCCGAGGGGGAACGGGCGAGGGCGGCGCCGCCGCCGGGCTCGAGCAGCCGCAGCGAGTAGCCCAGCTCGCTCAGGTGGGCTGCGACGGACATGACCGCGGTGACCGCCCATTCGAACGAGGGCGATCCGCTGCCCTCGGCGTCCTCCTGCCCCGCGTCCGGGAACGCATCGCTGCGCAGGTCCACCACGATCGTGGCCTCGGGCGAGACGGCGGACTCCTCCTGCCGGACCATGAGCTCGCCGTGCCGCGCGGTCGCCGCCCAGTGGACGCGGCGCATCGGGTCCCCGTGGCGGTACTCGCGGGTCATGACGTCGTCCTCGCTCGGCACAGACTGGATGCGGGCCGCGATGATGCCCTCGGCCCCCCGCACCCCGGCCAGCGCGGCTGCGGGGAGCGCGGCCGCGGCGGGGGTCACGGTGAGCCTGGTGCCCGTGCCGATCCGGCTGCGCCGCTCGGCCAGGCCGAAGGGGTCCGAGTGCCGGGCCTCGACCGGGCCGATCCAGTACAGGCCGCGCCGCGGGCAGCCGAGCTCGTACCGGTAGTTGCTCGCCCCGTCCCGGCCGGTCGACCTGCCGGGGTAGACGAAGGTGGGGCCCGTGCCGAGCGACGCGGGCAGCTGCTCGGTCATCGACATCCGACCCGAGAGCAGGCCGCTGTGGCGCAGGCTCAGTGCGACCTCAGTGCTCTGCCCGGCCTCGACGACCTCCGGGTGGGGCCGGCGCAGCACGGTCATCGACGGGCGGACGAGCAGGCTGGCCACGAGGGCTCCCGCCGGGACGAGCGCGAGGAACACGGCCAGATGCAGGAGGTCCCGGCGGCCCATGACCTGGGCGGCCATGAGCGCCACCGCGGCGGCGACCACGAAGCCCCACCCCCGCGGCGTGAGGCTGCCCCGCCAGTCGGTCCGGGGCGGGCGCTCCACGCCGGACCGCCTATCCGTGCCGCCGGGCGCCGGACTGCCCGGTGACAGGAACAGGTACCGAGTCCACGACCGCACGGAGCACGGCGGCCGGCGTGAGCCCGCTGCCCGAGGCCCGGCGTTCGAGGACAAGGCGGTGGGTGAGCACCTCGGGCGCCATCGCGGCGACGTCGTCGGGGAGGACGAAGTCGCGCCCGGCGACGGCGGCCCGGGCCTTCGCCGCGCGCAGGAGCTGCAGGACGGCGCGCGGACTCGCGCCGAGGCGGATGCGCTCACTCGCGCGCGTCGCCCGGCCGAGCTGCACCGTGTAGTCCCGCACCGGCGCGGAGACGAAGACGTCCTTGACGGTGGCGATCATGGCGCGGATCTCGGCGGCGTCCACCACGGGCTCGACCCGCAGCAGGGGGGAGTCCGACTGGTGGCTGTCGAGCATCTCCGCCTCGGCGGCGGCGTCGGGATAGCCCATCGAGATGCGCGCCATGAAGCGGTCCCGCTGCGCCTCGGGGAGGGGATAGGTGCCCTCCATCTCGATCGGATTCTGGGTCGCGACGACCATGAACGGCTCGCTGAGCACGTACGAGGTGCCGTCCACGGTCACCTGGTGCTCTTCCATGCACTCGAGCAGCGCCGACTGGGTCTTCGCCGAGGCCCGATTGATCTCGTCGCCGATCACGATGTTCGCGAACACCGCGCCGGGCCGGAACTCGAACTGCCGCGTGGCCTGGTTGTAGATGGAGACCCCCGTGACGTCGCTGGGGAGGAGATCTGGGGTGAACTGGATGCGGCTGACCGAGCAGTCGATGGACCGCGCCAGGGTCTTGGCCAGCATCGTCTTGCCGACGCCCGGGACGTCCTCGACGAGCAGGTGGCCCTGGGCCAGCAGGACGGTGAGGGCCAGGCGGGCGGCCTCCGCCTGGCCGTCGACCACCTGGCCGATGGAGGCCAGGATCCGCTCGCACGCGGCCTTGAAGCGCGCCGCGTCCATCGGTTCGGGCGCCTCGCCGTGGTGGAGCGTCCGCAGGGGGCTCACCGAGCCCCCCGCCTGGTCGACCCCGCCCTGATGACCGTCCATGTGCGCCCTCCCGGCCGGCCGCCAGCGCGCGGCCCTGCTGCTGTGGCATGCGCCACACCTAGCCTCCACGTTACCCGCAGCGGCCGCATCGCGCTCGGCCCCGCGGCGGTCCCTGCCCTGCCGTCCGCGAACTACAGTGGAGGCCATGTGCTCAGCCCACACGCCCGCCGCCTACCGTCACACCGGCACCCCCGACGCAGCGGAGGAGGCGGGCTCGGGCGGGCGCCGCGCCGCCACGGACGAGTCCGGCCGGTCGCGCCGCCTCGAGTACCCGCCGGCGCCCGAGCCGCTGCCCGTGCCGGTGGTGGACAACCACACGCATCTGAACTTCCGGGACGGGCTCGTGGAAGTCGGGGTCAAGGACGCGCTCGACGCCGCGGCCGCGGTGGGCGTGGACCGCGCCGTCCAGGTGGGCTGCGACCTGCCCTCCTCCCGCTTCACGGTGCAGGCGCTCGACGCCGACGCCCGGCTGCTCGGCGCCGTCGCCCTCCACCCCAACGACGCGCCCCGCTACGCCGCGCGCGGCGAGCTCGAGGCGGCCTACGCCGAGATCGAGCGGCTCGCGGCCCACCCGCGCGTGCGTGCCGTCGGGGAGACGGGACTGGACTACTTCCGCTCCAAGGGCGATGCCCTGGCGATCCAGCACGGTTCCTTCCGCTGGCACATCGACCTCGCCAAGCGCCTCGGCAAGACCCTGCAGATCCACGACCGCGACGCCCACGAGGACGTGGTGCGGCTCCTGGGCGAGGAGGGCGCCCCGGAGACGGTCGTGTTCCACTGCTTCTCGGGGGACGAGGACCTCGCCAGGACCTGCAACGAGAACGGCTGGTTCATGTCCTTCGCCGGGACGATGACGTTCAAGAACGCCGAGAACCTGCGCCGGGCCCTCGCCATCGCGGACCCCGGGAGGATCCTCGTCGAGACCGACTCGCCGTACCTCACGCCCCACCCGTACCGCGGCCGGCCCAACGCGAGCTACATGGTGCCCTACACCGTGCGCTCGATGGCCGAGGTCCTCGGAGCCGACCTCGCCGAGCTCTGCTCGCGGCTCTCCGCCAACACCGAGCAGGCCTACGGGGGCTGGGGCTGAGCGCTGCCCGCTCGCGGGCGCGCTCGTAGTCGTTCCGTGACCTGACTGGCCCCTGTGTAACGTTTCGGTTACTGTGAACCCCAACAGCCGGGGTCGCCGCAGACGCCGGGCACTTGCCCCCTCGGGGTGAGGCAGGAGCAATGCCGCGGGCGCGCGCCGTCCATCTCCCGGCCCTGTCCTGCCCGTGCCCGGGGCCGCCGTGCCCGGATGGACCGACGATTGGACCCCTGTGAGCAAACACGGCCGCCGCGCAGCACGACCGGTCCGTCCCCGCCGTTCCCCCGTCCGCGCCGCGGGCCAGGCCGCCGTCGTGGCCGCGCTCGCCCTCGGGACCACGGCGTTCGTGGTGAACGGCAAGACCGTGACCCTGTCCGTCGACGGACAGGCCAGCACCGTCACGACGTTCGCCTCCACCGTGGACGAGGTGGTCCGCAGCGCGTCCGTGCAGCTCGGCTCGGCCGACCGCGTCTCGCCCGCCCTCGGCGCGACTGTCACCGACGGCTCCGTGGTCACCGTCAGCCGCGCCCGGCACGTCACCGTCGACCTGGACGGGGCCCGGCGCACCGTGGACACCACCGCCCCCGACGTCGCCGGGCTCGTGAGCCAGCTCGGGGTCGCCCCGACCTCGCTCGTCTCGCTGGACCGCTCGACCCGCCTGGATGCGGAGAGCGCACCGATCAGGATCAGCACGCCCAAGGACGTCACCGTCGTCGTCGACGGCACCCCCGTGACGCGCACGACGACGGCCGCCACCGTCGCGGAGCTCCTCACCGAGCTGCGGATCACCCCCGGGCCGGCCGACCGCGTCTCCGCCCCCCGCAACGCCCCCATCGTGGCGAACATGGCGCTCAAGGTCACGCGCGTGGACACCTCCGCCGCCAGCACCGTGACGGAGACGGTCCCGTACAGCACCGAGAAGACCGAGAGCGCCGACCTCCCCGAGGGCGAGACGAAGGTGGTCCAGCAGGGCGTGGACGGCACCGTCGAGAAGCACTACCGCAGCGTCACCGTCGACGGCCGCGAGGCCCAGCGCTCGCTCGTGTCCCAGAGCGTGACCCGCGCCGCCGTCGCGGAGAAGGTCCTCGTGGGCACCAAGCCGAAGACGGACCCGAGCACCGACCAGAACGCCGGCAAGAACACCGGCGCTGCCGCGCCCGCCGTCATGAACGCCGCCATGTGGGACAAGATCGCCCAGTGCGAGTCCAGCGGCAACTGGGCCGCGAACACCGGCAACGGCTACTACGGAGGCCTCCAGTTCGACATCTCGTCCTGGATCGCCAACGGCGGCGGCCAGTACGCCCCCAACGCCGCCCTCGCCACCCGCGAGCAGCAGATCGCCGTCGCCAACACGTACTACGCCAAGGCCGGCCTCGGCCCGTGGGGCTGCGCCGGCGCGGCGGGCTGAGAGGCCGGGACAAGGCCGGCCTCGGCCCGTGGGGCTGCGCCGGCGCGGCGGACTGAGAGGCCGGGACAAGTCAGCCCCCGGTAGGATGCTCGGGTGACTGACGCCCCCGGCTCCCGCCCGCTCCTCGGCGCCGCCGACATCCGTGCCCTCGCGGGCGAGCTGGGGATCCGGCCCACCAAGACGCTCGGGCAGAACTTCGTGATCGACGGCAACACCATCCGCCGCATCGTCGCGGCGGCCCGCCTCGAACCGTCCGAGACGGTCCTCGAGGTGGGCCCGGGCCTCGGCTCGCTCACCCTCGGCCTGCTCGACGCGGCCGCGAACCTCGTGGCGATCGAGATCGACCCGGTCCTCGCCGGCCGGCTCCCCGCGACGGTCGAGCGGTGGCGGCCCGACGCCGTCGGGCGCTTCGCCCTCGTGCTCTCCGACGCCCTGAAGACCACCGAGCTCCCGCCGGGGCCGTTCGCGCAGCCCAGCGCCGTCGTGGCGAACCTGCCCTACAACGTGGCCGTCCCCGTGGTCCTGCACCTCCTCGAGCACTTCCCGTCGCTGCGCCACGGCCTCGTCATGGTCCAGGACGAGGTGGCCGACCGCCTCGCCGCCGAGCCCGGCTCCAAGGTCTACGGCGTCCCCAGCGTCAAGGCAGCGTGGTACGGCACCATGCGCAAGGCCGGCGTGATCGGCATGAACGTCTTCTGGCCCGCGCCCAAGATCCACTCCGGCCTCGTGGGCTTCACCCGCACCGCACCGCCGGCCACTACCGCGACCCGCCGCGAGGTCTTCGCGGTCATCGACGCTGCCTTCGCCCAGCGCCGCAAGACCCTGCGGGCCGCGCTCTCCGGTTGGGCAGGCTCGGGCGCCGAGGCCGAGCGGGCCCTGCGGGCCGCGGGCGTGGACCCGCAGGCGCGTGGCGAGGTCCTCGGCATCGCCGACTTCGCCCGCATCGCCGAGCAGCACCGCCCGGCCGACGCGGGTGCGCCCGCCACCGACGCGGTCCGATAGCGTGGGGGGCATGCGCACCAGCCCCTCCGGACCCGACGCCCGCCCGAGGTCCGTGAAGGTCCGCGCCCCGGGCAAGGTCAACGTCTCCCTGCGGGTCGGCCCCCGCCGCCCGGACGGCTACCACTCGGTGGCCAGCATCTACCTCGCCGTCTCGCTGTTCGAGGAAGTCACCGCGACCACCTCCGCCGAGCCGGGCGTGACGGTGAGCCTGAGCCCCGAGAGCACCCTCGACCTCGACGAGCTCGACATCCCGCTCGACGAGCGCAACCTCGCCGTGCGGGCCGCCCGCCTCATGGCCGAGATGACCGAGCACCCGACCGGGGTGCACCTGACCATCACCAAGCGGGTCCCCGTGGCCGGCGGCATGGGCGGGGGCTCGGCCGACGCCGCCGCGGCCCTCCTCGCCTGCGACGCGCTCTGGGGCTCGGGCCTGTCCAAGGAGGAGCTCGCCCACGTCGCCGCCGAGCTCGGCGCCGACGTGCCCTTCGCCCTGCTCGGCGGAGCCGCCGTGGGCCTGGGCGTGGGGGACCAGCTCTCGCCGGCGCTCGCCACGACCCGGTTCGACTGGGTCCTCGTCCCGGCGCCGTTCGGCCTGAGCACGCCGGCCGTGTTCTCCGAGCTGGACCGGCTCCGCGACGCGGAGGGCCTCAGCGTGCCCGAGCCCACGCAGGTCGAGCCGGCCGTCCTGGCCGCCCTCCGGGCCGGGGACGCCGGCGGCCTCTCCCACCTGCTGGTCAACGACCTGCAGCGCGCCGCGGTCGGCCTCGCCCCGCAGCTGCGCGACACCCTCGGGTGGGCCGACTCGCACGGGGCACTCGCCTCGATGGTCTCGGGCTCCGGGCCCACCGTCGCCCTCCTCGCGGCCGACGCGGGCGCTGCCGCCGACCTCGCGGAGGAGCTCGCCCACCACGGGATCGAGGCGCTCGCGGTCCACGGGCCCGTGCCCGGGGCGCGGATCGTCAGCGATACCCTTCTGTAGTCCCCTTCACCCGACTGGCAAGGATTCCTGTGGCACACCTCCTCGGCGGCGAGAGCATGGCCATCTCCTTCGGCACGCGCACCGTGCTCGACGGCGTCACGGTCGGCCTCAACGAGGGCGACCGGATCGGGATCGTGGGCCGCAACGGCGACGGCAAGTCGACCCTCATGCGGCTCCTCGCCCAGCGGCTGGCCCCCGACGGCGGCCGCGTCACCTGGCGCCGCGGGGTCGACGTCGGCTACCTCGACCAGGGCGACGTGCTCGACGGCGACCTCACCGTGGGCGCCGCGATCGTGGGGGACCGCGCCGACTACGAGTGGGCCTCCAACCCCACCATCCGCGACATCATGGGCGGCCTCGTGGCCGACGTCGACTGGCATGCCCAGGTGCGCTCCCTCTCCGGCGGACAGAAGCGCCGCGTGGCCCTCGCCAAGCTCCTCATCGAGCCGCACGACGTCATCATGCTCGACGAGCCCACCAACCACCTCGACGTCGAGGGCGTCGCGTGGCTCGCGCGGCACCTCAAGACGAGGTGGCGCCCCACCGAGGGCGCCTTCCTCGTGGTCACCCACGACCGCTGGTTCCTCGACGAGGTCTGCAACGACACGTGGGAGGTCCACGACGGGATCGTCGACCCCTTCGAGGGCGGCTACGCCGCCTACGTGCTGGCCCGCGCCGAACGCGACCGGATGGCCGCCGTCGTCGAGGGCAAGCGCGCGAACCTCGTGAAGAAGGAGCTCGCGTGGCTCCGCCGTGGCGCGCCCGCCCGCACCGCCAAGCCCAAGTTCCGCATCGAGGCCGCGAACGCGCTCATCTCCGACGTCCCCGAGCCGCGCGACACCGTGGCCCTGTCGAAGATGGCCACCGCCCGCCTGGGCAAGGACGTGATCGACCTCGAGGGCGTGACCCTCGCCTACGACGGGGGCGAGGGGCACGCGAGGCCCCTCCTGGACAACATCACCCTCCGGCTCGCCCCGGGCGAGCGGGTGGGGCTCGTGGGCGTCAACGGGGCCGGCAAGTCCACGCTCCTGCGGCTGCTCTCGGGGGACATCGCCCCGACCTCCGGCCGGGTCAAGCGCGGCAAGACGGTGGTCCCGGCCGTGCTCAGCCAGGACGTCCGCGAGCTCGACGACGTCGCAGACCTGCGCGTCATCGAGGTCATCCAACGTGAGAAGCAGACGTTCAGCGTGGGCTCGAAGGAGCTCACGGCCGGCCAGCTCGTCGAGCAGCTGGGCTTCACCAACGAGAAGCAGTGGACCCGCGTGTCCGAGCTCTCCGGCGGCGAACGGCGCCGGCTCCAGCTCTTGCGCCTCCTCGTGGGCGAGCCCAACGTGCTCATGCTCGACGAGCCCACCAACGACCTCGACACCGACACCCTCGCAGCGGTCGAGGACGTCCTCGACGGGTGGCCCGGCACCCTCGTCGTGGTGAGCCACGACCGGTACCTGCTCGAGCGCGTCACCGACCACCAGCTCGCCCTCCTCGGCGACGGGAAGGTGCGCGACCTGCCCGGCGGCGTCGATCAGTACCTGGCCCTGCGCGAGGCCGCGCTCGCGGCCGCGGAGGCGCTCCCCGGACAGGCCCCCCAGGACGCCCAGCCCGCCGCGGCGGGCCGGTCCGAGGCAGAGAAGCGCGATGCCCGCAAGGAGCTCGGCCGGATCGAGCGCCAGCTCGGCAAGCTCGCCGCCCAGGAGGAGAAGCTGCACGCCCAGATGGCCGCCTCCGCAGAGGACTTCGTCCGGCTCGGAGACCTCACTGCGCAGCTGAACGAGCTGCACGGGCAGAAGGAGGAGCTCGAGCTCGCGTGGCTCGAGGCCTCCGAGGTCCTCGAGTAGCGCCAGGCGTTCACGCTCCCGCCACCGCGCGGCCACCGGGACTGCCTACGCTGGGCGCAGCAGGCCATGGGGGCCCGCGGGAGGGGGACAGGCATGGGCGCTCGGAGCGACGACTTCATTTCGCTGGTGCCGGGGGACCTCGTCACCGTGGTCGAACCCGGCCGGCTGTCTGTCTCGGGCATCGTCGACGCGGTGGCGCCGGACGGGTCGGTGCTGTGGGTCATCGAGCACGGCGGGCAGGGCCGCCACATGGTGCACAGCACCGACGGCGCCGACGTCCAGCGCCTCGGCGCCTGACCGGCGCCGCCCGCGGGACCGGACTCTGGCCGCTCCCAGCCTCGCGGCCTAGCATCGGCTAGATGGGTTCCCTCGTTCAAGCGATCCTGGCCGTGCCGCCGCTCGTGGCGTACCTGGCGGTCTTCGCGCTCGTCTTCGCCGAGGACGCCATCTTCGTCGGGTTCGTGATCCCGGGCGAGACCGCCGCCGTGCTCGGCGGGGTGCTCGCCAACCAGGGGAAGGCGGACCTGTGGATCATGGCGCCCCTGATCGTGGTCGCCGCGATCCTCGGTGACACGGTCGGATACGAGATCGGCCGGCACCTGGGCCCCCGCCTGCTCGGCTTCCGGGTCTTCGACCGGCACCGGCGGCGCCTCGACGACGCCCAGGAGTTCCTTCGCCGCCGCGGCGGCTCCGCCGTGTTCCTGGGCCGGTTCGTGGCGTTCTTCCGCGCCATGATGCCCGCCCTCGCCGGCGCCTCCCGCATGCCGTACCCGCGCTTCCTCGCCTTCAACGCCCTCGGGGGAGCGGTGTGGGGGACCGGGTTCGCCGTCCTCGGCTACGCCGCCGGCGCCTCCTACGAGGTGGTCGCCAAGGCGGCGGGCCGGGACATCGCCGCGGTCGTGGGCGTGGTCGCCGTCATCGGCATCGTGGTCTGGCGCGTCCGCAAGGCGCGCGCCGACCGCCGCGAGGAGCGGTCGTTCAGGAGTCGACCAGCCCCGGATCCCTCTGAAGGCCAGTGAGGCCGTTCCACGCGAGGTTCACCGGGTGCGCGGCCACCGCGTGCCTGTCCGGGGAGCGGGCGTCCAGCCACCACTGGCCCGTCATCGCCACCATGCCCACGAGCATCTGGGCGGACATCGCGCCGTCGCCCGTACCGAAGCCGCGGGCCGCGAACTCGTCCGCGAGGATGTGCTCCACCCTCGCGGTCACCCGCGAGAGGATGCTGGAGAACGCCCCCTCGTGATGCCCGGGCGGCGCGTCCCGGACCACGATCCGGAACCCGTCCGTGGGCTCCTCGATGTATGCGGCGAACACCGAACGTCCCACCCCGACCAGCTGGCGGCGGCGCTGCGGTCGCCGTCGCGCGGGCGGCGGCGCGCTCGGGCTCGGACGGCAACACGATGGCCATCCCAGTGCGGGGCAGCCCGCCCGGCCGCCCGGGGCGCCCATCCATGGCAGAATTGACCACTGTGCCGCGCCCGTCCCGGCGGCAGCGTGCACTCCGCCCTGGTGTAACGGCAGCACGCCGGCCTTTGGAGCCGTGCAGACTAGGTTCGAATCCTAGGGGCGGAACGCAATGGCCAGCTCACGGCACTGGCTAGAATTGCCGACAGCCCCACTCGCCAGCCGATCGACCAGGAGAGCCAGCGACAGTGAATGCGGAGACCCCCGGACAGAGCGCAACAGCAGAGGACCTGGGGCGGACGCATCCCGCCGGCGCCCCGCGCGCGGCCCACGGACAGCACGGCCCCGCCGCGGTGATCGTCCTGGCCGCAGGGGCGGGGACGCGCATGAAGTCGCGCACCCCCAAGATCCTCCACCCGCTCGGCGGCCGCTCGATGGTGGCCCACGCGCTCGACGCCGCGCGGGGCCTCGAGCCCGGCCGGCTGGCCGCCGTCGTGCGGCACGAGCGCGACCTCGTCGCCGCGCACATCGCCGAGCACGACCCGGCCGCCGTGATCGTCGACCAGGACGAGGTCCCCGGCACCGGCCGCGCGGTCGAGGTGGCCCTCGCGGCGCTCGACGCCGAGGCCGTGGGCGGCCAGCTCTCGGGCACCGTCGTGGTGACCTACGGCGACGTGCCGCTGCTCACCACCGCGCTGCTGGCCGAGCTGGTCGCCGAGCACGAGGCCGCGGGCAACGCCGTCACCGTCCTGACCGCAGTGCTCGAGGACGCGACCGGCTACGGCCGCATCCTGCGCGAGGACGACGGCACGGTCGCCGGAATCCGCGAGCACAAGGACGCCTCGGCCACCGAGCGCGCCATCCGCGAGGTCAATTCCGGCATCTACGCCTTCGAGGCCGCCGTGCTGCGCGAGGCGCTCCGACAGGTCACCACCGAGAACGCGCAGGGCGAGAAGTACCTCACCGACGTCCTCGCGATTGCCCGCGCGGGCGGTGGGCGCGTCTCCGCGCTCGCCACGACGGACCGCTGGCAGGTCGAGGGCGCCAACGACCGCGTCCAGCTGCAGGCGCTGGCCGCCGAGCACAACCGCCGCATCCTCGACGCCTGGATGCGCGCGGGCGTCACGGTGGTGGACCCCGCCACCACCTGGGTCGATGCCACCGTGCAGCTCGCCGAGGACGTCACCCTCAAGCCCAACACCCAGCTGCACGGCACCACGGTCGTGGAGCGCGAGGCCGTGATCGGCCCCGACACAACCCTCACCGACTGCGTGGTCCGCGAGGCCGCGACCGTGAAGCGGACCGACGGAACCGGATCCGAGATCGGCGCCGGCGCCACCGTGGGCCCCTTCACCTACCTGCGGGCCGGCACCCGGCTCGGGCCCGAGGGCAAGATCGGCGCGTTCTACGAGACGAAGAACGCCCAGATCGGCCGCGGCGCCAAGCTCTCGCACCTCGGCTACGTGGGGGACGCCGAGGTCGGCGAGGGCGCGAATATCGGCTGCGGCAACATCACCGCCAACTACGACGGCGTCCACAAGCACCGCACCGTGATCGGGGCCCAGGTGCGCACGGGCTCCAACACGGTCTTCGTGGCCCCCGTCACCGTCGGCGACGGCGCCTACACGGCCGCCGGTGCGATCGTGCGCAAGGACGTGCCCGCCGGGGCCCTCGCCCTCTCCGTCGCCCCGCAGCGCAACGCCGAGGGCTGGACCGAGACGCACCGAGCCGGCTCCCCGTCGGCGGCCGCGGCCGCCGACGCCAGGGCCGCGGCCGCCGACGAGGCCCCCGAACGACCCTCCTCCGCCGCATCCCCCTCGAAGAAAGAAGAAGGCAAGTAGATGACCGAGATCACGGCCAATGGCGAGAAGCGCCTGGTGCTCGCCTCCGGGCGCGCCCACCCGGAGCTCGCGCAGGAGATCGCCAAGGAGCTCGGCACCGAGCTGCTGCCGACCTCGGCGTACGACTTCGCCAACGGAGAGACCTACGTCCGCTTCGAGGAGAGCGTCCGCGGTGCCGACGCGTTCGTGATCCAGGCGCACCCCGCGCCGATCAACAACTGGATCATGGAGCAGCTGATCATGATCGACTCGCTCAAGCGCGCGAGCGCCAAGCGGATCACGGTCGTCTCCCCGTTCTACCCCTACGCCCGGCAGGACAAGAAGCACCGCGGCCGCGAGCCCATCTCGGCCCGCCTCATGGCGGACCTCTACAAGACCGCCGGCGCGGACCGGCTCATGAGCGTCGACCTGCACACCGCGCAGATCCAGGGCTTCTTCGACGGCCCCGTGGACCACCTCATGGCCATCCCGCTCCTCGCCGACTACGTCCGCACCCGGGTGGACCTGAACAAGGTCACGGTCGTCTCCCCGGACACCGGCCGCGTGCGCGTCGCCGAGCAGTGGGCCGAGCGCCTCGGCGGCGCCCCACTCGCGTTCGTGCACAAGTCCCGCGACGTGAACGTGCCCAACTCCGCGGTCTCCAAGACGGTGGTCGGCCAGATCGAGGGCCGCGACTGCGTGCTCATCGACGACATGATCGACACCGGCGGCACGATCTCCGGCGCCGTGACGGTGCTGAAGAACGCCGGCGCCCGCTCCGTCATCATCGCCGCGACCCACGCCGTGTTCTCCGACCCGGCCGCGCAGCGACTGGCCGAGTCCGGTGCGCGCGAGGTCGTCGTGACCAACACGCTGCCGATCCCCGCCGAGAAGCGCTTCGAGCAGCTCACCGTCCTCTCGATCGCCCCGCTCATCGCCCGGGCGATCCACGAGGTCTTCGACGACGGCTCGGTCACGTCCCTCTTCGACGGCCGCAGCTAGCAGCAGCACCCCGCGCACGACGGCGGCGTCCCCACCCGAGGCGGGGACGGCGCCGTCGTGCGCCGTTTTGGCGGCGTCCCTCCGCCCCTGTAGGATGGTCGGCGAACCTTGGCGAGGGAGCGCCCGCTCCGTGATCGACTGGGTCTGGCAACTCCTTCGCGGCGCCCCGGCGCCGGGCGGAGGTCGGCAGACCTCGCGCCAACGAACCACCGAAGGAGACCCGCATGAGCGAGAAGCTCGCAGCCGAGAAGCGCACCGAGTTCGGCAAGGGCTACGCCCGCCGCACCCGCGCCGCCCACAAGATCCCCGCCGTCATTTACGGCCACGGCGCCGAGCCGATCCACGTCGCCCTCCCGGGCCACGAGACCATGATCGCCGTCCGCGTCCCGAACGCCCTCCTCACGCTCGACATCGAGGGCGAGGAGCACCTCGCGATCGTCAAGGACATCCAGCGCAACGCCGTCCGCCAGACGATCGAGCACATGGACCTCCTCACGGTCCGCCGCGGCGAGAAGGTCGCCGTCGACGTCCCCGTGCACGTCACCGGCGAGGTCGCCGCCGGGTTCGTCGCCAACCAGGAGGCCGTGACCGTCTCGGTTGAGGCCGAGGCGACCCACCTGCCGACCGCCCTCGAGGTCAGCGTCGAGGGCCGCGAGGCCGGCCAGCACGTCCACGCCGCCGACATCACGCTGCCCAGCGGCGTGGCGCTGCTGACCGACCCCGAGACCCTCGTGGTCAACGTCTCCGAGGCCGTCGAGGTCTCCGCTGAGGAGGAGGCCGGCGAGGCCGAGGCCCCCGCCGAGGCGCCGGAGGCCGAGGAAGCCCCTGCCGAGTAGTCCCACGACTGCTGCACTGCGTCAGGCGGCCCGTCCCACCCGGGGCGGGCCGCTTCGACGTGGCGGCCTGCCGGCCGCCGCTGCCCGCCGGCCCCCGGCCCAGACCCAAGGAGCGCATCCATGACCGACACCTGGCTCGTCGTGGGCCTCGGCAACCCCGGGCCCGAATACAGCGGGAACCGGCACAACGTGGGGCAGATGGTCCTCGACGCCCTGGCCGCGCGCATGGGCGGGAAGTTCGCCGCGCACAAGGGCGCGCGCGCCGCCGTCCTCGAGGGACGGCTGTGGGTGGGCGGCCCCCGCGCGGTCCTCGCCAAGCCGCTGACCTACATGAACGTCTCCGGCGGCCCGACCTCCTCCCTCGCCAAGTACTACGGGATCGAGCCCGGCCACGTCGTCGCCGTGCACGACGAGCTGGACATCCCCTTCAACACCGTCCGCCTCAAGCTCGGGGGCGGCGAGGGCGGCCACAACGGCCTGCGCGACATCTCCAAGGCCCTCGG
Source organism: Sinomonas soli (assembly GCF_054782415.1). Lineage (NCBI taxonomy): Bacteria > Bacillati > Actinomycetota > Actinomycetes > Micrococcales > Micrococcaceae > Sinomonas > Sinomonas soli. The sequence continues at coordinate 298,786 of NZ_BAAGSN010000016.1, read as the reverse complement.
CACCAAGGACTACCTCCGGGTGCGGGTGGGTGTGGGCCGGCCGCCGGGCCGCATGGACGCCGCCGACTTCGTGCTGCGCGACTTCGGCTCCGCCGAGAAGAAGGAGCTGCCGTTCCTCCTGGACGAGGCCGCCGACGCCGTCGAGATGCTCGCGCGGGACGGGCTCGCCGCCGCCCAGCAGAAGTTCCACCCGGCCAAGGCGTAGCCCCGCCGGGCCGTGACATTCGGCCCTGCTGGGGCCGCCGGCCGAGCGGTAAGGTTTCCCCAGCCACGTCCTGGCGGGGGACGTGCCGACGCATGGGGGCGCAGGTCAGATGCGGACGCAGACCGAGGCGGAGGAGACCGGCCGGCTCCTCCGCGACGCGAAGGCCCGCGCGGGCGACAGGCTGGCCTGGGCACGCGCCGTCAGGGCCACGGAGATCGCGGAGGCGACCGCCGCCCTCGCCGAGCCGGGCTCCTACGGGGTGGTGCTCACCGGGGACATGAGCTTCGGCAAGTCGGCGGTGGCCTCGGCCCTGCTCACGGGCCTCGAGGACACCGCCCACACCATCCGCCTCCGCTCCACCATCGTGGGGACGCGGACCCCGTACGGGGCGCTCGCTGTGCTGCTCGCGCGGCTGCCCGAGGACGCCCAGGCCGATCCGGGCTCGATCATGCGGGGCATCCTCCAGCTGCTCGCCTCCGACGCCGGGGGCCGCATGGCCGTGATGTCGCTCGAGACGTCCAAGAACCTCGACGAGCTCAGCACCGCCACCCTCGTGAACATCATGGTCACGGGCACGGCGAAGGCGGTCCTCGTCGCCGACCGCGCGAGCGAGCTGCCCGCCGACTTCCACTGGATGCTCTCCGAGGGGCGGCTGCGCGAGATCCCCCTGTCCGCGCTCTCGCGCGACGAGACGCTGCAGGGCCTGCGGTCCCTGCTCGGCGGCATCGTCCCGCAGACCGTCGGGTTCCAGCTGCACGCCATGTCCCGCGGCAACCCCCAGGTCGCGCTGCTGGCGGCCGCCGAACTCCTCCAGCGCGGGGCGCTCGACGCCACAGACGGAGTGTGGACCCTCGCTCCCGACGCCGAGCTGAGCGGCATCCGCCAGATCGACGACCTCGTGCGGGCCCGGATCGAGCGGCAGCCGGCGCGCATCCAGACCATCGTCGAGGCGCTCGCGTGCGCACGCCGCATCCCGCTCCAGCGGCTCCTCCCCGCGTTCCGCCGCGACGACCTCGCACAGATGGAGGACGACGGCCTCATCACGGTCGACGACGGGGGGCAGCACTCCGTGGCCCTTGCAGACCCGCTCGTGGCCGAGGTGGTCCGCGGGTGGCTTTCCGTGCCCCGCCGGCGCGAACTGCGCACACTGCTGATGTCGGACGGCGAGCCCCCGGTCGAGGTCATCAGCACGGTCGAGCTCCTCGGCCTGGCGGCCTGGACCCGCGAGTGCCACACGCTCCTGCCCGCGCGGCATGCCCTCGCGGCCGCCGTCGCGTCGCTGCGGCTGTTCGACCCGCGGTTCGCGCTCGACTGCCTCGAAGGGATCGACCGGGAGGCTGCGAGCTGGCCCAGCGTCCAGCACCTGCGCGCCCGGGCGCTGCTCATGCTGCAGCTGCCCCAGCAGGCCCTCGCCTGCCTGGACCAGGTCACCGAGGACGAGCTGGCCCTGCTGGGACCCTCGGCCGTGGCCGAGCTCACCGCGACCCAGGCCGAGGCCATGCGCTGCATCCCGGACCGAGCCGGGCAGGTCGAGGCCCTGCTCTCCGACGCCCGCGCCCGGCTCCTGCTCGGCTCGGGGACAGGTCCGCGCGCGGACGCCGAGGTCCGCCGGGCTGCCGCGGTGCTGGACCTCGCAGACTTCGAGCACCGCGCCTTCGGCGGCGACTACGCCCGCATCGAGGACCGTCTCGAGGCCGTGGTGGCGGATCCGAACCCGGCCGACGGCGAGATCCGCCTCCGGGCCGCCTGCATCCTCATGGAGGCCCGGACCATGCTCGGCAGGGAGCAGGAGGGGCTCGCCCTGCTGCACGAGGTCGCGGCGCAGATGGGACAGAAGCAGGGCTCGGCGCCGCTGCGGCAGGCCTTCGCGACCCGCGCCTTCAGCGTCCTCCTGTTCAACGGGCACTGGCGGCAGGCGCTCGCGCTCCTCAGGAGCCCGGCCCAGTGGTCCCTCGAACGGCTCAGGACGACCGGGGCCTCCCTCGAGCTCGCTGCGGGACTCGCGTACGTCTACGCGGGCCGCGGCCACGACGCCCTGGGCCCCCTCCTCTCCGCGCTCGCCCTCCTCGAGCGCGGCCCGGCGGCCCTGCTCGGGCCCGCCTACGCCGCGACGGCCTTCGCCTACGCCCAGCAGGGCGACGCCCCCGCGTCCCGGAAATGGCTCGAGAAGCTGGACCGCTGGCGGCCGCAGGGCAGCTACCAGACCCGCTCGACGGTCGAGTTCTGCTCCGAGATGGCGCGCCGCTGGACCGGCGACCCCGAGGCAGCGGGCCGGCTCGTGGCCGCGGCGCGCGAGGACATGGCGATGGGCCGGTGGAACCAGGCCGGGATCAAGCTCGTCGGGGCCACCGTCGGGGCGCATGCCGACGACCTGCGCCTGCTCGAGGAGGTCTGCGCGCACCGGCAGGGGCAGCTCGCCGAGCTCGCCCTCCTGCTGGCCCGCGGGACCCGGACCGGGCGGCTCGAAGACCTCACCGCGGCGGCCGACCTCGCGGCGGGCCTCGAACTCGATGCGGTCGAATCGCGGTGCGCGGCCGTGGCCCTCGACCGGGCGCGCGAGATGGACGACGCCGGCGCGGTGCGGCGCCTGCGGCCCCGCCTCGACGCCCTCGCCGGTCGCCTCGCGGTGCTCCCCGTCGAGCCCCGGCACGCACCCGTCCTCACCGACCGTGAAGAGGAGGTCGCCGCCCTCGCGGCCTCCGGCACCTCCAACCGGCGCATCGCGGAGCTGCTCGGACTGTCCGTGCGGACCGTGGAAGGACACCTCTACCAGATCTTCGCCAAGCTCTCCGTCTCGACCAGGGGCGAGCTGGCGGACCTGCTGTGACCGTGCCCGGCGGGAGCCAGGCATGAGCAGCGGGTCCCCGCACAGTCCGCCCCCGCGCGGGCTGCCGGCGGAGACCGGGGCCGTCATCGAGCTCATCACCCGGCCGGCGACGGCCGCCGTGCTGGTCCTGGGCGAGATGGGGTTGGGCAAGTCCGCCCTGCTCGACGGAGCAGCGCAGGCGCTCGGCGGACGCCTCGAGGTGCTCCGCCTCCACGGCAGCCCGGCACTGGCGAAAGTCCCCTACGGTGTCCTCGCACCCTTCCTCGGGACCCTGCCCTCGGCCGAGGCCGGGTCACGGGTGGAGGTCCTGCGAGCCTTCTGGCGCGCCGTGGAGGCGCTCAGGCAGGGCAGCACGCCGGATCTTGTCCTCGTCATCGACGACGCCCACGAGCTGGACCCGGCCTCGAGCGAGGTCGTCGCCGAGCTCGTGTCGGCCCGGTGGACCAAGGCGGCCATGGCCGCGCCCAGCGGGGCGGCCCTGCCGCGGGCCCTCATGGAGCTGTGGCTCGACGACGGCGTCGAACGGGTCGACCTCGCGCCCCTCACCGTCGACCAGGTCCGCACCTACCTCGAGGCGGCGCTCGGCGGCCCGGTGCTGCCCACCGTCCCCCTGCTGCTCTGGCAGGAGTCCGAGGGCAACCCGCTCCTGCTCGGCCGCCTCGTCGAGGAAGCACGCCGGGCGGGGACGCTGCGCCGGCACGGCCGGACCTGGCTCGTCACCGGCGAGCTGCCGCACCGGGGGGAGGGACTGCTCGCCCTGGCCCGGGCACAGCTCGGCCGGCTAGGCCCCGCCGAGCGGGAGGCGCTGAGCCTCATCGTCGTCGCCGAGCCGGCCCCCTTCGAGCTCGTGGAGCAGGAATGCGGCGCAGAGGCCATCAGGCGCCTCGTCGCCATGAGGCTCGTGCGGCCGGCGGAGGGCCCGGACGGCGTGCTCCGGCTCCGGCACCCCGTGTACGGGGACGCGCTGCTGTCGCTGATCCCGCTGACCACGTCGCTGTCGCTGCGCGAGCGGGCAGCGGGCCACCTCGAGCGGCAGGCGACCACCGCGCCGGGTCTCCTCCGTGCCGTTGCCTGGTCGCTGGACTGCGGCTTCCCGATGGAGGACGATGCGCTCCTGGCCGGCGCCCGCCTCGCCCTGGCGCTGTTCGAGAATACGCTCGCCGCGCGGGCGGCCAGCGCCGTCCAGCAGCCGGGGTCCCGCGACGCAGCCCGGGAGGTGCTCGGGCATGTCGCCTACAGCCGCGGCCGGTACACCGAGGCCGCCTCCCTGCTCCGGCCTTCCGTCTCGCGGGGCGGCAGGATCCGGCCGGGCGTGGCCGGTGCCCTCGTGTGGGTCGCGGCACGCCGGGCTGCCGGCCACACGCCCGCGGCGATCCGCGCCGACGTCGAGCGCCTTCCCGCCCTCGGGGAGGGCGGGCCGGGCGACGTCCTCGCCCTCGTGGCGGCCTCCGCGGCCGGCGACCGGGACGCCCTCGTGGCCGGGCTCCACCGCTGGCGTTCCCGGCACAGCGGGGCCCTTCCTCCGCAGGGATGGGCGGCGGAGGCCGTGGTCCTGTCGATCGAGGCCGAGTACCTCATGGCCGCGGGCAGACCGGTCGGGGCCGCGCCGCCGCTGCGCGCCGCGCTCGAGCGCGCGGCGGCCGAGCGCGGCGCCGGCACGACGCCCTACCTGCAGGCCTTCGGCGCCACCCGCCTCGTCCTGGCGGACCTCGCAGCGGGGGAGTGGGACACTGCCGAGGAAGACCTGCAGCGCTTCCTCATCTCCTCCAGCGCGGCCCTGGTCACCGACGGCGCGGCGGCGCAGACGGCCCGCGGCCTGGCCCTGGTCCGGCAGGGACGCTTCCGCGCGGCGTGGGACGCTCTCGTTCCGGCGCTGGACGCCCTCCACGGCAGCGACCCCGAGCACATCCTTCCGCTCGCCGCCGCGGTGGCCGCGTACGCGGGAGCGCGCGCGGGGGAGCCCGGCGCAGCCCGCACTCTCCTGGCCCAGGCCGAGGATCCGGCCGATCCCGTCGTGGCGCTGCTGCGGCCCCTGGCGGCGCTCTTCGCGGCCGCTGCACGGTGCGCCCTCGACGGGGCCGCGGGCTCCGCTGCCTCCCGCCCCGGCGACGGAGGCGGCCCCGGCGATGGAGGCGGCCTCGGAACGGCGGTCGACGGGGCCCGGGGCCGGCCGGATCTGGCGCTGCAGGGGGAGCTCCTGTGCTTCGAGGCGGGCCGACGGGATCGGCTCGGGCGGCTGTTCGAGGTGGCGCGCGCCACGGAGGGCCGCTGGGCCGAGGCGGCGGCCCTCCTCGCGTCCGCCTTCGCCGCGCGCAGCCCGGCCGGGCTCGTGCAGGCGGGGGAGCGGCTGAGGGCCACCGGCTGGACCGCCTATGCGCGGGACTGCTTCGCCGAGGCATCACGCGGCTTCGACCGTGCGCTCCGGCGTGCAGAGGCCCGCGCCGCGTGGGCGAACAAGGCAGAGTGCGATGCGCTCCTCGGTGACGGGGCGCCCCGGCCCACCGCCGAAACGGCCCGGCTGACCGCGCGCGAGCGCGAGGTCGTCGCGTTCGCCGTGGCAGGGCTGAGCGACCGCGAGATCGCCGAAAGGCTCACCGTCTCGGTCCGCACGATCGAGGGGCACCTCTACCGGGCCTACGCCAAGCTGGAGGTCACGAGCCGGGAGCAGCTCGGCTCGGCGCTCGGCGCCGGCAGCGGGCCGTCCGCACCGTCGGCCGGGTCCGAGTACACCCCGCCGGGGAGCAAGTAGTCCCGGGCCCGGGACGGGGCAGAAGACAAGTAGTCACTACCCGTGCGCGGGCGCGGTGCCGGATGCGAAAGTGGGGTTGTGGCCGGAAGCCCCCGGGTTCGCGGCCACTGTCCCCAAAGGACTGGGCCGGCGGCGTCGGAACCTCCCCGAGACCAAGGTTCCTCCCCCCAGCCGCCGCCGGCCCCGCCTTGGGACTCCCCGTGGTGGACCCGCCGCCCGTCAGGCGTGGGACAATGGATTCCGGCATGTTCGCATGCCCTAATTCATGCTGCCGCACCGGCAGCCTCGTTCCACCCGAAGGAGTCCCGTCCCGTGGCCCTGGTCAAGACGCCGTCGACCCTCCTGCCTGCCCAGCCGGCGCTGGACGACGCCGAAGTCTCCCGCCTCCGTGCCGATTTCCCGGTGCTCGCGACAACGGTCCACGGCCATCCGCTCGTGTACCTCGACTCCGGGGCGACGAGCCAGCACCCCCGCAGCGTCCTCGAGGCCGAGCAGGAGTTCTACGAGCAGCGCAACGCCGCGGTGCACCGGGGCGCCCACGAGCTCGCAGTGCGGGCGACCGATGCCTTCGAGGACGCCCGCGTGGCCGTCGCGCGGTTCGTGGGCGCCTCGCCGGACGAGCTCGTGTGGACCTCCAACGCCACCGAGGCCATCAACCTCGTCGCGTATGCCCTCGGAACCGCGGCCGTGTGGGCGGAGCGCGGGCGAGGGGGAGAGGACCTGCGCGCGCTCGCCGTCGGGCCCGGCGACGAGATCGTGGTGACGGAGCTCGAGCACCACGCCAACCTCATCCCGTGGCAGGAACTCGCCTTCCGCACCGGCGCCACGCTGCGCTGGATCCCGGTCGACGACGCGGGGAAGCTGCGCATGGACGAGGCCGAGAGGATCATCGGCCCGCGCACCAGGATCGTCGCCTTCGCGCACGCCTCCAACGTGCTCGGCTCCGTGGCGCCGGTCGAGGAACTCGTGGCCCTCGCCCGCCGAGCGGGGGCCCTTACGGTGCTCGATGCCTGCCAGTCGGCGCCGCACATGCCTCTGGACCTCGCCGCTCTGGGCGTGGACTTCGCCGCGTTCTCCGGGCACAAGATGCTCGCGCCCACCGGCATCGGAGCGCTCTACGGGCGCCGCGAGCTGCTCGATGCCCTCCCGCCGTTCCTCGTGGGCGGGTCCATGATCACCACCGTGACGATGGAGCACGCCGAATACCTGCCCGCGCCGCAGCGCTTCGAGGCCGGGACCCAGCGGATCTCCCAGACGGTGGCCTTCGCCGCCGCGGTGGACTACCTGGGCCACGTGGGCATGGACCGGATCCATGCCCGCGAGGCGGAGCTGGGGCGCCGCCTCGCGGAGGGCGTGGCCGCGCTGGACGGGGTGCGCCTGCTCGGGCCGGCCCCCGGCCAGCAGTGGCACGGCTCTGAACGGATCGCGCTCGCCGCCTTCGACGTCGAGGGCGTCCACGCCCACGACGTCGGCCAGTACCTCGACAGCGCCGGCATCGCCGTCCGCGTGGGCCACCACTGCGCCCAGCCGCTGCATCGCCGCCTGGGGCTGACCGCCTCCACGCGGGCGAGCGCCTACCTCTACACCACGGGCGACGACGTCGAGGCCTTCCTCTCCGCCCTCGCCGAGGTCCGCGGCTACTTCGGGGTGGCCCGATGAGCCTCGATTCCCTGTACCAGCAGATCATCCTGGACCACGCCAAGGGCCGCCACGGTGCGGGCCTGGAGGGCGAGCCGGGGCCCCACGAGGGCCAGTCCCACCAGCTCAACCCGGTCTGCGGCGACGAGGTCACCGTCCGGGTTCAGGTGGCCCACGGCGTCCTCCGCTCGGTGCGGTGGGACGGGGCCGGGTGCTCGATCTCCATGGCCTCGGCCTCGGTGCTCCATGACGAGGCCGAGGGCCTCACCGTCGCCCAGTTCGGCGAGCTCGTGGACGCCTTCCGCGAGATGCTCCGCTCGCGGGGCACGGTGGCCGCGGACCCGGAGCTGCTCGGGGACGCCGCGGCCTTCGAGGGCGTCTCCCGCTACGCCGCCCGGGTCAAGTGCGCCATGATCGCCTGGGTCGCCGCGGAGGACGCCGCGCGGCAGGCCGCCGGTAAACCCGAGTAACGCCCGTGCACCCCAGCACCGGGGGTGTTCCCCAGTAACATACCGGCGCCCTGCCGCATCCGGGGCGTTGGTCCCTTTGCAATGTCCGAGGGCGGCCGTAGGCTGTGCCTGTTCGGGCGGCTGGGGGCCAACGTCCGAGGTGGAGGCACAGATGGGCAACAACATACCGAGCCTGGCAGACGCGCCCGGCACAGCCGGCACGCCGCCTGCGCCGCCGACTGAGCGGCAGGCGGACCGGAGGCACTGGGCCACGCTCGTGCGCCAGTCCGAGCTCGACGCCGCCGTTGCTGCGCTCACCCAGGACTCCAGCCTCGGTGTGGTCATCACGGGTTCCCCGGGCGTGGGGAAGTCCTTCCTCGCGGGCGCCGTGCTCTCCTCCCTCGGGCCCGGCGTGCACACCATGCGCCTGCGGGCCTCCTCCGGACCCTCCGGGCCGTCTGCCCCGTCCACGTGCCTCGGTCCGCTCCTCGCCAGGCTCCCCAAGTCCGCCCCGTCCTCGGGCACCGGCCTGCTCCTGGCCCTCGAGCGCATGCTGGCCGACGACGCGGGCGGACGGGACGTGGTGCTCACCCTCGACCTCGTGGGGCCGCTCGCCGAGGACTGCGTGGCCGTGCTGATGCACCTCGTCCTCAGCCGCGCCGCGCGGCTGATGGTCATCGCCCCCGCCGTCGCCGACCTCGCGCCGGACCTCGCCCGCCTCGTCCGCGGTGGACGGATCAGAGAGGTCGCGCTCGGCAGGATCGGGGTGCCTGAGACGCGCCGGCTCGTCGCGGCGATCGTGGGCGGCAGGGTCGCGTCGTCGACCATCGGCGAGGTGCACTACGCGTGCGGCGGCAACCCCGCCGAGGTGTACGGGATCGTGCACCGCGAGCGCGCCCGCGGAAACCTGCACCAGCGGGGCGGGGTGTGGACCCTGGACCGTTCCGTCCGGCCCGAGCCGGTCCGGGGCGCAGACGATCTCATCCGCGCGCGCTGGGCGCGGGAGTCCCAGGACGTCAGGGAAGTCATCGAGCAGCTCGCAGTGGCCCGCAGGGTTCCGATCACGGCCCTCGCGGGCCTTTTCGGTTCTGAGGTCCTCGTCGACATGGAGGACCGCGGCCTCATCGCCGTCGACGCGAGCCAGCACCGCTGTGCCTACCTGCGCGAGCCCCGGATGGCCGAGCTGGTCCGGGCCCGGCTCGGGCCGGACCGCCACCGCGAGCTCGCCTCGCTCATGTCCCTCGGCGGCGCGTCCGAGGACGGCGGGCTGGACCGCGACGAGCTCATCTCCTACGTCGAATGGACGCTCGAGGTCGGCACCGCGCCGGAACCCGGGCTCGTGCTGCAGTCCGCTGCTGCGGCGGTCGAGCTCTTCGAGCCGGACCGGGCGCTCGCCCTGCTGGACAGGCTGCCCGCGCTCGACGGGCCTCCCGCCTTCGAGGCCGCCTTCCGCCGCGCGGCGGCGCTCGCCATGCTCGAGCGCCGGGACGAGGCCCTCTCCGTCCTCGAGGCGGTGCCGCCGGCAGTCCTCGCCTCGCTCGAGGCCGTGGACTCCGCGCGGCACGCAGCGGCCACCTCGGAGCTGCTGTGCTGGCTCCCCGAGGCCGGGGACGCGCTCGAGCCGCTGCGCGCCGCGTGGGACCGGCTCGCGGTGCGCGCCGAGGAGTCCGGGCCGGTCCGGGCGGCCGCCGAGGTGCTCGACCTCGCGGAGTTCAGGGTGCGCGCGTTCACCGGGGACTTCATGCCCATCCTGGCCCGGCTCGAGAGCGCCTCGCGGGACACGGACGGGAGCGAGGGCTTCCGGCGCGGCTGCTCCCTCATCCTCGCGCACGCCTGGGCCGCGTGCGGCCGCGAGATGGACGCCGCCGGACTCGTGGCCTCAATCGAGTTCTCCGCCCCCCGGCGCACGGATGAGGGCGACTTCCTGGCGACGGCGTTCTCCGTCTGGACCGCGACGGGCGACTGGAAGCGGTGCGTCGACCTGTTCGAGGAGTACATGGACAAGGGCGGCCGCAGGCTCACCCTCCGCGGCGGGATCGCCGAGCTGTACCTCGCCCTCGCGCATCTGGCGGCCGGGCACGGCTCGGCAGCGCTCGGCCCGGTCCTCAGTGCGGCGGCCCAGCTCGAGGAATTCCCGGCGCTCAATGCTCTGCGCGCCGCCTACGCCGCCGCGGCCTTGGCCTACGCCCAGATCGGCGACTCGGGCGAGGCGGAGCGATTCCTCGCCCTCGCGGCGAAGGCCCGCGGGCCGATGTTCTGGCAGCTGGCGACGTGCGCGGACCACTGCGAGGGCGCCGCGCGCACGTGGCTCGGCCAGGGCGACGGGGCCGCGGCGATGCTCGCCCGTGCAGGCCGGGACGAGGCCGCCGGGCGCATGAGCGCGGCCGGGACCGCCGTCTTCGAGGCGAGCGTGGTCGGCGGCGAGCGGGAGTTCCTGTGGATCGAGCGCCTCGCCCACCACCGGCAGGGTCCCCTCGCCCACCTCTACGCCGCCGTCGCCTCCGCGACGCGGCGCAGGGACGTGGCCGCCCTCCTTGCGGCCGCCGAGGAGGCGTACGACCTCCGTCTCGACGCCGTCGAGGCCCGGTGCGCCGCACTCGCCCTCGACTTCGCCCGGGGCGAGGGGAATTCGGTGGCTGCCGGCCTCGCCCAGACCCGGCTCGACCGGCTCGCGCGCGTGCTGCCGGTCCTCCCGCTCGTGCCCCAGACGCCCGCCCCGATGCTCACCGAGCGTGAGCGCCAGATCGCGGTCCTCGCGGCATCAGGCTCCTCCAACCGGGACATCGCCGACGAGCTCGGCGTCTCGGTCCGCACGGTGGAGGGCCATCTGTACCAGGTGTTCATGAAGCTGGGGGTGAGCTCGCGTGCCGGACTGGCTGGCCTTGTCTGAGAGGGAAGCGCGCCCGGAACGGGGGACGATGGAGACGATCATGAATGCCTCACCGGGATCCCGGGGAGACCGCCGCGACTACACCCTGGCCCCCGACGGGCTGGCCCCGACGCAGCAGACGGTCATCGCCGCCACGGTCGAGGCCCTGCGCCGCGGGCTCCCGGGAGCGGTCATCGTCTCCGGCGAGCCCGGGACCGGCAAGACCCACCTCGTCGAGACGGTGACCGAGCAGCTCCGCGACGACGTGCGGTTCGTGGCCATCACGCCCGGAGAGAGCCTGCGCCACATCCCCTACGGGGCGCTCCTGCAGTGCCTGAGGCACCTCACCCCTGAGGAGGCCCAGGACCGCGTCGGCGTCCTGCGTGCCCTCTGGGCCGAGCTGCACGGCTCCGAGCCCGACGACGGCGCCCACGCCGAGCGGCCCATCGTGATCGTGCTCGACGACGCACACCACCTCGACGACGACTCGGCAGGGGTCCTCGCCGAGGCGGTCGCATCGTCCTGGGTCCGCGTGCTCGCGACGGCGTCCAGCTCGGCGGGGCTCCCCGGAGACCTCCTTGACCTGTGGCGGGACGGGCTCGCAGAGCGGTTCGACCTCGGCCCCCTGTCCCTCGAGGAGAGCCGGGACGCGGCCGGGAAGCGCCTCGGCGGACGGCTCTCGATCACGGCCGCCGCGGTGCTGCACGCTCTGAGCGCCGGCAACCCGCTGCACCTCGTGCGGCTCACCGAGGAGGCGATCGCGGCCGGGACCCTCGTCCAGCGGCGCGGGATCTGGCTCCTCACCGGCGAGTTCGCCAGCAGGGGCCAGGCGCTCGATGCCCCGGTGCGCAGCGCGATGGAGTCCCTCGCCCCGGCCGAGCGCGAGGCCCTCACCCTCATCGCCCTCACCGAGCCGCTGCCCCGCGCGGCCGCCCGCACCCTGATCGAGCGGGCGGTGTTCGACAGGCTCACGGACTCCGGCTGGCTGGCCGACGCGGGCCATGCGAGCGTCAGGCTCCGCTACCCGCTGGTCGCGGACGCGATCAGGGCCATGACGACCGCCACCCGCCGCCTGCACCTGCTGCGCCGGGCCGCGGCGATGGGCGGGGACGACCTCCGCCAGCCCGCGAACGAGCTCAGGCTGTTCGAGCTCGCCCTCGAGACCGGGGCCATCCCGCCGTTCCACGAACTGGCACGGGGCGCCGCCCACGCGGTCTCCCGCTTCCGCAACGATCTGGGCCTCAGGGCCGCGGCGCTCGTCGAGGGCGAGGCCGAGCGCTCCCTCATGCGGGCCATCCCGGCGCGCGCCCACCTCAACCTCGGCGATCCGGCCGCCGCCCTCTCGGACCTCTCCCGCGGCCCGGCGGACCCGAACGATGTCGACGACGTCCTGGCCGGGACGCTGGTCGGCTTTGCAGCGCGGGCCGCCCGCGGCGAGACCGCGGCGATGGACGACGACGCCGCGCGGCTCGAGCGGGCCGCGGACGCGGTGGAGCGGGCCACCTCGGCGGCCGACATCGTCTTCGGCCCGGGCCCCCGCGAGGCCGTCCTCCGCCGGGCCAGGCTCCTGCGGGCCCTGGCCGCCGACGAGCGGGGGGACGTGGCCGCCGTCGAGGCTGCGCTCGCAGAGGAGCAGCGCACCGTGCATGCGACCCCCTCCGCCCCGATCGAGCAGGCGCTGTGGACGCTGCTCGAGGGGTCGGTGCTGCTCGCGCAGGGCCAGTACGTCGCCTCCGCGCGCCTGGCCGGTTCCGTCCTGGCCCAGATCGAGATCGACGATGAGCACTTCCCGCTCGAGGAGTACGGGCTCGTCCGCTACCTCTCGGGCCTCGTCCTCGGCGGCGACTGGGGGTCCGTCGTGAAGGTGTCCGAGGGCTACACCGGCGTCCGTTCCCGTCCGATCGTCGCCTTCGGCCCGGGCCTCTACTGCGCCAGGGCCTTCGCGCTGCTCCACAGCGACCGGGCCGCCGAGGCCGTTCCGATGCTCGGCGACGTCGTCGAGAACCTCGAGCTCATGGACCCCCTGCGCCTCTTTGCCGTCGCGGCCTCCTTTGCCGCGTGGGCGGCCGCGGCCGCCGGGGACGAGGAGGCAGCGCGCGAGTACCTCGCCCGGGCCGAGGCCTGCGCCGAGGTGGGCAACGCGGCCATGCGCGAGCTGGCGGCCATGCACCGTGCCGGAGCGGCCGAGCTCCTCGATCCCGGCAGGGGGCTGGCGGCGCTCACGGAGATCGCCGAGCGGAACCGTGCCGCGGGCCGGCCCGGATGGGAGCTCATCGCGAGGGTGCTCTTCCTCGAGCTCGGGGGCAGGGACGAGGCGGGGCGGGCCGCGGAGGTCGCCGCCGCCGCGGAAGGATCGTGGGCCAACGGCTGGGGCGCCTGGGCGCGCGCCGAGGCGGACGAGCGCGGCGAGGGCTACCTCACGGCCGCGGACCACTTCCGGGCGCTCGGCCTGAACCGGCGGGCCCGCGCCGCCTACGCGCGCGCCGCGGCCTGCTTCGATGCCTCCGGGGACAGGGTTGCCGCGCGCCGCGCCGGCGCCGCCGCGCGGGCGTGCGAGGGGCTTCCCGGGGCCGGCGAGGCGGGGGAGGCCGAGGAGGCCGTCCTCGCGTCCCTGCGTCTGAGCCCGCGCGAACAGGACGTCGTGGACCTCGCCGTCGAGGGACTCAGCGACCGCCAGATCGCCGACAGGCTGCACCTGTCCGTGCGCACCGTGGAGGGCCACCTGCACCGCAGCTACGCCAAGCTGGGCATCCGCAGCAGGGAAGACCTGCGCGCCGCCGTCGAGGACTGACAGCCTCCGTACCCGCCCCTCATCACAGGCCTCCGGCCCGTCCCCTGGGACGGGCCGGAGGCCTGTGGCGGGACGAAAGCCTCTGCCGCCGCACGCCGTCGTGCGTTTCGTTGCCCGAGGCACGTAGCTGGGCCCGGGACCGCGTGGGCGGGGAGTGCGAACCCGCGTAGTGCCCCTCGAACCGGGTGCGTACCGGTCAAGGGGTGCACCCGGGAAAGGCCTGAGTAGCTCGCGTACTCACTACTCGTGACCCTCCTCCGCCCGGCGCGTGTACTGGTGTGCAGAAGCTTTCCGTTCGAGGCGGTGCCGGGATGCCGGGCCGCGGCAGGGCAAGGAGCGGGTCATGTCCGTTGGAGCTCACCAGGGATCAGCAGCATTCGAGCCCGCCCGCGCCCGCGGGCTGGGGGAGCGGATCGGGGCGTCCGCGCTGGGCCTGCGGCTGCGCCGGGACCTCAGCGCGGCGGAGGCCCGGATGGCACGGTCCGCGCGGGCCCAGGGCTGGGCCCACCGCTACGCGCGGTTCCTGCGCGTCACCGACGCCCTCGTGGCGGTCGCGGCCGGGCCCCTGGGCGTCCTGGTCATGAACCCTCCGCCCGGCCCCGCCGCGGCGCTCTGGGCGTTCATCCTCGTGTGGCCGTTCGCCCTCGGCCTCTCCGGCAGCCGGGACACCTCCGTGCTCGGCATCGGCGTGGACGAGTACCGGCGCGTGGTCAGCGGCACGATGCAGCTGTTCGCCCTCGTCGCGGTCGTCGTCGTCCTCACCGACGGAGTGCTGTCCGCGCGCCTCTGGGCCCTCGTCCTCGGCACCGGCACCCTCGGGCTGCTGGCGACCCGTTCGCTGAGCCGCCGCTGGCTCCACCGCCAGCGGCAGAGCGGCATGTACCTCACGCCCGCCGTGGTGGTGGGGGAGCCGGAGGACGTCCGCTACGTGGTGCGGCGCATCGCGGCCGGCGAGGGCGCGCCGTACAACGTGCTCGGCGCGATCCTGCCGGGGGGCCGCCGCGGGCAGTCCCTGACGGTCGACGGCGAGCGCCTGCCCGTGCTCAGCTCGACGGACGACGTGGTGCGCACCGTCGCGACGAAGAAGGCCGGGGCCGTGATCGTCGCCGGGCCCGTACCGGGCGGCAACCAGTACGTGCGGGAACTCGGCTGGAACCTCGAGGAGCACGACGCCGAGCTCGTCCTCGCCTCCTCCCTGACCAACGTCGCCGGGCCGCGCATCCACTTCCGTCCCGTGCCGGGCCTGCCCCTCATGGAGGTCGACCTCCCGCGGTACTCGGGGACCAAGCACGTGGTGAAGCGCTGCGCGGACCTCGTGCTCGGCGCGGCAGCGGTGATCGTCCTGGCGCCGGTGCTCGTGGTCCTGGCGCTGATCGTCCGGCTCGACTCTCCGGGCCCCGTGATGTTCCGGCAGGAGCGCGTGGGCAAGGACGGCCGGCCGTTCACGATGTTCAAGTTCCGCTCGATGGTCCCGGACGCGGAGGCCCGCCTGGCCGCCCTCGCCGGGGCGAACGAGGGAGCCGGGGTGCTGTTCAAGATGAAGGAGGACCCGCGGGTGACGCGGTGCGGGGCCTGGATGCGGCGCTACTCGCTCGACGAGCTCCCGCAGTTCTTCAACGTCCTGCGCGGCGAGATGAGCCTGGTGGGACCGCGTCCGCCGCTGGCCCGGGAGGTCGGCAGTTACGAGCGTTACACCCACCGCAGGATGCTCATCAAGCCCGGCATCACCGGCCTGTGGCAGATCAGCGGCCGCTCGGACCTCGAATGGGACGACGCCGTGCGGCTCGACCTCTACTACGTCGAGAACTGGTCCCTTACGGGCGACCTCATGATCCTCTGGCGCACGCTCCGCGCCGTGGTCGCACCGGCCGGCGCCTACTGAGGCAGCGCCGCGCCCCACCCTTTCCGCCGACTTCTGTCAGCTTCCGCCAACTTCCGTCAACGCACATGATCTAGCAAGGGGACACCATGGGAGATGTTCGACATCCGCTGGCCCAGCTGAGGGGGCTCGCCGAGGGCCGGCACGGCAGCACATTGCGCGTCGTCGTGGTCGGAGCCGGCTACTGGGGACCCAACCTCGCCCGCAACTTCGGCCGCTCGCCGGACTGGGAGCTGACCGCGGTCTGCGACCTCGACGTGGCGAAGGCCGCCGTGCTCGGTGCGCCCTACGGTGCCCCCGCCTTCCCCTCGCTGGACGAGGCGCTCGACACGGTCGAGGCCGACGCCGTGGCCATCGCCACCCCGGCGAGGACCCACCACGGCGTGGCGCTCACCGCGCTCGCCGCCGGCAAGCACGTGCTGATCGAGAAGCCGCTCGCGGACACCTGGGAGAAGGGCGCGGACCTCGTGCGGGAGGCCGATGCGCACGGGCTCGTGCTCATGGCCGACCACACCTACTGCTACACCCCGGCGGTGCAGAAGATCCGCGAGATCATCCTCGACGGTGACCTCGGCGACCTGCTCTACATCGACTCGGTCCGCATCAACCTCGGCCTGATCCAGCCGGACGTGAACGTCTTCTGGGACCTCGCCCCGCACGACCTCTCGATCCTGGACTACGTGCTCCCCGAGGGCCTGTCCCCGGAGGCAGTCTCGGCGCACGGCGCCGATCCGCTCGGCACCGGACGGGACTGCGTGGGCCACCTCACCTTCGACCTGCCTGACGGCGCGATGGCCCACATCCACGTGAACTGGCTCAGCCCGACCAAGATCCGCCAGATGGTGATCGGCGGGACCCGGCGCACCCTCGTGTGGGACGACCTGAATCCGCAGCAGCGGCTGAGCGTGTACGACCGCGGGGTCCAGCTCCCGCGCAAGGGCCCGCGGGGCGGCCTCGAGCGGCGCGACGCCGCGGTCTCCTACCGGCTCGGCGACACGTGGTCGCCGGCGCTGCCCGAGCGCGAGGCCCTCGGATCGATGGTCGCCGAATTCGCCGGCGCGATCCGCGCGGGGCGCTCGCCGGCCACGAGCGGAGAGTCCGCGCTGCGCGTGCTCGGCATCCTCGAGGCCTCGAGCCGCAGTGTGGCCCACGGCGGCGCGCAGGCGGCGGTGGCGGCGATCGATGGCGCATCTGGCGGGGGGGCGAAGGACGCCAGCATCGTCGACCTTGCCGGCCACGCGCACCGGAGTCCGCTCGTCGAGAGCGCCGCGGCCCAGGAGTCCGGGTCATGACCGTCCTCGCGGGGGCACGCGTGCTCGTCACGGGAGGTGCCGGCACGATCGGGTCGACGATCGTGGACCAGCTGCTGGACGCGGGCGTCGAGCACGTCGACGTCCTCGACAACCTGGTCCGCGGGCGCCTGGCGAATCTGGACCACGCGATCGCCACAGGCCGCGTGCGGCTCGTCGAGGGCGACCTGCGGGACCGAGACCTGGTCCATGACCTCACCGTCGAGAAGGACCTCGTCTTCCACCAGGCCGCCATCCGCATCACCCAGTGCGCGGAGGAGCCCCGCCTCGCACTCGAGGTCCTCGTGGACGGCACCTTCACGGTGCTCGAGGCCGCCGCCCAGCACAGCGTGGACAAGGTGGTGCTCGCCTCGAGCGCGTCCGTGTACGGCGCGGCCGAGCAGTACCCCACGGGCGAGCGCCACCACCACCACAACAACGACACGTTCTACGGCGCGGCCAAGAGCTTCAACGAGGGCATGGCCAGGAGCTTCCGGGCCATGTACGGCCTCGACTACGTGGCCCTGCGCTACTTCAACGTGTACGGCCCGCGGATGGACGTCCACGGGCTCTACACCGAGGTGCTCGTGCGGTGGATGGAACGGATCGCCGACGGCAGGCCGCCGCTCGTGTTCGGCAACGGACAGCAGACCATGGACTTCGTCTACACGGAGGACGTCGCGAGGGCCAACATCAGCGCCGCCGAGTCCTCGGTCTGCCAGGGCGTGTACAACGTGGCCAGCGGCACCGAGACAAGCCTGCTCGCCCTCGCGGTCGCATTGCTCGCCGCCATGGACTCGGACCTGGCGGTCGAGTTCGGGCCCGCCCGCAGGGTCAACGGCGTCGCCCGCCGCCTCGCCGACGTGGCCGCGGCCGAGCGGGACCTCGGGTTCCGCGCGCAGATGCCGCTCGAGGAGGGCCTGCGCCGGCTCGTCGCCTGGTGGCGCCCCCTGCGCGAGGAGATCGCCGCCGCCCGAGTCCTGGCGGCGTCATGAGCGGGCGCATCAACGTCATGCAGCCGTGGGTGGGGCCCGAGGAGGCCGCGGCGGTCGCCGAGGTGATCGCCTCCGGGTGGCTCGCCCAGGGTCCCCGGGTGGCCGAGTTCGAGGCCGCGTTCGCCGCCGCGCAGGGGGCCGCGCACGGCGTCGCCACCTCGAGCTGCACAACGGCGCTGCACCTCGCCCTCGTCGTCGCGGGCCTAGGGCCCGGGGACGAGGTGGTCGTGCCGTCGTTCTCCTTCATCGCCACCGCCAACGCCGCCCGGTACGTGGGCGCCGAGCCGGTGTTCGCCGACGTCGACCCCGTGACCGGGAACGTGACCGCCCAGACCGTCGAGGCGGTGCTGGGCCCCCGGACGGCCGCCGTCGTCGTGGTCGACCAGGGCGGGATGCCCGCCCACGTCGCCCCCATCGCGCGGCTGTGCGCGGCCCGCGGCCTCACGCTCATCGAGGATGCCGCGTGCGCCGCCGGCTCCCTCTACCGCGGCCTGCCGGTGGGAGTGTTCGCCGACGCCGCCGCCTGGTCCTTCCACCCTCGCAAGCTGCTCACCACCGGTGAGGGCGGCATGCTCACCACCGGCCGGGCGGAGTGGGCCGAGCGCGCGCGGCACCTGCGCCAGCACGCCGCGAGCCTGTCCGCGGCGGACCGGCACGGCTCCGTCCGGGCGCCCTCCGAGTCCTACACCGAGGTGGGCTACAACTTCCGGATGACCGACCTGCAGGCTGCGGTGGGGCTCGTCCAGCTGGGCAGGCTCGGCGCCATGGTGGCCCGGCGCCGCGAGCTCGCGGCACTGTACCGCGCGGCGCTCGCCGACGTCCCGGGGCTGCGGCTCGTCGCTGACCCCGAGGACGGGGAGTCGAACTTCCAGTCGCTGTGGGCCGAGGTCGGCGAGGAGTTCCCGCTCACGCGGGACGAGCTCCTGGACGCCCTCGCCGAGCAGGGGATCTCCGCCCGGCCGGGGATCATGGCCGCGCACCTCGAGCCGGCCTACGCCGGGGCACCCCTGCGCGCCCCGCTGCCCGCGACCGAGCGACTCACTGCGCGCACCCTGATCCTGCCGCTCTACCACGAGCTCGGCGCCGAGGGCGTCGAGCGGGTGGCCGACGCCGTGCGGGCGGCCGCGGCGGTGGCGCGGACATGACGGAGCTCCTCCTCGCAGCAGCCGGCGGGCTCGCCCGCGAGGTCATGGCGGCCGTCCGCGACGGCAGCACCTACGACATCCTCGGGCTCGTCGACGACGACCCGGCCCGCACCGGCACCGTGCTGGACGGAGCGCACATCCTGGGCCGCCTCGAGGACGTGCGGGACTACCCCTCGGTGCGGCTCGTGGTCTGCGCCGGCAAAGGGTCCGTGCGCGCCGACATCGTGCGGCGGCTCGGCGGCCTCGGCGTGTCCCAGAACCGCTACGCGACGATCATCCATCCGAGCGTGACCGTGCCGGAGGGGTGCTCCGTGGGGGAGGGGAGCATCCTGCTCGCGAATGTGGTGATGACGACCGCCGTGCAGATCGGCAGCCACGTGGTGGCCATGCCGCAGGTGACCTTCACCCACGACGACGTCGTCGAGGACTTCGCGACCTTCGCCGCGGGCGCGACCCTCGGCGGATCCGTGAAGGTCGGGCGCGCCGCCTACGTGGGCATGAACTGCAGCATCCGGCAGGACGTCCGGATCGGGGCGCACGCCGTCGTCGGGATGGGCGCGGCCGTCGTGGCCGATGTCCCGGACGGGCAGACCTGGGTGGGGGTGCCCGCGCGGCAGATCCCGCCCCCGCCGCGCCAGGGTCCGGCGTCGGACGAGACCGCCGCTCAGGCGGGGGAGGGGGAGCGATGACAGCCGAAGCGAGGGCGGGCGCGCCCGCTGTGCCCTTCGTGGACCTCGCCGCGCAGCAGCAGGAGATCGCGGCCGACGTGGTGCCCGACGTGCTCGAGGTCCTCGCGACGGGCTCCTTCATCGGCGGCCCCCAGGTGGCGGCGTTCGAGGAGGAGTACGCGCGGTTTGCCGGGACCAGGGCGTGCGTGGGCGTCGCGAATGGCACGGACGCTCTCGAGCTCGCCCTGCGCGCCGTCGGCGTAGGCCCCGGCGGGGAAGTGATCCTGCCGGCGAACACGTTCGTGGCCACAGCCGAGGCCGTGGTGCGGGCGGGCGCACGGCCGGTGCTGGTCGACGTCGATCCGGAGAGCCTCCTGATCGACGCAGATTCGGTGGACCGGGCGGTGGGTCCTAGAACGCAGGCCATCGTCCCGGTCCACCTGTTCGGACAGGTCGCGCCCGTGGAGGAGCTGCTCCCGATCGCGGTGGCGTGCGGCGCCGCCGTGGTCGAGGACGCGGCGCAGTCCCAGGGCGCGCGACGCTTCGGGCGCCGCGCCGGGTCCCTCGGCGACATCGCCGCCACGAGCTTCTACCCGGGCAAGAACCTCGGCGCCGCCGGGGACGCCGGCGCCGTGACGACCCATGACGGCCTCCTCGCGGACCGTGTCCGACTCCTCGCGGGGCACGGGAGCCGGGTGAAGTACGTGCACGAGGCGGTGGGCTGCAACTCGCGGCTCGACGCCGTCCAGGCCGTGGTACTGCGGGCGAAGCTGCGCCGCCTCGATGGCTGGAACGCACGACGCCGGGCGGCGGCACTGCGGTACTCCTCGCTCCTCGAGGGGGTCCCCGGGGTGCGGGCGCCGCGGAGCCTGCCCGGCAACGAGGATGTGTGGCACCTCTACGTGGTGCGCGTCCCCGAGGGGCGGCGCGCGCGGCTCCAGGCGGCGCTGGCCGAGGCCGGGATCTCCACCGGCATCCACTACCCGACTCCGGTGCACCTGACCGAGGCGTTCTCCTATCTGGGGTATGCGCCCGGCGACTTCCCCGTTGCGGAGGCAGCCGCGGAGCAGATCCTGTCCCTGCCGATGTTCCCGCACATCACGGACGGGCAGGTCGAGCGGGTGGCCGCGGCCGTGCGCGGGGCGGTGGCGGGATGAGGCGGATGAAGGCGCAGCCACTCAAGGGCCGGCCCCTCGTCTCGGTCGTCGTTCCCTGCTACAACTACGGACGCTATCTGCCCGATGCGGTGGGAAGCGTGCTCGATCAGCCCGACGTCGACGTCGAGGTCATCATCGTCGATGACGCTTCGACCGACGACAGCGCGGATGTCGCCGAGGAACTCGCCGGTGACCCGCGGGTGACGCTCATCAAACACGAGGCAAACCTGGGCCACATTGCCACGTACAACGACGGGCTGTCGCGAGTGACCGGTGATCTCGTGGTCCTGCTTTCTGCCGACGACCTCCTCGTCCCGGGCTCGCTCGCGCGGGCTGCGGCCCTGTTCGAAGCCTATCCAGAGGTCGGGCTGGTCTACGGCGGTGTCGCGGAGTTCGCCGACGTTCCACAGCAGGGCGCCCAGGACAGTTGTTCGAAAAGTTCCTGGACTGTCTGGCGCGGGCATGAATGGCTTAGGATCGCCTGTTTGCGCGGGCGGAACTTCATTCTGTCGCCAGAGGTTGTTGTCCGGTCGTCAGCGCTTCGCATGGTGGGCCTGTACAACGCGAAGTTGCCTCATTCAGGGGATCTTGAGTACTGGCTGCGCGTTTCCGAGTGGTGGCACATTGGGCGCATCAATGGGGCGCAACAGGCCCTCTACCGGATTCATCCACAGAGCATGCATCGAACTACGTTCGGTGCTGCGGCGCTGGACCTTGAGCACCGTCTGGAGGCGTTTCGAGCAGTCAACGGCATGATGTCGCTGGACCCCCGCCGACGTCATCTTCTGGTTTTCTCGGCTGAACGGTCGGTTCGCAAGCAGGCTCTTTCAGCGGCGCGGCGGATTCTGGATAGTGGCGGGGGGGTGGAAGAGGCCTTGGAGCTGATCCGCGTGTGGAACGATGCACACAAGGCGGGCCCCCGTCTGAGGCGGCAGGTCCTTCGGAAACTCCGCCGGGCCCGGCAGGGCCGGCCACCCGCGAGGATGCAAAGAGTCGTTGAGTTCCTGAGGGCTCAAGCAGAACGCTTGCATTGGGCAGTGTGGCGCAGGGTGGGGATCTCATGAGCGCCGATCTGGAGCAGGCGAGACTCGCCTCACTTGGCCGTCGCTTTAGGGTCGCCTTCGCCTGGGGCGCGGGCGGAGTCATCTTGGGACGTGCGCTCCAGTTCCTGACCACCCTTCTGCTGGCGCACTTTTTGGCGCCCTCAGACTTCGGTGCCCTGGCAGTAGCCCTCGTTGTGCAGTCGGTTGCCATCAACGTCACAGATCTGGGCGCCACCGCTGCCATCGGCAGAGGTGGGGACAATTCAACCGCGCTTGCGCCGACAGTAATGACTGTGTCTGCACTCACAGGAGCGGTGTTGACGGCTACGACCTTGGCCGCGGCGCCCGCGCTCGCGGCCGCGCTCGGCAACGACGAGGCGACGCCGGTCGTGCAAGTCATGTCTTTGACCATTTTCCTGGCCGGTCTCTCAGGCGTTCCTGCAGCGTTCGTCTGGCGGGACTATCGTCAGGGGCCCAAAGCAGCCGTCGAATGTGCGGGAGCGGTTGTCTCTTTGGTATCGGCGTTGATCTTGGCATCCCTCGGATGGGGAGCAATGTCGCTCGCATGGTCACGCCTCGGGGGCCAGCTCGCCACGACTCTCGGTTACTGGCTGATTTCGCCAGTGAGGGTTCGCCCGCGGTTCAATTCCGACGACGCTCGCTCTGTGCTAGGACTCGGGTTGCCGCTCGCGGCCGCGAATCTCGTGGTCTTTCTTGCCCTCAACATCGATTATGCCGTAGTGGGCCACATCCTCGGCCCGGATCTCCTGGGGTACTACCTTCTGGCATTCACTCTTTCGGGGCTCCCGAGTAGCCTCGTCACCACCGCAGTCCGGTCGGTCGCAGTGCCGTCCCTCGGGCGACTTCACGTGGCACGTCGGCTGAGCAAGGCAGCTCCGGCGCTCCTTGTCCTTGTGTGCTGTCTCGCTATGCCGGCCGCTGCGTTCGTGACGTCCATGGCAGGTTCTCTCGTCGTGGTCCTCTACGGCGGGAAATGGGAGGCCGCGATCGCGCCACTGATTGGGCTTGGAGTCTTCTCCGGCGGCCGGATCGTGACGGAGTTCCTCGCTGACCTCAGTGTCGGGGCCGGTCGAACGGTCGGCCTCTTCTGGATTCAGGTCGTGTGGTTCGCTGTTCTCCTGCCGTCGATTTGGCTGGGAGCCTCCCGATGGGGCCTCATGGGAGTCGGCGTCGCTCAGGCAGCAGTCGTTTGGATCGCAGTTCTTCCGCTCTACATCTCTGTTTCTGCTCGCGCAGCACGATTGGGCGCGATCGCGTTGGGCCGTTCGGTGGTTCTTCCACTCGTCGTCTCTACAGGAGCGGGATTCCTTGCATTCGGCGCCGCCGCGCTCGTGGGCCGTGGCCTCCTCGCCCTTGTGCTCGGAGCGGCGGTCGGTGGAGCGGTGTGTGCGGCGTTGTTGCTGAGTCCCGCCCGGGCGGCGTGGAGGACTTTCCACGGCGAGCTTGACGCGGTCGCGGCGATCGAAGGGGTACAAGGATGACGTCATTGGGGGCCCAGGAGGTGCTGGGACGTGTACTTCGCGATGGAGCGGCGGATGCTGCACGTCGAGCCGTCCGGAGGATTACGCGCTCCGTCGATGCGTCTCTGGACGTGGGGTCGCTCGATTTCCCCCTCGCTCGGAGGGATATCGCGGCACCTAGCTTCACTCCTTCGGACCACAACCGAGAGCATGACGGGCTTCCCCGGGCCGTCGGCTGGCTTTGCACACCTCCGAGCCGGGGTTCGGGCGGCCACACCACCTTCTTCCGCATGGTGGCGGCTCTGGAAGAACGGGGAGCGTCCTGCACCATCCTTCTCTACGACCAGTCTCGTGGTGACATCCGTCGCCACGAGAAGACAATCCGCTCGTCATGGCCCTGGCTTCGAGCGGATGTGCGACCAGTTCCGGACTCACTTGCTGAGTTCGACGCGGTGGTAGCCAGCTCTTGGCAGACTGCGCATGTCATCGCTGTCAGAGGAATGAGGAGCCCCAACCTCCGGAAATTCTATTTCATTCAGGACTATGAGCCGTACTTCTATCCTCGTGGGTCTCTGTACGCCCTCGCAGAGGATTCCTATCGACTGGGGCTAAGGCATATTTCACTCGGCCCGATGGTGCAGCAGACTCTGATGCGCGAACTAGGCGTGGCCTCCCAGTCCATTCCTTACGGGTGTGACCTCACTGCATACAAGCTCGACAACGAGGGAGCGCGAAACGGTGTGGTCTTCTTCGCGCGTCCAGGCGTCGATCGACGAGGATATGACGTCGGCCGTCTGGCGCTTGAGGAGTTCCACCGTCGTCGGCCGGAACAGCCAATCCACCTCTTCGGTGACCGGGTGCGCGGTTGGGAATGCCCTGTCGTTCAGCACGGAGTCCTCAGAGCGTCTGAGTTGAACCGCCTTTACAACCAGACGCTGGGCGGGCTTGCCCTCTCGTTCACCAACATCACGCTGGTCGCTACCGAGATGCTCGCGGCCGGATGCATTCCTGTCGTCAACGACAACAGCTTTGCACGCGCGGTCTTGGTGAATCCCGAGGCGATTTGGTCTCGGTCGACGCCCGCTCTGCTCGCGACTGCGCTCGTGCAGCTCGTCGATGACGAACGATATCGGGAGCGTGCCGCACGTGCCGCAGGCAACAAGCCGTGCTCCTGGGATCACAGCAAGAGAGCTCTCGCCGAGATCCTCGGGGGCGGACGTTGAGCGACAGGAAGCAACCCCTCGCCCCTCGCGGTCTGAGATCGTCCGGCCCACCCCGGCTTCTCGGGGCGACCTTGTTGGCCTTGCTCGTCTTCCCTCCAACACTGGTGTTCGCCCCTATGGGAGCGAGCGGCAGTGTGGCTGAGATCCTCGCTCTCTGCCTGGCCGGCACATGGCTCGCCTCCTCGGTCCTGGGTCTCCATCGACCACACCCATTCGGACACCCAGGGCGCGTGGCGCTGCTGGTTCTCCTGCTTGTCTCTTGTCTGAGCTACGTCCTGCTGTTCTGTGGTCTGAGTGGCCCAAGCACGCCGGCAGGCCGCGCAGCAGCAGATCGATGGATGCTGCTGATGGTCTCATCAGCGGGGATTGCCTTCGTTACCACGGAGAGAATCAGATCGGTTGCGGACGCGCTACATCCTGTGCGGTGGCTGTTGGGCGGAGCAACGTTCTGTTCGGTCGTGGCCCTGATCCAGTTCACAACCCGCACCAACCCCACGGACTGGTTCCCGCTCTTGGTGCCCGGCTTCACCGTCAACGGCACGGCGACCTCATTCCAGATCCGGGACGCGCTCACCCGGGTCGCCGGGACGACGCTGCACCCGATCGAATTGGGCGTCGTGTCCGCGATGCTGTTGCCGCTCGCTGTCTGGCGGGCGCTGCACGATCCACACGGGAGTCGTACAGCGCACTGGATGCAGGCCGGGCTCCTGCTCGCAGCGAATGCAGTCACCGTCTCGCGGTCGGCGGTGCTTGCGTTAGCGCTCGCACTGATGCTCCTGGCTGCAGGCCTTCCGACCGTCGCTCGCAAATGGATGGCCCTCGCTGTGCCCGCGGCCACCGCTGCCGTCTTTGTCGGAGTTCCGGGGTTTGTGTCCACTCTGACCAGATCGGTGACGGACAGCGGCAGCGACGTCTCTGTCACGTGGCGTATCGACGACTATCCCCGCGCGATCGGGCTCGTGCTCCAGAAGCCATGGTGGGGAGCCGGACCGGGAAACTTCATTCCTGCCAATGCGCGCGACATCTTCGACAACCAGTACCTGATGTCAGCGGTGACGATGGGTGTTTTCGGACTGGCTGCCTTCACTCTCTATGTGGTCGTGCCCCCGTATGCTGCGGTGCTGGCGATGAGGGGATCGACGGCAAACAGCTCCCATCGACTCCTTGCTGCCTCGGCCGCTTCCGGAGGGATCATCGCTATGGTCGGTTCAGCCACTTTCGACTCGATGGAGTTTCCGGTGTTTGCTCTTCTCTATCCCTTTTTCATTGGACTGTCTGGTGTCGTATGGCGTCTCAGAACGCGCAACCCAGGCTTGGAGATCGGGAGCGCGATGAGTCCGCCAGAACTCGGAAAAGAACGGGAGTCGTCATGGATCCGATAAGTCTGTTGAAAACACTTTGGCGATACTGGAGGGTTGCCCTCCCCGTCGTCCTGTTGACAGTTGCGGCTGCCTTCTACGTCTTCACCGCCCAGCGCACCTACACGGCAGAGGCTACGTATGCGTTGATGGCGCCGAAGGTGCCCACCGAACACGACATCGAAGTCAATCCCGCCCTTGGGAAGGCCAACTCCGACAACCCCTACCTGCGGAGCCCCGACGGCCTCCTGAGCCAGGTATTGATCACAAAGCTCAGTGTCAGGCAGGTAGCCTCCTCCCTGGAGGAGATGGGCTTATCCGGTGACTACACGGTCACGCCCGGGGCGTCGGGGGCAGGGATCGGGTTCATCCTCCAGATACAGGCCACCGGGACCTCTCCTTCCCAGTCGATGGCCACGGTAGACGAACTCGGACGGCGCATGTCATCAGAGCTGTACAGCGTGCAGAAGGTGAATGGCGCGGACGATTCCTACCTGATGCGGGCCCAAGTGGTTCAGCCGGCCGATTCAGCTCAGGAGGCCTATTCGACTCGTCTTCGGAGCGTCATCGTTCTCGGGGTCGCAGGGGTGGTGGTTCTCTTCGGCGCTGTTTCTGTTGCGCGGTCTTTCGAACGGCGACCAAGGGGACGGCGCGTTCATCGATCGCCGCGGAAGCCTTCCCTGCCCCCGGTAGAGACGGTCGATCTCGAACTGCCGGCAGTAGCCCCTCCTCTGGTGGCCGCCGCCGATGGCGGCGCGGACGGCCTCCGTGCTGCCCCGGCTCGCGTTGGACACGGTGGCTAGCTCCTCCGCGGGGCGGCATTCATCCAGGACGCGGCCCTTCCGGAGGCTCGTCTTGCTGCCGGCCATCTGCGCGGGGCTGGTACTTCCGTTGGGATTCGCTGGTCCCAATGCGGGGTCTGAAACTGGACCCAGCTCCCTCAAACCCCTTCAGGCGGCGGTCCGGCAAATTGATGGTGGTCCAGACTTCTACTCGCGGTTCAAACGCTCGCTTCCGGTGCGTGCAGACTTCTTTCCCATAGCTCTGTGGTCAGCATCACTGGTCGATAGTGCGGATCTCTCAAAAGACCGAGCGGCGGGGATCAATACGTACGTCGAGCTTCCTGATGGGTCAAACCCTGCTCTAGCAGAATCGGTCGGATCGGCGCTGGTCCCGAGCACGGACATCCCGGCGGCCGCTGGGTTCCTGTTGGGCGACGAGATCGACATGTGGGGCGGCGCGGGAGGCTCAGCATGGAGCGGTCACTATCCAGGTCAAGGGGACATCTGCATTCCCGCATCAGCCAAATGCGGATTCACCATTCTGCGCGACATCAAGGCTCGCGCTCCCCACGACGCGCCATTGTTCGCAAATTACGGCAAGGGTGTCTTGTTCTGGGATTCTAATCCCGAGGCAAGAGAGTTTGTTGCGCAGGCGGACGTGGTGTCCGCAGATGCCTATTGGTTCACGGATCCCGGAATATGCGCCGCCGACCAGGGTGGAGCGCTCGTCGGTTATGCCCGTGCGCTGGTGGACCCGTCGGAATGCCGGCGCCCCGGCAACTACGGCTGGGCCGTCGACCGCGTTAGGGATCTCGTCGTGCCGGCGCACAGCAAGCCCGTTTGGGCGGTAGTGGAGCTTGGTCATCCATTTCCGGAGGGCTCGGTGGTACGCCCGGATGACGTCCGTGCGGCGGTCTGGTCAAGCATCATCCACGGGGCCCGAGGAATCATCTATTTCGACCACAGTTTCGGCGGGAGCTGCCCCACGCTAAGCGTCGTCCGCCAGGGGTGCGATCCGGCATTATCGAAGGTCCTGAGCGACACGGATAACCAGATCACCGAGCTCGCACCGGTGCTCAATGCTCCATTCGTCGACTCTGCGGTTGAGGTGCATGGAAGCGCTGACGCGATCGTCAAGGTGCTCGATGGAAACCTCTACCTGTTCGCCCAGTCCACCAGTCAGGTGCGTCAGACGGTCGTGTTCTCGCTGCCTTGTTCCGCGGGCAGAGGCGTAGAGGTCGTCGACGAAGCACGGACTATCAACACCAGCGGCTCCTACTTCAGCGATACTTTCGCCGGAGACGGTGCCGTCCATATCTACAGTCTGGGCCCGAATCGATGCGGACTGTGACCGCGCAACCCTGACTGTTGGATTCTCAAGGGCCGCGCTGGCGATTCTTCGAGTAGCCAGCCGCGCGCTAACTGTACTGACTCGCTAGGTTGGGTACTCGGTCTGCCGGTGAGGCGCCTTTGAGTGCGGTGTGGCCGCGGTGGTGATTGTAGGCGTGGAGGAAGGCGGGGAACGCCGCGATGCGTTCCTGCTCGCTGGTGTAGGGGCTGGCGTAGACCCATTCTTCCTGCAGGATGCGGTTGAACCGTTCGACCTTGCCGTTGGTCAGGGGTCGGTAGGGACGGGTGCGTTTGTGGGCGATGCCGTACTCGTCCAGGGCTGTGGCGAAGTCGCGTGAGCGGTAGCCGGAAACCGTTGTCGGTGAGCACCCGGCGACGGTGACGCCGATCGCGGCGAAGTGCTCGACCGCGCGCCTGATGAACGCGGTCGCGGTCTGCTTGGTCTCATCGGGCAGGATCTCGCTGTAGGTGTAGCGGGAGTGGTCGTCCATGGCGTGGTGGAGGTAGGCGTAGCTCAGGTTCGGACGCCCGTGGACCTTCCGGGGCCGGCCCGGCTCGCGGTGGGCGCTGCTGCTGCGCCCGCCTGCGGCCCTGCCGCGGACCCGGTGGCCGCCGCCGTCGGGGATCCGGCCCAGCTTCTTGATGTCGACATGGGCCAGGTCCCCGGGAGCTTCGCGCTCGTAGCGCACGACGTCCCGTCGGGCCGCCCGGACCGGGGCTCCGGTGGCCGGGTCCGTCCAGCGCAGCGGCAGGCATCCGTGCCGGGCTAGGATCCGCTGCACGGTCGCGGGGTTCATGCTCAGGTGGTAGGCGATCCGGGCCGGCCCCCAGCGCCGGGCCACCCGCAGGCCACCGCCCGCCGTTCACGGCGTGCGCTCGTGCGGTGCGGCCAGGTGCGCGGCCGGCTGGACCTGTCGGCCATCCCGGCCCGGCCCCCGGCGCGGTACCGGTCGGCCCAGCGCTTGGCCGTGGTGACCGAGACGCTGAAGCGCTGCGCTGCCCGACGCAGCGGCCAGCCGTCCTCCACGACGCAGCGGGGCAGCCGCAGACGGCCCGTCGGGCCAGCAAAGCATTAGCGTGGGACATGAAGACCTCCGGGTTGAGGAGCGGTTCCTAGACAGCTCCACACCTCACCCGGATGTCTTCCTCATGTCACGCCGACATGCCACTTGGCTCTTGGCTACCGCGGCCCTGCCGAAGACCCGCGGCCCTCGGCTGCGCTGATGAGCGGTAGCACATGCCGTGGCACCCGTCCCGTGGGATCCGAACGGGCCCGCGGACCGGTCCAGGCTGGACCGGGGCGCGGAAGGTTTGCGCTCTGTGGAAGGGCCACCGCGGCCGGCAGTGCTCCGATGCAGAGCTGTGGTCGACGACGCTCAGCATATGCCGTCTCGTCCCCGCGCAGGCCCGGACCTGCAGACGTCTCTCTTCGGGATCCTTGGGCGTACTGCGGCCATGACGCAGCTGCGCCGTCCGCGAATCCACGCGGACGGCGCAGTGGCCAGCACTCGAAACGGGTTACGGAGTGGTGAAGGTGAGATCGACCCAATAGTTTGTGGCGTTGTAGCTGGCAGCTGGGAATCCGGATGTGCCGTACTTGTACACGCCGTTCAAGTGGCTCCCCGTGCTCGCGAGCCCGTGGAGCGGTGGGGCGTCAGACGATGAGGCGAAGTAATTCCCGCTGGCAGAGTAGAAGCCGTTGGGGGCGTAGTAGGAAACCACATAGGTGGTGTTCGCGGCTATCGCGACCGGAGTCGCGAGCGCTGCCGTTTGCCAACCACTCGCGGTCTCACCGGTGAACGTGACGGTGGCCAGGAGAGTCCCTCCCGCCGTCCAGAGGTGTCCGGTATGGGTTCCAGTGTTTTGTGAGCCCTTGTAGAACCTGATTCCGGTAACGGAGCCGGAGACATCGGCTGTGAACTGCATGCCAACTTCCACAGCATTGGCGTCGTTCACATTCGGCGTCGCGGGCACGGACGACGTCCCGAAGAGGTTACAGGGGCAGGTGAAACCGGACGATCCGGTCGTGAAGCTCCAGCTGTAGGGAGTGGGCTGGATCTGGCCGCCCGCGCTCCTGACGCCGGTGACCGTCGCGGTGTACGTAGCATTCCCGGCGAGCGGCGAGGAAGGAGTGAAGGTGTAGGTCCCTGTCGCTGACAGGTTGCCCACAGAGCCGCTCACCTGCGAGCCGTCGCTCCGCGTGAGGGTGAAGGTAGCGGTCGATGTATCCACGGCCTGGTCAAATGTGGCGGACACCGAAGTGCCCGTATCCACGCCCGTTGCGCCCTGCGCCGGAGCGGTGCTCAGTATTGCGGGCGCCGACGCGGGTCCAGCGCTGTAGACGGCATCCACCCAGTAGTTCGTTGAGTTATATGTCGAAGCAGGGAACGCAGACGACGATCCATAGGTATAGACTCCGTTTCCGCCGTCGCTTCCCGAGGCCAGCCCGGTGATGGGAGCGGAACCCTGCGCGGTTGCGAAACCGTTGCTTGTATAGGCGTAGTTGCCGGTGGGCGCATAGTACGAGATTACATAGGTCGTATTCGCGCTCACCGCTACTGGCGAAGCGAAGTAGGCCTGCTGCCAGCCCGACGCCGATTCATTCACGAAAGTGACGGTGGCCAGCTTGGCCCCGCTCGACGTCCAGAGGTTTCCGATATGCGTGCCGTTGTTCTGGTTCCCCTTATAGAACCGCACACCGGTTATCTGACCGCTCGTCGAGGCCTGGAACTTCATCCCCACCTCGACGCCGCTGATGTCGCCCGAGTTGGCGACTGCCGGAGTTGCGCCTCCCGCGAAGACGCTGCACGGGCAGGAGTAGTTGGGGATCGTCGTGAAGCTCCAGCTATACGGAGACATGATCTGGCCCGTGGCATTTGTCGCACCGGACACCGTCGCGGTGTATTGCACGCTCGTGCCCAGAGCAGCAGCTGGCGTGAAGGTGGCTGTTGTCGTGGAGCTCGAGTAGGAGACTGATCCGGCTACAGCCGCTCCGGTCCCGTCTTTGATCACGAACTGGACTGACGATGGCGTCACATCCTGGCTGAAGGTGGCTGTGACTACAGAGTTTGTAGCGACGCCTGTCGCCCCAGGCAGCGGATTGGTCGACGACACGTTCGGCGCTGGCGGCGCGCTCGCGGTGGAGAAACTCCACACATAGGGTGCTGCCAGAGCCTGCCCCGTTGCATTTGACGCGCCGCTCACCGTTGCCGTGTAGGTGGCGTTGTAGGCGAGCGGTGTCGCGGGTGCAAAGGTTGCGATGGTGTTTGATGCGTCAAAGGAGACAGCTCCCGCCACCGCGGCTCCCGACGGGTCCTTGAGTGTGAACGTCAGCGATGACGGAGTGATCGCTTGGTTGAAGGTCGCGCTTGTGTTGGCACCGACGGCCACACCGGTTGCCCCGGAAGAAGGCGATGTCGAGCTGACCGCGACAGGAGGGGGAGCCGCTGCTGTAGTGAATGTCCAAGAGTACGGGGCTGCTTGGGACAGCCCTGCAGAGTTGGTAGCGCCGCTGACTGTCGCTGTGTATGTGGTGGCGTATGCGAGCGCGCTTGCGGGCGTGAACGTGGCAACGGTACCCGCGCTGTTGAAGGTGGTCGCTCCGGCAATCTGGGCGTTGGCGGAATCCTTGAGCGAGAATGCGACGGATGAAGTCACGATCGCCTGGTTGAATGCGGCGCTGGGTGCCGCGGTGACGGCCACTCCAGATGCGCCGGAGACGGGAGTGGTGGTCGTCACCGCTGGTGCCGGATTCGCCGAAGGGGTGAAGACCGCATCAACCCAGTAGTACTCGGAGTCGTACACGTTTGTCGGGAACGACGATGAACTGCCGTACATGTAGTACCCGTTGCGGCTATTGGGGACGCTTCGCGTGAAGTGGAGAGGTGGCGCGTCCACAGAGTCACTTCCCGCAGGAGGCGGAGAGGGATTCGGGTAGAAGTAGCCGGTGTCCTCTGCGTAGTGCCCCTTTGGCGCGTAGTAAGAGACGATGTATCGGGTTCCGGCAGTAATTGAGAGCGGCTTCGAGAACGTCACTGTCTGCCAGCCAGATCCGCTCTCGTTCGTGAATGTTGCGCTGGCGAGATTCGTCCCCGTCGTTGACCAGATATTGCCAATGTGGGTGCCGGTGTTGGTGGTGGCCTTGTAGAAGCGGACACCGGTGACTGTGCCGTCGACGTCTGAGTAGAACTGGGCTCCTACCTCGAGCCCGTTGGGGTCACCGGCATCGGCAACCTTGGGCTTCAGGTTCATGCCGACCAGTGAGCACGGACAGCTGATTGGCAGAGAGACGCCCGCGCCAGGACTTTCCAGATTTCCGGTGTCGTCGACAGCCCGGCTCTTGAGGGTGGCCGACGGATTTCCATGGGCCGTCCACGTATAGGTCCAGTTGTTGGTACCGACTGCTGGGTGCCAGGTGGTGCCCCCGTCGACCGAGACCTCGACTCCGGCCACCGTGCCGCCCCCGGAATCGGCGGCGGTTCCCTTCACGGTGACGACACTTCCGTCGGCAAAGGACGTACCAGTACTTGGGGACGTGATCGTCGACGTCGGCGGCGTTGAATCCGTTGATGCGGTTGCGGCCACGAGCGTCGAATTCAAAGTCGTTGGCTGTACCCCCATATCGGCGAACAGATTGACCGTCGCCTGTTGCATCGTCTTGTCCGTGGTCTTGCCGGTGGTGGAGCTATCGAGTCCCCACGACCATTGCACGGTACCCGCACCGAAGACCAATGCGCCGCTTGGTGCCCGATACTCGACCAAGTGATGGGTCGCTGTTTGGCCCGTCTGAGTTTGGCTCCCATAATCAGTGAATACTTCGGCGCTAGTGCTGGTCGTAGACGAGAGGTCGAACAGGCCGGCCGGCCGGAAACCATTGTCAGCGTCCAAGTCCCACTCATAGCCCAAGGTGCCGAGCCCGGAGCCAAGAGTTACGGACTGGGTCCCAGTGAGATTAGCGACGGGTGTGTTCCTCCACAAACGGAGCTTGGAGTATTGAGCTGGCACTACGATGTCTGTGGTGCCAGAATTCACGTTGAAGAACTGCCCGCTGAGCGAGTTCTGTGGATTTCCCCCACCTCCTGCCGTTCCGTAGCGCGGATCGGCGTAAGTTCCAGTCCAGGTGACAGGGTCTGTCGGGGCGTCAAAGTGTGTGTCCTTATAGCTGACGAGGGTGCGACCTGCGGTCGACGGACCCGCTTGGCTGGCCTCCCACCGAGTGCGCCAGAAGATCTCATTGCCGGTGAACATGGCAATGTTGACTCCTTTGTCCCTTGCTGCTTCCACGTTGGCCCGCTGGTCGTAGGACCAGTATTCGTCATGGCCTGAGGTGACGAAGGCCTTGTGATTGAGTAGGAGTGACCCGCGAGAGGCGGTGTCGATTCCGGACATGTACGTCATGTCATATCCATTGGCTTCTAGGAACCGAATCATAGGCAATTCTGCATACGTCAGCCAGCTACGCCCTTGATCGTCGAGCGCCGTATGGAAAGGACGATTGTACGAGACTTTGAAGGCGCCTTTATAAGCCGCCGGGCTGCCCGGGGGGCACGCAACCGTGCATTGGTAGAGGCTGTTCCCACCGTAGGTGTTGTATGCCTGCCATGTCTCATCGGATGTCTGGAAGGCGATGGACGCCTTCGAGGAGTCATTTCTCACGACAAAAGTGATCCAGCTTCCGCCTCCGGTGTCATTCCGAACTAGATGGGCAATGTAGACGCCTGAGACAGCTGAGGTCGGCACAGCCCACGAAGCGGAGGGGGCCCAGTTCCCACAGTCGACGAGGCCGGTGTCGGAGAACGTCTGGCATGCGGGCTGCGATTGAGGGAGAGTGGCGCTCGGCAGCAGATTGGCTGCGACCTTCCGTGCCCCGTTGCCCTGGTAGTAACCGAGGCGCAGTATGTCGAAGTGGTACGACGATGCCGGTGTGCTGACCTTGAACGTCACCGTCTCTCCGACATTGACGCTCATCTGCGTGGCATAGCCCTGGATCGTGGAGTCACCCGCGCCGGAGATCATCCAGTCGCTCTGCGGTGTGCCCGTCTGGGTGTTCTCGCAGGCGACGGCGCTCGCCACAGGTGCCGTGCAGGGGTTGGTGGCCGCCTCGGCCGGCGGGGCCCCCGATACGAGCGGGATGGCTGCCAGGGTGCCCGCGACGAGGAGTCCGGAGACCAACGTTGCTGTGCTCCGGCGGAGCGGGACGCGGTGGAGACGGTGGAGCAATCTGAAGCCTGCTGACGGTGCCACGTGGACTCCTCGGTGGGACATGGTGCGCTGCTGCTAGAGGGACGAGCGTTCTGAGACCGACGCGCCGCGGCGATCGGCGGGTTGAGGCAAGTGGACTCGGATCCACCGCGCGCCAGTGAAGAGCAGGTAGCCCGCGAACGCCCCCACCGCGTTGGTGAGGACGTCCCGCGGCGTTCCGAGACGGGTTGAGATGAACACTGCTTGGACCACTTCGATCGAGGTCGAGGCCAGGCAGCAGAGGACGACGGCGAGCCACCGGCGCCCGTTGCGCAGGAGCGCGGCGATCAAGAATCCGAGCGGGACGAACACCAGCACGTTCGCTGCGGCCTCGACCTCGCCCGCCCTCACCCCGAAGGGGAGCGGCGCTCCGCGCAGGCTGGGTCCCACAGGGCTGAACACCAACGCGGCAAGCAGGACGCAGTACACCCCAAGCGTCCAGAGGACCACTCGCCGCCTCATCGCCGGCTGCTCTCGTCGCGCTCCCAGGAAGGGGAGCCCGAGCCGGGGCCGATCCTGCGGCCCACGAGAGCGAACGTCGCGTAGACGGCGGCGTCGGCCGCGGAGAGCGGCCCCCGCACGGAGGCGAGGAGGCCGCGGACGGTGCGTCCCGGCGTGCCGCCGCCGGCGAGGGCGGGGGCACGGTAGACGCGGTGCAGGGTGGAGATGAGCGAGCCCGCCGTCTGTGGGGGGCGTACAGTGACGGGCTCGCAGTCGAGGATGACCTTCTGGTCACCAGAGAACAGGGCGTCGACGTAGTAGTCGTCCGCCGCGTCCTCGGGGAAGCGTCCGAGGCGGCGGTGGCCGGCCTCGGTCAGCGCGTAGCAGCCGGCGCCCCACAGCGCCGCCCGGTTCGACGGGACGCGGACGCGGGCGCGGTAGTAGGCCGCGACGAACGGGTCGCACCCCGTGGGGTCGTAGCGGAAGCCGGGCCGCCCGGCGAAGTACCGGCCGCGGCCCAGCTCCGCCAGCAGGGCGGCCAGCGCCGCGGGCGGGAGCTCGATGTCGGCGTCCAGGTAGACCCGGGGCCACCGGGTAGCCACGGCGTCGGCGGCGTTGAGGGCCCGGCCCTTGCTGGGCTCCGGCAGCTCGATCACGCGCACCCCCTCGAACGCCCCCGCGACCTCGGCGGTCCCATCGGTGCATGCGTTGCACGCCACGATGACCTCGACGCGGCCGCTCTCGAGGGCCGGCCGCAGCCCCTCGAGGGTCCGGCCGATCACCGCCTCCTCGTTGTGCGCGGGGATGACGACGCTCCCGATCGGGTGCTCGCCGGCTCCGCCGGACCCGAAGGGCTGGCCGGGCACGACGGTGGGCCCGGCCAGCGGCACGAGCGCGCCCCAGCCCCCCGGGCGGAGGAGCGCTGAGAGCGTGCGGCGGTGGCCGCCGTCGTACGAGCGCAGTGCCTCCCTCGCCGCGACGGCGGCGGAGGCGAGCGCCGCGGGAGCTCCGGGGTGGTGCTTGCGCATGTACCGGATCCGGTTCACCGCCATGAGGGCCGCGAGCGGGCCGGAGGTCCCCGAGCCCGCTCCCGAGTGCCGCACCCTGGCGGCCGGCTCGAACCAGACCTCGAACCCGCGCTCGCGGAGGGCGTGGCAGTAGTCCGTCTCCTCCGAGTACATGAAGTAGCGCTCGTCCCAGGGCCCGGTCTGCGCCGCGGCGTCGGCCGAGACGAGCATCGCGGCGCCGGTGGCCCAGTCGACGGTGTGGGCGTGGGCGTAGCTCTCCGGGTCGTAGTCGGTCTCGGCACACCACTGCGGGCGCCCGGCGAAGTGTGCGCCGAAGAGGGCGTCGCCCCAGATCCGCGCCGCGCTGGGCTCGCGCCGCAGCGAGGTGTGCGGCGTGCCGTCGTCGTCCACGAGGAGGGGCACGACGGCGCCCGCCCCGCTCGCGCGCAGCCTCGCCAGGAGCGCGGCGACGGCCCCGGGGGAGACCTCGGTGTCCGGGTTGAGGACGAAGTACGCCTCGGCGTCCCCGGCGGCGGCCACGGCGGCGTTGACGCCGCCCGCGTACCCGAGGTTCCCGCCCGTGGGGAAGGCGAGGACGTCGGGGTGCCGGGCCAGGGCGTCCAGCGTGGCCCGGTCGGGGGAGTTGTCCGCCACCACGACCCGCAGCCGCACCTCCCTGGCCTCGCGCCGCAGCGAGGCGACGAGCGCGTCCACGGTGTCGGCGTTGTTGTACGTCACGACGACGACGGCGACCTCGGCCGCCTCGCCCCCGCGCACGAAGGCGCCCTCGGCGCCGGGGAACGCGCCGGGGCCGGCCTGCGGACGGCCCCGGCCGGCCGGGTGGGCGGCGCGCGCCGAGGCCCGCGCCGCCTCCCGCCGAGCCGCGGCGGACAGCGCGATGCCGCCCGCGGCGCTGTGGCGGCGCAGGCGCAGGTAGGCCTCGGGCCCCTGCACCAGGTACCGCTCGGAGAGGCGGGCCGGCTCGAGGGCGAGCCTCCACGCCCACTCCAAGCGGTGCTCGGCCACCCAGGAGGGGGCCCGCTGGACGCGCTCGGCCAGGAAGTCCACCACTGCGCCGAACGCGAGCAGCACCCGCGCTCCGGCGTGGGCGCCGTGCTCGGCGATCCACAGCTCCTGCCGCGGCTTGCCCAGGCCCACCACGAGGACGTCGGTGCGCGCGGCCGCGACCGCGAGGGCGGTGGACCGCGCCGAGTCCGGGTCCGCGAGCTCGGCCCGGCTGGGACTCCAGAATCCGGCCACCTCGAGGCCGGGCCGCCGCTCGGCCAGCCGGGCCGCGAGCAGCCCCTGCGCCTCAGGGCTGCCGCCGAGGAACCCGACCCGCAGGCGGTCCGCCTCGGCGCGGTCGAGGAGCGGTCCGATGAGGTCGCTGCCCGCGAGCCGCGGCCAGGCCCTGCCGGTCATCCTCTCGGCCTCGGCCGCGAGCGGCGCCCCGTCGAGCAGCGTGAGCCACTCGACGCCGTCGGCGGCCTCGAGCGCGTGCTGCCAGCGGCCGCCCGCGCCGAAGTGGAACACGTGGTCCAGATTCGCGGAGACCACGCCGAGCGGTGCCGTGCGTGCGCGGCACCCGCCGAGGACCGCCTCAACGGCCTCGGCGGAGTCGAGGAGCGTCACGGCGGTGCCGCCGAGCAGCACCCGGCCTCCCGCGCTCACGCCTCGGCCCTCCGCAGCCGCCCGGCGTCCTCGGTGTACCTGGCCCCGGTCATGGGGCACACCCACGTGGTTCCGTCCTCGGCCGGGTCTTCCTTGAGGCGGTGCCCCGCCTCGCCGACCCAGCCGATCTGGCGGGCGGGCACACCGGCCACGAGCGCGTAGTCCGGCACGTCCCGGACCACCACGGCGCCGGCCGCCACGGTGGCCCAGGCCCCGATCCGCACCGGGGCGACGCACACCGCCCGCGCGCCGATCGCGGCGCCCCGGCCGACGGATACGCCCACGGCGTCCCAGTCGGCGGCCGACTTGGCGGTGCCGTCCGGGTTGACCGCCCGCGGGTTCAGGTCATTGGTAAGGACCGCGGCGGGCCCCACAAAGGCGCCGTCCTCGAGCACCGCCGGCTCGTAGACGAGCGCGTAGTTCTGCAGCTTGCAGCGGTCGCCGACCACCGCGCCCGGGCCCACGTAGACGCCGCGGCCCACGGTGCACTCGCTGCCGATGCGCGCCCCGGCACGGACGTGCGCGTATTGCCAGAGGGTGGTCTCGGCGCCGATGTGCGCGCCATCCTCGACCATCGCCGTGGCGTCGATCCGATCCATGCAGGCCTCCGTCCCCACGCGTGACGCGTTCCGTGTGTGCAGTTGGCACCACGGTCGTCAGGCGGGGATCAGGCGGACAAGCGAGGAAAACCGAATCGAGGATCGGGCGGCCCGTAATCAGGTGGTGCCGCCCGGCGCGCGTCCGGGCCGCGCGTATGCCCCGGGCCGGGGGCAAGTAGTACCGAGTACAGGGCGCGCGCCGTCTGCGTACCGCGGCGGGTCAGCCGGCGCTGCCCCGCTCGAAGGCGTCCGGGACGCCGTCGCCGTCCGCGTCGACAGCCTCCTCGCGCGCGACGCGGCGGTAGTGGCGGTTGCGGGCGCGGAGCACGACGGCGGCGAGCAGCGCCGCTGTCACGGAACCTGCGAGGATCGCGGCCTTGGCGTGCTCGCCGTGGGCGGAGGCCGGGCCGAAGGAGAGCTCGGCGATGAGCAGCGAGACGGTGAAGCCGACCCCGGTCAGCAGCGCCAGGCCCGCGAGGTCGATCCACTCCAGGTCGGCATCGAGGTCGGCATGCCGGCTCTTGGCCACGAGCCAGGTGGCGGTGAACACGCCGGCGGCCTTCCCGGCCACGAGGGCCGCGGCGATGCCGAGCGCCACCGGGTCCCGCAGCGCCGAGGCGAGGCCGTCCCATCCGCCGATGGCGACGCCCGCGGAGAAGAACGCGAAGACGGGCACCGCGATCCCGGCCGACAGCGGCCGCAGCCGGTGCTCGAAGGTCTCCGCGAGGCCCGGGCCGGCCTCGGGGCCCCCGTTCTTCTGGCTGCGCAGCACCGGCACGGTGAAGGCGAGCAGCACCCCGGCCACGGTCGCGTGGATGCCCGAGGCATGCACGAGGACCCAGGTCGCGAGCGCGAGCGGGACGAGCAGGTACCAGGCGCGGATACGGAGCTGGACGAGGACCCCGAACGCCGCGAGCGGCACGAGGGCGAGCAGCAGGTACGCGGGGGCCAGATCGGAGGAGTAGAAGAAGGCGATGATCGCGATCGCGAGGAGGTCGTCCACCACGGCTAGGGTCAGCAGGAACGTGCGCAGGGCCGCCGGCAGGTGGGTGCTGATCACTGCCAGGACGGCGAGGGCGAACGCGATGTCGGTCGCCGTCGGGATCGCCCACCCCCTCAGCCCGTCGGAGCCGCCGGCGAGGTTGACGCCCACGTAGACCAGCGCCGGCACCGCGACCCCGCCGAACGCGGCGACCACGGGCACGAGCGCCGCGGCGGGCCGGCGCAGGTCCCCGGCCACGAACTCACGCTTGAGCTCGAGCCCGGCGACGAAGAAGAACAGGGCGAGCAGTCCGTCGGCCGCCCACGAGCCCACGCTGAGCTCGAGGTGCCACGGCGCGTACCCGAACCGCGCGTCGCGCAGCGCGGCGTACGCCGGCCCGGCGGGCGAGTTGGCCCACACGAGCGCCGCCACGGTCGCGAGCAGCAGGAGGGCGCCGCCCACCGTCTCCTTGCGCAGGATCTCGGCGATGCGGCGGTACTCGGGGTAGCTCCCGCGGCCCAGGGTCGGGGCCAGCGGACGACGGCGTGGGGCGGGCTGAGGCATGGATTCATCCCATCGGTCGGGGGTCTCCTCGCGGGGAGGACGGACGTCACGCCGACCAGACTTCCCGGCACACCTTCGGCCATTCTACCGGCGCCGGGCTGCCGGAAGCAGAACGGCGCCCCGGCCCCCCGCCAGCGGCGGGTGACCGGGGCGCCGTCGTGCGCTCCTGCAGTGAGGCCCCGGGCGTCCCCCGCCCCGGGACCCTCACGGGGGATTCAGGAGAACAGCGTCCTGATCCCGATCACGGCAACGGCCACGCCGAGCGTCACCGAGATGGACACGAGCAGCAGGTGGACGTTCATGAACCGGGTGGCACGGCCCTGCTCGTCCTTGGCCCGCGGATCCTTCATGATCCGGCGGAGGAACTGCGGCCACACCACGAGGTTCCACACGCCGGCCACGATGAGCACCCAGGAGAGCGCGACGGGCAGCTGCA
The DNA here is from genome assembly GCF_054782415.1 of Sinomonas soli. Taxonomy (NCBI): domain Bacteria; kingdom Bacillati; phylum Actinomycetota; class Actinomycetes; order Micrococcales; family Micrococcaceae; genus Sinomonas; species Sinomonas soli. The sequence continues at coordinate 258,948 of NZ_BAAGSN010000016.1, read as the reverse complement.
TCAGTTGATCTCGCCGGCGAGCCAGGCCTCGGCCTGCGTGGCCTGGAGGTTGAGGGCCTTGCCGACCATCGGCTCGGCCGCGGAGGCGATCTTGCCGCCGAGGAGCGGGACCGAGGAGCTCACGGTGCCGTTGAGCTCGATGCGGGTCGCGCCGCCGTCGGCCGCGAGGCGCTGCACGGCAGCGACGTCCACGGGGGCGCCGGCCACCTTGACCTTGATGTCGGCCTGGCGGGAGCCGTCGGCCTCGGGCGCGCCCCAGTTCTCGGTCTGGGTGACGTTGATGTACTCGCCGACCACCTTGCGGGCGATCTCGGGGAGGCGCTGCGTGGGCAGCTTGCGCACGACGGTGGCGGTGAAGGCGCCGGCCACGTCGCCGTCGACCGAGAACGACTCGAGGCGGCCGCCGACGAGCTCGCTCACATGGCGCTGGAACGCCTCGTCCGCGAACACCGCCGCGACGCGGTCGACGGGGAAGTTGAGGGTCTGGCTGGCTGACAGTGCCACAGGGGTCCTTCCGTAGGAGGCTGGGGTTGGGCGGAACGAATGCGGTCCCGGCACAGGCGCGCGGGGGCGCGCGCCGAAGACCATCCTAGGATGCCGTGGGGCCGCGATCCGACGCGGGCTGCGGCACGGGGGCGAGCCCCCGGCGCAGCACGAGCGCCGCGGCCACGGCGCCCACGAGCGTGCCGAGGCTGTTGGCGAGGATGTCCATCAGGGACGCTGTCCGCTCGGGCAGGAACAGGGCCTGCGCGGTCTCGGCCGCCGCCGAGGCAGCGACCCCGGCCAGCAGCGCGGCCCACGGCCGGGCGCCCAGGAGTACGGCGAAGAGGCCGAACGGGACGAAGAACACGACGTTGGAGGTCCACTCGAGCTGGGCGTACCCGAGCCAGCGGGGGAGCCCGTGCGCGTGCAGCCACAGGAAGACGGCCCGGATGGTGCCCGCCTCCGGCCGGTCCACGGGCGAGGGCCACAGGACCACGAGGGCCACCCCGGCGAGGTACAGCACCGCGACCGCTGCCAGGGCGCGCCGCACCCCGGGCCGGAGGGCGGGGGTGCGGGGGATGCGCTGGACCATCCCTCCCATGCTAGGGGCGAACACGGGCCGCCCGCGCCGGACGCATTGGCTAAGCTGGGACAGCCCCGGCCTCGCAGAGTGTCGGGGCTGTTGTGCTGTCGTGGCGCGCGGCCCGCTGACGGAGCGCGCGAGTGAGGAGCCAGAAGTGTCTGTTGACGTGCTGCGCCCGGCGAGCCGCGAGGGCGCCCCGATCCTCGAGGGGCTGCGCCGCGCCGTCGGTGAGGACGCGAGCGTCGCCCGGCTCCGCGAGTATGCCTCCAAGCCCGCGGCCCGCCGCAGCCAGGACCTGCAGGTCGTCGCGCCCACCGGGCTCCGGCCGGTGGTCGTCGCCGAGGTGGTCGAGGCACTGCCGGAACCGGGCGCCGTCGTGCTCGCCGTCACCGCCACCGAGCGGGAGGCGGAGGACCTCGTCTCGGCACTGGGTGCCTACGTCCCGGCCGAGTCCCTCGCGCTGTTCCCGAGCTGGGAGACCCTCCCGCACGAGCGGCTCTCGCCGCGCTCCGACACCGTGGGGCGGCGCCTCGCGGTGCTGCGCCGGCTCGCGCACCCCGCGGCCCCCCCGGCCGACGGCGGCGGGCCGGCGGGCGGGGAGCTGAAGGTCGTGGTCGCGCCGGTGCGGGCGGTGCTGCAGCCGCTCGTCGCCGGCCTCGGCGACCTCGAGCCGGTCTCCCTCACGGTGGGGCAGGACGCGCCCTTCGACGAGGTGGTGCGGGCCCTCGCCGACGCCGCGTACGCGCGCGTCGACATGGTCAGCCACCGCGGCGAGTTCGCCGTCCGCGGCGGCATCATCGACGTCTTCCCGCCCACCGAGGACCACCCCGTGCGCGTCGAGTTCTTCGGCGACGAGGTCGAGCAGATGCGCTGGTTCGCCGTCGCCGACCAGCGCTCCCTGACCGGGCCGAACGTCCACCACCCCACCGCGCTGTTCGCCCCGCCGTGCCGCGAGCTGCTCATCACGCCGGGCGTCATGGGCCGCGCCGCGAAGCTCAAGGGGCGCCTGCCCGCGGCGGCGGACATGCTCGAGAAGATCGCCGGCGGGATCGCGGTCGAGGGCATGGAGTCCCTCGCGCCGCTGCTCGTGGACCGGATGGTCCCGTTCATCGGCGAGCTCCCGGCCGGGTCGGCCGCGCTCGTCATGGAGCCGGAGAAGGTCCGCGCCCGCGCCCACGACCTCGCCGCGACCAACGAGGAGTTCCTCGCCGCCGCGTGGGCCACCGCGTCCGACGGCGGCGCCGCACCGCTCGACGTCGCCCTCGCCGAGGCGGGGGAGGACTCGGGCGAGCACGCCGGCCGGCTCGAGGACGCGAGCTTCGCCACGCTCGGCGAGGTGCGCTCGGAGGCACAGGAGCGCGGGGTCACGTGGTGGTCGCTCACCTCGCTCGGCGTGGACGAGGAGACCGTCCTGGACATCGACGTGGTCACGATCGCCGCCCGCGAGCCCCGCGGCTACCAGGGCGACGTGGCAGAGATGATGGAGTTCATCGGGGGCCGCGTGCGGGACGAGTGGCGGATCGTCGTCGCCACGGACGGCCCCGGGCCCGCCCAGCGCCTCGCGGAGCTGTTCCACGACGCGAACATCCCGTGCAGCCGCATCGACGGGCTCGACCGGGCCCCGGAGCCCGGCATCATCGAGATCACGAAGGCCCCGGCCGGCAAGGGGTTCGTGCTCGACGGGCTCAAGCTCGGGCTGCTCACCGAGGCCGACCTCCTCGGACGGGCGAGCGCCGCGGGGACCCGCGACATGCGCAAGATGCCCTCTCGGCGGCGCAACGTCGTCGACCCCCTCTCGCTCACCGCGGGCGACTTCGTGGTCCACGAGCAGCACGGGATCGGGAAGTTCGTCGAGCTCGTGCAGCGCAAGATCACCGGCGCCGGGCAGGGCGCGGCCGGTGCCGCGCCGACGCGCGAGTACATGGTCCTCGAGTACGCGCCGGCCAAGCGCGGCGCGCCGGGCGACCGGCTCTTCGTCCCCACCGACCAGCTCGACCAGGTGACCCGGTACGTGGGCGGGGACACGCCGTCGCTGTCCAAGATGGGCGGCGCCGACTGGGCCTCGACCAAGTCCAGGGCGAAGAAGGCCGTCAAGGAGATCGCCGGGGAGCTCATCCGGCTCTACTCAGCGCGGATGGCCTCGAAGGGCCACGCCTTCGGGCCGGACACGCCGTGGCAGCGCGAGCTCGAGGAGGCCTTCCCCTACGTCGAGACCCCGGACCAGCTCACCACGATCAACGAGGTCAAGGCGGACATGGAGCGGGAGGTCCCGATGGACCGGCTCGTCTCCGGCGACGTGGGCTACGGCAAGACCGAGATCGCGGTCCGGGCGGCGTTCAAGGCCGTCCAGGACGGCAAGCAGGTGGCGGTGCTCGTGCCGACCACCCTGCTCGCGCAGCAGCACTACGAGACGTTCTCGGAGCGGTTCTCCGGCTTCCCCGTCCGGGTGCGCGCGCTCTCGCGCTTCCAGGCCGGTGCTGAGTCCAAGGAGACGCTCGAGGGGCTCAAGAGCGGCTCCGTCGACGTGGTGATCGGCACCCACCGGCTCCTGTCCAAGGAGGTCCAGTTCAAGGACCTCGGCCTGGTGATCATCGACGAGGAGCAGCGGTTCGGCGTCGAGCACAAGGAGGAGCTGAAGAAGATGCGCACCAACGTGGACGTCCTCGCGATGTCCGCGACGCCGATCCCGCGCACGCTCGAAATGTCCCTCACCGGCATCCGCGAGACCTCCACCTTGGCCACGCCGCCCGAGGAGCGCCACCCCGTCCTGACCTACGTGGGGCCGTACACCGACAAGCAGGTCTCGGCCGCGATCCGCCGCGAGCTCATGCGCGAGGGCCAGGTGTTCTTCGTGCACAACCGGGTCTCCTCGATCGACAAGACCGCCGCCGCGATCCGCGAGCTCGTTCCCGAGGCGCGCGTCGAGGTCGCCCACGGGCAGATGTCCGAGTCCCGGCTCGAGAAGATCATCGTGGACTTCTGGGAGAAGCGCTTCGACGTGCTCGTGTGCACCACGATCATCGAGACCGGCCTGGACATCTCCAACGCGAACACGCTCATCATCGACCGCGCGGACTCCTACGGCCTCTCCCAGCTGCACCAGCTGCGCGGCCGCGTGGGCCGCGGCCGCGAGCGCGCCTACGCGTACTTCCTGTACCCGGCCGAGAAGCCCCTCGGGGAGGTCGCGCTCGAGCGGCTCAAGGCCGTCGCGGCGCACAACGAGTTGGGCGCCGGCATGCAGCTGGCCATGAAGGACCTCGAGATCCGCGGCGCCGGCAACCTCCTCGGCGGCGAGCAGTCAGGGCACATCCAGGGCGTCGGGTTCGACCTCTACATCCGGCTCGTCGGCGAGGCCGTGGCGGACTTCCGCGGCGAGGGCGAGGAGAAGGCGACGGAGATGAAGATCGAGCTCCCGGTCAACGCGCACCTGCCCCACGACTACGTGCCGGGGGAGCGCCTGCGGCTCGAGGCCTACCGCAAGCTCGCCGCCGCGACCGACGACGCCGGCATCAACGAGGTCATGGAGGAGCTCGCCGACCGGTACGGCGAGCCGCCGGCCCCGGTGCAGAACCTCGCCGCTGTGGCGCGGTTCCGGGTCCGGGCGCGCGCGGCGGGCCTGACCGACGTCGCGCTCCAGGGCACCATGGTGCGCTTCGCGCCCGCCGACCTGCCTGAGTCCAAGCAGCTGCGCCTGGCCCGCATGTACAAGGGGGCGCAGTACAAGCCGGCGCTGAACGCGGTGCTCGTCCCCAAGCCGAAGAGTGCGCCGATCGGCGGCAGCGACCTCGTCGACGCCGAGATCCTTGCGTGGGCGGACCAGGTGGTGGAGGCCATCTTCGCCCCCGCCCCGGCCGCCACCACCTGACCTGCCCACCCCCCCCGCTCCCGCTCGCCCCGACCCCGCCACCCCCGTTTCGGGTACGCATCTCGTCGCCCTTTCGCGGTTCCGGGTACGTATCTTGTCGGGGAATTGCGGTTCCGGGTACGAGGGCTGAGCCGCCACAAGCCGCCGTCAGCGCCAGCCCTGAGCCGTCAGGGCGGCGACGACGCGGCTGACGATGTGCGCCTCGCCCCTGACAAGGTCCTCTCGGGTGAGGATCACCTGCGCCCAGCCGGCAGCAACGGTCCTCCGGTTGCGGCTGCGGTCCCACAGCTGCTGTTCGGGCTCGAGGTGGTGCTCGCCGTCGTACTCGATGGCCACCCGGTAGCGAGCGTTGCCCAGATCGACCCAGAGGACCTTGCCCCACGGGTCGACGACGACGCAGTTGGGCTTGAAGGGCGGCAGCCCCGCCCGCTCGAGCATGAGCCGGATCCGTGTCTCCTGGGGCGAATCAGCGCCGACGGCCAGGAGCTCGAGGGCGATCCGGGCCCTCCCCAGGCCCGGGACCCGGCGCTTGCCGCCGACGTAGGCGCGCAACTGGGCGAGCGTCACCACGGCGGTGCGGGGATGGAAGCCGCGCCCGTGCTCGGAAACCAGGTGCTCTCCCGCGACGATGACGTCGTCCATGGTCAGCTGCCGGACCCCGCAGAGGTCCAGCCATGTGCGCTCCGGGGTGGTGACTCTCGTGTCGCCGAGCATCATGACGTCCTCGGCGCCGAGCCGGAGCCGGTGCCCGCGCACTTCGAAGCGGCGCGGTTGGCCGAGACGCTCCTCGGACCCTCCCGAACGGGCCAGGTCGATCTGGGACGTGTCCTGCGCCCACGCCGGGAGGGGCATGCCGTGGAGCAGGGAGGCCGTCAGATGGCTGACCGAGGTGGACTCGTGCAGCCTCGTATAGGGGGCCGCCCGGCTCAGCAGATCCTCGCGGGCGTCGAGCGGCCTGCGGATGCCGCGGCTCGGGATGATGATCCGCTCGCTGCGCACCTCGCGTGTCCCGAGCCCTGCCTCAAGCCCATCGAGCAGGGTGAAGGAGGCCGTGGGGAGCCGGTCGGCGGAGCCTGTGCTGTTCGTCACTGTCCCATTGAGCCACGGACGACGGCGATGCCTCCGGAGTTATCCACAGGCCTTTCGTTTCGGGTACAGACAGCGGCCCGCCTGCGGTGCTCCTCAGAGCGGCAGGCGGGCCGTGCGTGTACCCGGAACGGCGGAGGGGCGGCGAGATGCGTACCCGGAACGCCGAAAGGGCGACGAGATGCGTACCCGAAACCGGGGTACGGGGGAGGGTCAGCGGCGGTGCTGGTCGCCCGTGTTGTTCTTGGCCATGAACGTCATCGGGATCCCGAACGCCGCGGCGAACAGGAAGATGAGGGCCGCCATCGGCCACACGTTCGTGAAGTCGAGGAACTGCACGAGGTACAGGCCCAGGAGGAAGAGGACCATGAAGATCACGAAGAGGATGATGCTGCCGCCGAGCGGGTTCGGCTCGAGCGGGCGGTTGTACTGGTCGTCGTCAGACATGTCTCTCCTGTGCGCTGCGTCTAGTAGCCGCCGGCGCCGCTGGTGCCGCCGGTGACGATGGCCACCCCGGAGCTGGCTCCGATCCGGGTGGCGCCTGCTGCAATCATAGCCCGGGCGTCGTCGGCGGTCCGCACCCCGCCGGAGGCCTTGACGCCGAGTTCGGGGCCCACCGTGGCGCGCATGAGGGCGATGTCCTCGACCGTGGCGCCGCCGCCGTTGAAGCCGGTGGAGGTCTTGACGAAATCGGCCCCGGCCTCGACGGCGGCCTCGCACGCGAGGACCTTCTGCTCATCCGTCAGCAGCGAGGTCTCGATGATGACCTTGAGGATGGAGGAACTGCCGTGGACCGCCTCGGCGACGGCCTGGATGTCGTCGACAAGGGTGCCGCGGTCGTTGGCCCGCGCGGCGGCGATGTTGATGACCATGTCGACCTCGTCCGCCCCGTCCAGCGTGGCGCCGCGGGCCTCGAAGACCTTGACGTCGGTCGGGGTGGCGCCGAGCGGGAAGCCGGCCACGGCGCAGGTGAGCACGCCCGATCCGCGCAGCGCCCGGGTCGCCGTCTTCACCCAGAGCGGGTTCACGCACACCGACTTGAACCGGTACTGCACGGCCTCGCTGCACAGGGCGAGGATGTCGGCCTCGCTGGCCTCCGGCTTGAGCAGGGTGTGGTCGATGTAGCCGGCAAGGTCCGCGGGAGTCAGTGCGGGCTCGGAAGACACGTCGGCGTCCTTTCGCTTGGGTGCTCCCATACTGGCACATCGGCGGGGACGGACGGCCGGTGGCGCACCGCCGTCAGCCGGCGGCCACCCGCAGCCGGTACCCGCGCTTCACCACCGTCTGCACGAGCTGCGGGTCCGGCAGCGCCCCGCGCAGCCGGTTGACCGCCATGTCCAGGGCATGGTTGGAGGCGGACGGGGAGACGAGCCGGGCGAGGGTCTCGCGGGGGACCACGGCGCCGCCGGCGTCCAGCAGTGTCCTGAAGAGCAGCATCGCCGCCGGGGCGAGGAACAGTTCGGACCCGGCCACGGTGACGGCCCGGCCGCGCAGCGCCACGGTCCCCGCCGGGGTCTCCACGCTGTGCACCGCGCGCCGCTCGAGGTTGTCGGTCACGAGCTTGACCAGCGCCCCCATGCGGTACCGCTCCGGGATCCACGGGCTGAGTCCTGCGGCCTCGAGGGGCGCGGCGGTCACGGGGCCGACGGCGGCGGTCGCCACCCGGCGGCGCAGCGCGCCGACGAGCTCGCGGTGGACGCCGAGCTCATGGGCCGTGCTGAACAGGGCGTCCACGGCCGGGGCGCTCGTGAAGGTCACGACGTCGAGGGCGCCCTCGCATACGGCGGCGATGAGAGCCTCGACCCGGTCGTCGCCCTCGGGCCGCACCCAGCGGTAGGGGGTGACGGTGACGAGTTCGGCACCGGCCCCGCGGAGCCGGTCGAGCTGGCCCCGGTCGGTGTAGCCGTGCAGCTGCACGGCCACGCGGCGCCCGTCGAGCCGTCCGCCGGCGTCGCGGAGCACGAGGTCCACGAGCGTGGAGGTGGTCTCGTCGTGGGCGATGCCGACGTCGGCCAGGCCGGCCGCGCGGACCGCGCCGCGGGCCTTGGGGCCGCGGACGTAGAGCGAGGCGCCGGCGAGGGACTCCTGCAGCGCGTCGCCGAGCCCCGCTGCGTCGGCCACCTCGAGCCAGCGCCGCATGCCGTAGGCCGTGGTGATGACGGCCAGGTCCGGCCGCGCGGCGATGGTGCGCCGGGTGTCCTCGAGGAGGCCCTGGTCCTGCTCGACCGGCGCGATCGTGAGGACGGGGGCATGCAGGACCTCTGCGCCCCGCCGCTCGAGGGCCTCGATCAGGTCCTGCGAGCGCCGGTGCGACGTGACGCCCACGCGGAAGCCCCGCAGGAGGCCGCCGAGCGTGCTCCCGTCCGCCGCCGGCTGCGCGCAGTCCGGCCGGACCGCGGCGGCGCTCACGCGGCGCTCCCGGCCTGCTGCTCCGCGAGGTCGCCGACCAGCCCGCGCAGCTCGTCCGCGTACGCCGAGCCTGCCTCGGCGCCGCTCCCGGCCACCCGCACCACATCGCCGATGACGATCACGGCGGGGTTGCCGCACCCGGACGTGGCGGCCTCGGCGCTGCCGAGGTCGGCGACTGTGGTGCGCTGGCCCGCCTGGTGGCCGCGCTCGACCACGGCGAGCGGCGTCGCCGGCCCCAGCCCCGCCCGGCGCAGCCCGGCGGCGAGGTGGGGGAGCGTGGCGATCCCCATGAGGACGACGACGGTCCCCCCGGCCGCCGCGAGGCCGGCGAGGTGGAGGTGCTCGGCGTCGCTCAGCGGGGCGTGCCCCGAGATGACGGTGAAGGAGTGGCTCATGTTGCGGTGCGTCACGGGGATACCCGCGGCGGCGGGGACGGCGATGGAGCTCGAGATCCCGGACACGACGCGCACGGGGATGCCCGCGGCCGCGCAGGCGGCGGCCTCCTCGGCGCCGCGGCCGAACACGAAGGGGTCCCCGCCCTTGAGCCGCACCACGTTGGCGGGGCGCCCGGTGAGGCCGTACGTCGCGTAGTCCACGAGCAGCCGGTTGATCTCCTCCTGCGGCACCTTGTGGTGCCCTGGCAGCTTGCCGACGTCGATGAGCCGGGCCGTGGTGAGCGTGGGGAGCTCGCGCCACGGCGAGAGCCGGTCGAAGAGGACGATGTCCGCATCGCGGAGCGCCTCGACGGCCTCGACCGTGAGCAGGCCGCGCGATCCGGGCCCACCGCCCACGAGGGCCACGTGGCCGCGGCGGCCCGCCGGGGGCTCGGCGACGAGCGGGACCCCGAGCCTGCGGTAGTGGTCCAGCACGGGCGACCACGCGGCGTCGTGCGCGTCCGGGCGCCCCACGACGGCCACGAGCGCGGGCCTCGCGGGCGCGGCGGCGGCCGCCATGTAGGCCTCGGCCGATTCGAAGAACGTCAGGCGGGCTCCCGCGGCGCGGTAGCGCGCGAGGGCCTGGCGGGACTCGTCGGCTTCGCCGAGGACCACGACGGGAAGGCCCTCGAGGGAGAGGGTGAGCTGCATGTCAGGCCTCCTGGGCGGTGGGCGCGGCGGGGGTGCGGACGGGGATGGTCGCGCCGAGGGAGACCCGCTCGGCGGCGGTGGCGGGCCGGACCTGGTCCCGCTCGGGGACGTGCACGATCGAGTCGTCCGCGGCGTCGGGGGCGTTGACGAAGGAGCGGAAGCGGCGAAGGCGCTCCGGGTCCGCCAGCGTCGCGGCCCACTCGTCCTCGTAGTGCTCCACGTGGGTGGCCATCGCCGCTTCGAGCTCGGCGGCGATCCCGAGCGAGTCCTCGATGACGACCTGCCGCACATGCTCGAGGCCGCCGTCGAGCTCCTCCTGCCAGCGCGCGGTGCGCTGGAGGCGGTCGGCGGTGCGGATGTAGTACATGAAGTAGCGGTCGATGTACTGGATGAGCGTCTGATCGTCCAGGTCCTTGGCCAGGAGCTGGGCGTGGGCCGGGGTAGCGCCGCCGTTGCCGCCCACGTAGAGGTTCCAGCCGTCGGCGGTCGCGATGACGCCCACGTCCTTGCCGCGGGCCTCGGCGCACTCGCGCGCGCAGCCGGAAACCCCGAGCTTGAGCTTGTGCGGGCTGCGCAGGCCGCGGTAGCGCAGCTCGAGCTGGATCGCCATGCCCACGGAGTCCTGCTGGCCGTACCGGCACCAGGTCGACCCGACGCAGCTCTTCACGGTCCGCAGGCTCTTGCCGTAGGCCTGTCCGGACTCCATGCCCGCGGCGATGAGCTCTGCCCAGATGTCCGGGAGCTGCTCGAGCCGGGCGCCGAACATGTCGATCCGCTGGCCGCCGGTGATCTTCGTGTACAGGCCGTACTTCTGGGCGACGGCGGCGATGACGCCGAGCTTCTCGGGGGTGATCTCGCCGCCCGGGATGCGCGGGACCACCGAGTAGGTGCCGTCCTTCTGCAGGTTGGCCAGGGCGCGGTCGTTGGTGTCCTGGAGGGTGCCGCGGCCGGCGTCGAGCACGTAGGCGGAGTGCTGGGAGGCGAGGATCGAGGCGATGGTCGGCTTGCAGATGTCGCAGCCGGCGCCGGTGCCGTGCCGGGCCATGATGTCCTCGAACGAGGTCAGCTGGGCGACGCGGATCACGTCGAAGAGCTCTTGGCGCGAGAGCGGGATGTGCTCGCACAGCGCCTTGCTGACCGTGACGCCGGACTTGGTGAGCTCGGCCTCGAGGAGCTTCTTGACCATCGGCACGCACGAGCCGCACTGCGTCCCGGCGCGGGTGCACGCCTTGAGCCCGGCCACGTCCTGCACCGGCTCCCGCCCCTCGCACGTGCCGCACCCGTTGACCGCGTCCCGCAGCGCCCCGGCGGCGACGTTGTTGCACGAGCAGAGGATCGCGTCGTCGGGAAGCTCGACGAGGGCGGCCTCGGTGCCCTCGCCGGCGCCGGAGGCGGACAGGAACGCGCCGGGCTCGGCGGGGAGCTCGCGGCCCAGGAGCGGGCGCAGGCTCAGGTAGGGGGAGGCGTCGCCGACGAAGATGCCGCCGAGGAGCGTGCGCGCGTCGTCGGTCGTGACGATCTTCTGGTACACGCCGCGGGCCGGGTCGGCGTAGACGATCTCGAGCGCGCCCGGCTCCGATGCGAACGCGTCGCCGAAGCTCGCGACGTCCACGCCGGAGAGCTTGAGCTTGGTTGCCGTGTCGAAGCCGGGGAACGTTGCGCCGCCGCCGTGGAGGCGGTCCGTGACGATCTCCGCCATCGTGTTGGCGGGCGCCACGAGCCCCAGGCACATGCCGCCGAAGCTTGCGACCTCGCCGATCGCCCACACGTTCGGCGCGCCGGTGGCACACGTCTCGTCGATCACGACGCCGCCCCTGGGCCCCAGCTCGAACGTCGCCGCCCCGCCGGCCCCGCCCACGCCGTCCACGGCCGCCCGGATGAGCTCGTCGCGGGGCCGGACGCCGATCGCGACGACCACGAGGTCGGCGGGGACCACGCGCCCGTCCGCCATGAGCACGCCGGTGACGGTGCCGGCGTCGTCCGCGTGCACCTCGGACGGGAAGACCCCGCCGTGCAGCGTGAAGCCCTTCGCGGCGATGAGCCGGCTGAGCGCCTGGCCGGCGCCCTCGTCGAGCTGCCGGTTCATGGGCCACGGCGAGCCGTCGATGATCAGGGACTCGGCGCCGAGCGACTGAGCCCCGGCTGCCGCCTCGATGCCGAGCAGGCCGCCGCCGATCACCGCGACCCGCGGGGGCCGGCCGAGCGTCCCGTGGAGGCGGCCGATCTCGGCGCGGAGGTACCAGACGTCCTCGAGCGTGCGGTAGACGTGCGTGTGCTCGGCGCCGGGGATCGGGAGGCGGGCGGCGTTCGAGCCCGTGGCCAGGACGAGCTCGTCGTAGGGCAGCTCCTCCACGCCATCCGGGCCCTCGACGCGCACGGTGCGGGCCGCGGTGTCGAGGCCCACGGCCCGCGTGCCCGTGCGGAGCGCCATCCCCGGTGTGTCCCACAGCGACGGCGCCCCCAGGGTGAGGTCGAGGCTGCCCGGATCGCCGGTGAGCGCCTTGGAGAGCGCCACGCGGTCGTAGGGAAGGTGGTCCTCCTCGCTGACCAGCGTGACGTGGAAGCCGCCGGATGCGTCGAGGCCACGGGCGGCCATCGCCTCGGCGAAGCGGTGGGCGGCGGGGCCGCCGCCGATCACGACGACGCGGCGCGGGCCGGGGCCTGGAGGGGGAGTCTCGAGCGGGCTGGTGCTCACGGTCGGTGCCTTCCGTAGGGGATGCCGGCGTTCCGGCGTGGTTTCCCTCAACCCTAGGAAGGGGCGGTTTCGGGTCAGTTGCCCGGATGTAACGGACCGTTGACTTCGCTGTCACGGGCATGTTTCGCGGGAGGTGAGGCCGGTTTTACGCAGCCGTCATGCGGGCTCAACCCGGGCGAAACGGCCCGCTCCGTAGCGTGGAGCCATGACGATCACAGCTGAAGCACCCCGCACGGACGCCCTCCCGGACCACGCTGGCCCCGCGCTCTCCGAGGGCGTCTGGCACAGCGTCTGCGCCCTCGGCGACCTCGAACCGAACTGGGGCGAGGCGGCGCTCGTCGCCGGCCGCCAGGTTGCGGTGTTCCGCCTCCCCACCGACGAGGTCTACGCCATCGAGCAGCGCGACCCGGCGAGCGGGGCGTACGTCATGGCCCGCGGGATCGTCGGCTCCCGGGGAGACCGCCCCACGATCGCGTCCCCGCTGCACAAGCAGGTCTACGACCTCGCGACCGGCGAGCGGCTGGACGCGCCGGGCGCGCCGGTCGCGGCCTTCCGGGCCCGCGTGGTGGACGGCATGGTCCAGATCGCGGCCTGATGCCCGCGCCGCGCCCGAAAGGACGCGTGCAGGCGCTACACCGCGGGCGCTACAGCCCGAGGGCCTCGCGCACGTCGTCGAGAGCGGCGTCGAGCGCCTGCCTCGCGGCCTGGCGCGCCTCGGCGAGCTCGGCGGAGCTGTCCACCGGGCGGATCACCTCGACGTAGCACTTGAGCTTCGGCTCGGTGCCGCTCGGCCGGATGATCACCCGGGTGGCGTCCCGCGTGGCCCACAGCAGCCCCTCGGTGGGCGGCAGCTGCTCCGATCCCTCGGAGAGGTCCACCGCGGTCTCGACGGGGGAGTCCGCGAAGGAGGCCGGCGGGTCCTGCCGCAGCCGGGTCATCATCGCCTCGAGGAGGCCCAGGTCCGCCACCCGGACGCTGAGCTGGTCCGTGAGGTGGACCCCGTGGAGCACGTGCAGCGCGTCGAGCCGGTCGAAGAGCGTCTGGCCCTGGGCTTTCGCCTCGGCGGCCATCTCCGCGACCAGGAGCGCGGCGGAGATCCCGTCCTTGTCCTTCACGAGCGTGGGCGCCACGCAGTAGCCGAGGGCCTCCTCGTAGCCGTACACGAGCCCGGGGACCCGGGAGATCCACTTGAAGCCGGTGAGGGTCTCGCGGTGCGCGATCCCGGCCGAGGCGGCGATGCGGGAGAGCAGGCGCGAGGACACGATCGAGTTCGCGAACACGGGTCCGCCCGGCTCGGCCTCGGCCGCGGGCGGGGCGGCGGGGGAGGCAGCCGGCGAGGCGTCCGCGGCGGCCGCGGGGGCGGCGTCGTCCGTGAGGCCCTGCCCGCGCCCGAGCCGGCGGACCATGTGCGAGCCGAGCAGCGCCCCGACCTCGTCCCCGCGGAGCATGCGCCACTCGCCCGAGGCGGGATCGGAGGCGGCGACGGCGCAGCGGTCGGCATCGGGGTCGTTGGCGATCACGAGGTCCGCGCCCGCCGCCTGGGCGGCCTCGAGCGCAAGGTCGAGCGCGCCGGCCTCCTCCGGATTGGGGAAGGCGACGGTGGGGAAGGCCGGGTCCGGTTCGGCCTGCTCGCGCACGAGGGAGACGTCCTCGAATCCGGCCGCCCGCAGCACCCCGGCGGCCGTCTCGCCGCCCACGCCGTGCAGCGGCGTCAGGACGATCGTCAGCTCCCGCGCCGGGAAGAGCCCGGGATCGGCAAGGCGCACGACGGCGTCCCGGTAGTCCGCGGCGATGCCCGCCGGCAGCGTGGTCCACCCGGACTGGGCGAGCGGGATGGCGCCGACCGGGCCCGCGGCGTCGATGAGTGCGGCGATCTCGGCGTCGACCGGGGCGACGATCTGTGCCCCGCGCCCGGCCTCGTCCACCGCGCGGCCGCCGAGGTAGACCTTGTAGCCGTTGTCCTGGGGCGGGTTGTGGCTCGCGGTCACCATGACTCCCGCGTCGGCGCCGAGCGCCTGCAGCGCGTAGGCGAGCACCGGCGTCGGCAGCGCGGACGGCATGAGGTAGGCCTCGATGCCCGCGGCGGTGAAGACCGCCGCCGTCTCCTCGGCGAACACGTCGGAGTTGGTGCGGGCGTCGTAGCCCACGACGGCGCGCGGCCCGGTCCCGTCCGCCGCGCCCGCAGCGGGGCCGGCGACCTTCCCGTGGAGGAACGCGGCCACGCCCGCAGCGGCGCGGCGCACCGTGACGCGGTTCATCCGGTTCGGCCCGGGGCCGAGCGCCGCACGCAGGCCGGCCGTGCCGAACTGCAGGCTCCCGGCGAACGCGTCCGCGAGCTCCTGCCGTGCGGCATCGCGGGCGGGGGAGCCCTCGGGGTCGGCGGCGTGGGCTAGGACCTCGCGCAGCTCGGCCGCCGTGGCCGGGTCCGGGTCCGCCGAGGCCCAGGCCTCGGCGCGGGAGACCAGCTCGGCGAGCTCGGGGGTGCCGGCAGGTGTGGTGCTCATGGGAAGGTCCTTCAGATCGCGGCGAGGACGTCGGCGAGGAGGCGCGAGATGCGCGGGCCGGCGGCCCGGCCGGCCTCGAGGACCTCCTCGTGGCTGAGGGGCTCCGGGCTGATGCCGGCGGCGAGGTTGGTCACGAGGGAGATGCCGAACACTTCGAGGCCCGCGTGCCGGGCGGCGATGGCCTCGAGCGCGGTGGACATGCCGATCAGGTCCGCACCGATCCGCTTCGCGTACTGCACCTCGGCCGGCGTCTCGTAGTGCGGGCCGGGGAACTGGGCGTACACGCCCTCGGCCAGACTCGGATCCACGGACCGGGCCACCGCCCGCAGCCGCGACGAGTAGAGGTCGGTCAGGTCCACGAACGTCGCCCCCTCGAGCGGGGACGTGGCCGTGAGGTTGATGTGGTCGCTGATGAGCACGGGGGTCCCGGGGGCCCACTCGGGGTTGAGGCCGCCGCAGCCGTTCGTGAGGGTGAGGACCCGGCAGCCTGCCGCGGCCGCGGTGCGGACGCCGTGCACCACGGCGCGCACGCCCTTGCCCTCGTAGTAGTGCGTCCGCGCGCCGAGCACGAGGGCCCGCTTGCCGTCCGCGGTGAGCACCGAGCGGATGGTGCCCACGTGCCCCTCGACGGCGGGGGCCGAGAATCCGGGGACCTCGGAGGCAGGGAGGGTCGCCGTCGTCTCCCCGATGAGGTCCGCCGCGCCCCCCCAGCCGGAGCCGAGGACGAGCGCGAGGTCGTGCTGCTGGACGCCCGTGGCGCGCGCAATATGGTCTGCCGCGGCCCGGGCGAGCTCGAAGGGCCCGGTGGCGGTTGCCGTTGTGGTCACAGGTAGAACCTACCAACCGCGCCCGCACCGGGGCATGCGCGGCACGGCAATGGCCCCCACGCCCCCGCGCAGGGCACAATGGATGTCCGTGACGATGAACCCTGACTTCGCGGCCCCCCACATTGCTATCCTCGGCGGCGGACCCGGCGGCTACGAGGCGGCGTCGGTCGCGGCGTCGCTCGGTGCCCGGGTCACGATCGTGGAGCGCGCCGGGCTCGGCGGCTCCGCGGTGCTCACCGACGTGGTGCCCTCCAAGACGCTCATCGCGACGTCCGACCTCATGACCCGCGTCGAGGAGGCCTCGGCGGCGCTCGGGCTGCGCCTGGCCTCCGGCACGGGGGACTCGCTCAAGCGCTCGGACCTCCGGGCGGACCTGCGCATCGTCAACGACCGGCTCCTCGGCCTCGCCCGCCAGCAGTCCGACGACATCCGTGCCGGCCTCGAGGCACAGGGCGTCAGGGTCGTGCTCGGGTCGGGGCGCCTCGTGGACGGCAGCGTGATCGAGGTGGTCACGGTAGACGGCACCGAGAGGATCGAGGCCGACGCCGTGATCCTCGCCGTGGGCGCGCACCCGCGCGAGCTCCCCACCGCGCGGCCGGACGGCGAGCGGATCCTCAACTGGGCCCAGATCTACAGCCTCGAGGAGCTCCCGGAGGAGCTGATCGTGGTCGGCTCGGGTGTGACGGGTGCCGAGTTCGCCTCGGCCTACAACGGCCTCGGCTGCAAGGTCACGCTCATCTCCTCCCGCGACCGGGTCCTCCCCGGGTCCGACACGGACGCCGCCGAGCTGCTCGAGACGGTCTTCACGCGGCGCGGGGTGCGGGTGCTCTCGCGGTCGCGGGCCGAGGCCGTCGAGCGTACGGAGGACGGCGTCGTCGTCACCCTCGGCGACGGCTCGAAGGTGACGGGCTCGCACTGCCTCCTCTGCGTCGGCTCCATCCCGAACACCGATGGGATCGGCCTCGAGCAGGCCGGCGTCGCCGTCAGCGGGAGCGGGCACATCAAGGTCGACGGCGTCTCCCGCACCTCCGCGACCGGCGTCTACGCGGCCGGCGACTGCACGGGGGTCCTCGCCCTGGCCTCCGTCGCGGCCATGCAGGGCCGGATCGCGGTCGCCCACATCCTCGGCGACCAGGTGACGCCGCTGAACCTCAACCACGTCGCCTCGAACATCTTCACCTCGCCCGAGATCGCTTCGGTGGGGGCCTCGGAGGCGGACGTCGCGAGCGGCCGGATCGCGGGCGACATCGTCACCCTGCGCCTGAAGAGCAACGCCCGCGCCAAGATGCGCAACACGACCGACGGGTTCGTCAAGATCATCTCCCGCAAGGGGTCGGGGACCGTGATCGGCGCCGTCGTGATGGGCTCGAACGCCTCGGAGCTCATCTTCGGCCTCGCGATGGCGGTCGAGCAGAAGCTCCACGTGGACGACGTCGCGAATACCTACGCCGTCTACCCGTCGCTGTCAGGCTCGTTGTCGGAGGCCGCGCGCCGCCTGCACGTCCACATGTAGCCGCCGGGCCCGGGGGCGGCGCGGGGCGCGACGCCGCACCCGGGGGAGTGGAGGTCCTGCCGCTGGCGCCCTCCTGTGGGCTATGCTCGCAACCATGGCACCGCGGAGCTTCCTTGAATGGCCCGTCGTCCGGCAGATGCGCACCGGCGATCTGCTCGGCCGCGGGCCGTCGGTCACGTCGCCCCGGACCAAGGCGATCGCCCCCCGGACCGCCACCGCGGACCGCGTGGTGCAGAGCGTCTGCCCCTACTGCGCCGTCGGGTGCGGGCAGCGGGTCTACGTCAAGGACGAGAAGGTCGTCCAGATCGAGGGCGACCCGGATTCGCCCATCTCGCGCGGCCGCCTGTGCCCCAAGGGCTCGGCCAGCGAGCAGCTGGTCAACTCCCCGGGCCGGCAGACCAGTGTCCTCTACCGCGCGCCCCGCTCCAGCGAGTGGGAGCACCTGGACCTGGACACCGCCGTCGACATGATCGCGGACCGGTTCATCGAGAGCCGCCGCAGGACCTGGCAGCAGCAGGACGGCGAAGGCCGGCTGCTGCGCCGCACCATGGGCATCGCCTCGCTGGGCGGGGCCACGCTGGACAACGAAGAGAACTACCTGATCAAGAAGCTGTTCACGGCTGCCGGGGCGGTGCAGACCGAGAACCAGGCCCGCATTTGACACTCCGCCACGGTTCCCAGTTTGGGAGCCTCGTTTGGACGCGGTGGCGCGACGCAGTCACTGCAGGACATGGCCAACGCCGACTGCATCATCATCCAGGGATCCAACATGGCCGAGTGCCACCCTGTGGGATACCAGTGGGTGGCTGAGGCGAAGGCGCGCGGAGCGAAGGTCATCCACATTGACCCCCGCTTCACCCGCACGTCTGCGGTCGCGGACCGGCACCTGCCGATCCGGGCCGGCTCCGACGTGGTGCTGCTCGGCGCGCTCATCAACTACGTCATCACCCATGACCTCTGGTTCAAGGAGTACGTGAGCGCCTACACCAACGCGGCCACGCTGGTCCATGAGGACTACCGCGACGCCGAGGACCTCGGCGGCCTGTTCTCCGGCTTCGATCCCGAGACCGGGGCGTACGACAAGTCGTCCTGGGGATATGCCGAGGAAGAGGGCGGCACGATCGCCGAGCCCGGCGCCCGTCCGGAGCACGGCTCGGACGCCTCGGCGCGCGGCGCCGGCCACACGTTCGGCAGCGGCGGGCCCTCGCTCGAGCACGCCCGCGTCCAGCGCGACGACACGCTTCAGGACCCGCGGACCGTCTTCCAGATCGTCAAGCGGCACTATGCCCGCTACACGCCGGAGGTGGTCCAGGACATGTGCGGCCTGGACGTGGCGGACTTCGAGTATCTGGCCCGCACCATCACCGAGAACTCGGGACGCGAGCGGACCACGTGCTTCGCCTACGCCGTCGGCTGGACCCAGCACTCGCTGGGTGCCCAGTTCATCCGCGCCGCCGCGGTCCTGCAGCTCCTGCTCGGGAACGTCGGCCGCCCCGGCGGCGGCATCATGGCCCTGCGCGGCCACGCGAGCATCCAGGGCTCCACGGACATCCCGACGCTCTTCAACCTCCTGCCCGGGTACCTGCCGGTTCCCAGCGCCGGCCGTCACGACACCCTCAGCGAGTACCTGGGGGCCATCGCGTCGAAGCAGCAGAAGGGGTACTGGGCCGAGGCAGACGCCTACACCATCAGCCTGCTCAAAGCCTGGTGGGGAGACGCCGCGACCGCGGAGAACAACTGGGCCTACGACTACCTTCCGCGGCTGACCGGCGCGCACGGCACCTACGAGACGGTCATGAGCATGCTCGAGGACGAGGTGGAGGGCTACTTCATCCTCGGGCAGAACCCCGCCGTCGGCTCGGCCCACGGACGCCTGCAGCGGCTGGGCATGTCGCACCTGAAGTGGCTCGTCGTGCGGGACCTGAACCTCATCGAGTCGGCTACATGGTGGAAGGACGGCCCGGAGATCGAGTCCGGCGAGCTGCGCACCGAGGACATCGAGACGGAGGTGTTCTTCTTGCCCGCGGCGACCCACGTGGAGAAGGCAGGCTCGTTCACCCAGACCCAGCGACTGCTCCAGTGGCGGCACCAGGCGGTCACGCCGCCCGGGGAATGCCAGAGCGAACTGCAGTTCTTCTACGAGCTGGGCCAGCGGATCCGCGCCAGGCTGGCCGGCTCCGACGACGAGCGCGACCGCCCGCTGCTCGACCTCACGTGGGACTATCCCACGGACGAGCACGGCGATCCGGACCCGGAGGCCGTGCTGGCCGAGATCAACGGCCGTCAGCTGGCCGGGCCCGAGGCGGGCCGCCCCCTCGCGTCCTACACCGAGCTGCGCGCCGACGGATCCACCGCCGCGGGCTGCTGGATCTACACCGGCGTGTACGCCGGGGGCACCAACCATGCCGCCAACCGCAAGCCCGGCCGCGAGCAGGGACCCGCGGCCCCGGAATGGGGCTGGGCGTGGCCGGCCAACCGCCGGATCCTCTACAACCGCGCCTCCGCGGACCCGGCCGGCAAGCCGTGGAGCGAGCGGAAGAAGTACATCTGGTGGGACCAGGAGCAGGGACGGTGGGTCGGCGACGACGTGCCGGACTTCCCGGTGGACCGGGCGCCGGGCAGCCAGCCCGATCCGGCGCTCGGCGGCCCGGCCGCCCTCAGCGGTGACGACCCCTTCATCATGCAGTCCGACGGCAAGGGGTGGCTGTTCGCACCCACCGGCCTCGTGGATGGGCCCCTGCCGACTCACTACGAGGCCCAGGAGTCGCCGGTCGCCAACGCGCTGTACCCGCAGCAGCAGAGCCCCACGCGGCTGAGGTTCCCGCGTCCGGACAACCTCAGCGCGCCCAGCGCCGGGACCAGCGGTGCCGAGGTCTACCCGTACGTGTTCACCACGTACCGGCTCACCGAGCACCACACGGCCGGCGGGATGAGCCGCTGGCTGCCGTACCTCTCGGAGCTGCAGCCGGAGATGTTCTGCGAGGTGTCCCCGGAGCTGGCCGCGGAGCGAGGACTCGAGCCGTACGGGTGGGCGACGATCATCTCGGCCCGCTCTGCCATCGAGGCCAAGGTGATCGTTACTGAACGGATGAGCCCGCTGACGGTGGGCGGCCACACGGTGCACCAGATCGGGCTGCCCTACCACTGGGGCGTCGGCAGCAACGCCGTGGTCAGCGGCGATGCGGCCAACGACCTGCTCGGTGTGACGCTGGACCCGAACGTCCAGATCCAGGAATCCAAGGTCGCCTCCTGCGACATCCGTCCGGGCCGCCGGCCCCGCGGCGCGGACCTCCTCGCCCTGGTCGCCGAGTACCAGGCGAGGGCCGGGGCCACGGTCGAGACCGGGAACCAGACCGTCACCGACCCGGCGGCCGAAGGCATCGACCCGACAAGGGAGGACTAGATGGGCCAGCTGGCCGGACCGACCGACCCCACCGCCGATGCCCACTGGGAGCACAGCCATCCGCGCAAGGGCTTCTTCACCGACACTTCGATCTGCATCGGATGCAAGGCCTGCGAGGTCGCCTGCAAGGAGTGGAACCACAATCCCCAGGACGGCAACCTCGAGCTGCTCGGGTCCTCCTACGACAACACGGGAGCGCTGGGTGCCAGCACCTGGCGGCACGTCGCCTTCATCGAGCAGGGCCAGGAGCGCATCGCCGAGGCACGGGAGTCCGGGCGCGCGCTCGTCAACCTGGGCATGCCCCGCATCGGCCCCCCTGCGGCCGCGGCGGATGCCGCAGCAGACCTGGCGACGGCGGACAGGACGCCGCCGGATACCGCCGACTTCCGATGGCTGATGTCCTCTGACGTCTGCAAGCACTGCACGCACGCCGGGTGCCTCGACGTCTGTCCGACCGGTGCGCTCTTCCGCACCGAGTTCGGCACCGTGGTGGTGCAGGACGACGTCTGCAACGGCTGCGGGACCTGTGTGGCCGGGTGCCCCTTCGGGGTGATCGAGCGCCGCCGCGACGGGACCGTCGCGGTCGCCGCCCAGCGCGAGGAGCAGCACGCCGGGCACCCCGCCGTGCCCAACGTCGGCGTCGCCCAGAAGTGCACGCTGTGCTACGACCGCCTCGTGGCCGACGAGACGCCCGCCTGCGCCAAGGCCTGCCCGACCACGTCCATCAAGTTCGGCGACCACGACGACATGGTGGAGACCGCGAGGGAGCGCGTCGCCGACCTGCATGCGCAGGGGCTGACCGAAGCAAGGCTCTACGGCGCGAACGAGCTCGACGGCGTCGGCGGGACCGGATCGGTCTTCCTGCT
Source organism: Sinomonas soli (assembly GCF_054782415.1). Classification (NCBI taxonomy): domain Bacteria; kingdom Bacillati; phylum Actinomycetota; class Actinomycetes; order Micrococcales; family Micrococcaceae; genus Sinomonas; species Sinomonas soli. The sequence goes on along the minus strand of NZ_BAAGSN010000016.1, from coordinate 237,629 downwards.
GCTCGACGAGCCCGAGGTCTACGGGCTCCCGCCCGACCCGAGGGTGCCCACGGCCGATCTGCCGCAGATGTACCGGAGGGCCGGGATGGCCGTAGTCGGCATGGTGGCCGCCGCCGCAGTGGCATTCCTGGGAGGACGTGCGTGACGCACTCGGATTTTGACAGCTTCAGGCCCCCCGAGCCGGCCCGGCGCCGGCGACCGGGCGGCAAGCGCGGCTCCGGCCGACGGAGCGGCGGCGACGGATCGCGGGAGATGCCCATGGTCCCGGAGCCCGAGTTCACCTCGTACTACGGCCGTCCGGTGGTCAAGCCGGCGCCGTGGGGCGACGACGTGGCCGCCTATCTGTTCCTCGGCGGCGTCGCCGGCGGCTCCGCGCTGCTGGGCCTCGGCGGCCAGCTGACCGGCCGGCCGACGCTGCGCAGGAATGCCCGGCTGGGCGCTCTGGCGGCCGTCAGCGTCGGTGCGGTCGCCCTCGTGAAGGACCTGGGCCGGCCGGAACGCTTCCTGCATATGCTGCGGACGTTCAAGGTCACCTCGCCGATGAGCGTCGGCTCATGGATCCTCAGTGCGTTCAGCGCCGGCACCGCGGTCGCGGCGGCCGCGGAGATCGACCGCATGAGCGGACATCGGCTGCCACTGGGCCCGCTGCGGCCCGTGCTGCAGGGCGTCGAGGGGCTGGCCGGCTTCGAGGCGGCTCTCTTCGGCGGACCCCTGGCGGCGTACACGGCGGTCCTGCTCGGCGACACTGCCACCCCCACGTGGAATGCCGCGCACGAGGAGCTGCCCTTCGTCTTCGTCAGTTCGGCGACCCTCGCCTCCGCCGGCCTCGCCATGATCACGACTCCGGTCAACGAGGCGTCTCCCGCCCGGACGCTCGCCGTGCTCGGCGTGATCGGTGACGTGGTGGCGACCCGGGTGATGGAGCACCGGATGGACCCGGTCGCAGCCGAGCCCCTGCACGAGGGGAAAGCCGGGGCGATGCTGGCGTGGAGCGAGCGGCTGGCGGTCGCCGGCGGCCTGGGGACGCTGCTGGCCGGGCGCAGCCGCGCGGTGGCGGCGGCCTCGGGCCTGGCGCTGCTGGCGGCCTCCGCCCTCACCCGGTTCGGCGTGTTCGAGGCAGGCCTGTCCTCGGCCAAGGATCCGCGCTACACGATCGAGCCCCAGAAGAACCGGCTCGCTGCCCGCCGCGCGGCCGGCATCACGGACGATTCGATCACCACCGCCGGCTGACCTGCCCGCGGGGGCTAGCGGACCTCGATGCCCCCGTCCGCGGTGGTATGGCCGATCACCGGGTGCCCAGGCACCTCGCCCACCACGAGCAGGCCCCCGGAGGTCTGCGCGTCGGCGAGGAGGAGCAGGTCGTCCTCGGAGACCCCGGACGCGGGCCTGAGGTGCGGCCTGACCCAGTCGAGGTTGCGCCGCGTCCCGCCGGAGACGAAGCCGTCCCGCAGCGCCTGCCGCGCCCCGTCGATGAGCGGCACCGCGGCCAGGTCGATCACCGCGCCCACTCCGGAGGCGCGGCACATCTTGTACAGGTGCCCCAGCAGGCCGAACCCCGTCACGTCCGTGGCCGCCCGCACGCCGGCCGCCACCGCGGCCTGGGCCGCGTCGCGGTTCAGGGCGGTCATCGTCGCCACCGCCTCGGCGAACACCTCGCCGGTCTGCTTGTGCCGGTTGTTCAGCAGGCCGACGCCGATCGGCTTGGTCAGCGTGATCGGCAGCCCCGGCTCGGCCGCGTCGTTGCGCAGCAGGCGGTCGGGAGGCGCGACGCCGGTGACCGCCATGCCGTACTTCGGCTCCGGATCATCGATCGAATGGCCCCCGATCACCGGGCAGCCGGCCTCGGCGGCAATGCTCAGGCCCCCGCGGAGCACCTCGGCCATCAGCTCCGGCGGCAGCACGCCGCGGGGCCAGCCCACGAGGTTGACCGCCATGATCGGCCGGCCTCCCATCGCGTAGATGTCCGAGAGCGCGTTGGCCGCCGCAATCCGGCCCCAGTCGAAGGCATCGTCGACGACGGGCGTGAAGAAGTCGGCCGTGGAGAGCACCGCCAGGTCCTCGCGCACCAGGACCGCTGCGGCGTCGTCGCCGCTGTCGAGGCCGACCAGCACGTCCGCGCCGGGCTGCCCGATGAGGCTGCGAACCACGTCCTCGAGTTCTCCGGGCGGGATCTTGCAGGCGCAGCCGCCGCCATGGGCATAGCCCGTCAGCCGGGTCGTGCCGGCGACGCCGTCGTCAGGCTGCGGCAGGGAAGTCGGGGCTTCAATCACCCGCCCAGCCTACCGCCGCGTGCCTGCTACATTGGTGGGCGGTGGCGTCCGGGTCCTGGTGGGCCCCCCGGTCTTCAAAACCGGTGAGGCCGAGCATCTCGGCCTGGCGGGTTCGATTCCCGTCCGCCACCGCCAACGATCCGCCACCGCCAACCAGTGGCAGGCGATGCCGCGCGACGAGGAGGGGCTGTGGACCAGGTCGATCCCCGGCGCCTGATACCGCGCACGAACGACCTGCTGGCGCTTCCGGCCGTCCGCGAGGCGCGGACGCGGCTGAGCGAGGCGGTGGTCCGCGACCTCGTGCGGGACGCCCAGGACCAGGCGCGGCGCGGCGAACTGGCCCCCGCCGACGTGGAGGCCGCTGTGCTCGCCGCGGTCTCCGGGCGCACTGCGACCAGCCTGCGACCGGTGCTGAACGCCACCGGGGTCATCGTCCACACCAACCTCGGCCGCGCGCCCCTCTCCGCCGCTGCGGTCGAGGCGCTCGTGGCCGCCAGCGGCTACGTCGACGTGGAGCTGAACCTTGCAGACGGCCGCCGCTCCCGGCGCGGCGCCGGGGCCCGCGCCGCGCTGCTCGCCGCATGCCCTGCCGCCGAGGACGCGCTCGTGGTCAACAACGGAGCCGCCGCCCTCGTCCTGGCCACCACGGCCCTCGCCGCCGGCCGCGAAGTGATCGTGAGCCGGGGCGAACTCGTGGAGATCGGTGCAGGCTTCCGGCTGCCCGACCTGATCGAGTCCACGGGCGCCTCGCTCCACGAGGTGGGCACGACCAACCGGACCCACCTGCGCGACTATGCGGACGCCCTCGGCCCCGACACGGGCTGCGTCCTCAAGATCCACCCGAGCAATTTCTGGGTCGACGGATTCACCTCCGCTGTCGGCCTGGACGAGCTGAGCTCCTTGACGTCGGCCCAAGGGGTTCCCCTCGTCGCAGACCTGGGGAGCGGGCTGCTGGCGCCCGACCCGCACCTGCCGCGTGAGCCCGATGTTGCCACGGCGCTCGCCCACGGAGCCGACGTCGTCATCGCCAGCGGCGACAAGCTGCTCGGCGGCCCCCAGGCGGGCCTGCTGCTGGGCCGCAAGGAGATCATCGAGCGGCTGTCCCGCCATCCGCTCGCCCGCGCCGTCAGGGCCGACAAGCTCGCCCTCGCTGCGTTGGAGGCGACCGTTGCGGGCGAGGCGCCGCCGGTGGTCCAGTCCCTGCACGCCGACCCCGGGGAGCTCCGGCGCCGCACGGACCGGCTCGCCGCGGCCCTCGGCGTGCCCGTGGTGCCGCACGATGGCCGGGTGGGCGGGGGCGGCGCCCCCGGATTCGCCCTGCCGGGCTGGGCGCTCCGGCTCCCCGAGGGACTCGCAGGCCACCTGCGCACCGGCGAGCCCGCCGTGCTGCCGCGCGTCCACGACGGCGCCTGCCTGCTCGACCTGCGGTGCGTCCCCCCGGGGGACGACGACCGGATCCTGGGGGCGGTGCGGCAGGCGCTGTCAGCCCTCGCCTCAGCGGGCGCAGGCCGGGCGGGCTGAAGCGTGCACGTCGTCGCCACCGCCGGGCACGTGGATTCCGGCAAGAGCACCCTGGTGCGCGCCCTCACCGGCATGGAGCCGGACCGCTGGGAGGAAGAGCGGCGCCGCGGCCTGACCATTGACCTGGGCTATGCCTGGACCACCCTGCCGTCCGGGCAGGAGGTCGCCTTCGTGGACGTCCCCGGCCACGAGCGCTTCCTCGGCAACATGCTCGCGGGCCTCGGACCTGCGCCCGTGGTCTGCTTCGTCGTGGCCGCGGACGAGGGCTGGCAGGCGCAGTCGGACGACCACCGGGACGCGGTGGCCGCGCTCGGAATCGAGCACGGCGTCGTGGTCCTCAGCCGGGCCGACCGTGCGTCCGGGCAGCAGGTCCAGGACGTGCTCGCACGGGCCCGGAGCGAGCTGGCGGGCACCGGCCTGCGGGAGGCTCCTGCAGTGGCCGTGTCCGCGGTCGAGGGCACGGGCCTGGACGAGCTGAAGGCCGCGCTCGACGGCGTGCTGGCCGGCGTCCCCTCGCCCGTCACCACCGGGCGCGTGCGCCTGTGGGTGGACCGATCCTTCACCATCACCGGGTCAGGAACGGTCGTCACCGGAACGCTCGGAGCGGGAACGCTGGCCCAGGGCGACCGGCTCCAGCTGCTCGGCCACGCGGGTCCGCGGGACGTCACCGTCCGTGGCCTGCAGAGCCGCGACATGGTGTACACCTCGGTCGGCCCCGTCAGCCGGGTGGCCCTGAACCTGCGCGACGTCTCGGCAGCGGACGTCCGCCGCGGGGACGCACTCGTCACCCCCGAAGCGTGGCCGACCACGGGCGTCCTGGGCATCCGCCGCACCACCGGTGTGGCCTGCACCGACATGCCGGAGCAGCTCATGGTGCACGTCGGCACCGCCTCGATGCCGGCACGGCTGCGTCCGTTCGGGCCCGATCATGCACGGCTCGTGCTCAGCAGGCCCGCGCCGCTCGTCCTGGGGGACCGGCTGGTGCTGCGCGACCCGGGCAGCCGCTCGGTGCTGGGCGGCGCCCTCGTCCTCGACGCCGACCCGCCGCCCCTGCAGCGGCGCGGCGACGGCGCCCAGTGGGCGCAGCGGCTTGCGGCCATGGATCCCGCCGGGGACGTGCTCGCGGAAGTGGCGGCCCGCGGAGCGGTGGAGGTGCAGCACCTCCACCGCCTCGGCCTGCTGTCCGAGCGCGGCGCCCAGGCGCCCTCCGGGGTGCGGGTCCTCGGCGACTGGTGGGTGCACGCTCCCGTCATCGACGCCTGGCAGCAGCGGCTGCGCGCCGCCGTCGAGGCCCTGCACGAACGGGACCCCCTCGCCCCGGGCCTCTCCATGGGGGCTGCACGCGACCTGCTCGCGCTGCCCGATGAGAGGCTCCTTGCACCCCTGGTCCGCGGCGCGGGCCTGGAACAGGACGGCGGGCACCTCCGGCTTCCGGGGAGCGGCGACGACCTCGGGCCCATCGGGCCTGCCGTCGCCGAGCTGGAGCGCAGGCTCACGGCGCACGCGTTCCGTGCCCCGGAAGCGGACGAGCTGGCCGCGCTCGGCTTGGGCGCCCGCGAGCTGGCGGCCGCCGAGCGTGCCGGACGCGTGCTGCGGCTCCGCGACGGCGTGGTCCTCCTGCCCACCGCGCCGGCCCTCGCGATGCGCACCCTGGCCCGCCTGGAGCAGCCCTTCACCACGAGCCAGGCGCGTGAGGCCCTCGGCACGACCCGCCGGATCGCGGTCCCGCTGCTCGAACACCTCGATTCGCGCGGATGGACCCGGCGCCTGGATGCCGGCCACCGCAGTGTGGTGCGCTGACCCACAGGTCAGACGCGGGAACCCTCTGGGGCCGCCGCCCATCCCGAGCCCTTCGGCCCTTGAGCGGCCGGCGGCCGCGGCGGGAGGATGACCGCATGGCACACGACGGGAACCACGGCCACCCCACCTTCGCGGACGAGCGCGAGGCCCTCGCCGCGGTCGAGGAGCACCACGGCCACATGCTCCGGCGCGCGACCGCGCTCGCCGACGCGCTCGTCGCCGCCGTCGCAGCCGGCGACGCCGGGACGGCCCACGACGAGAAGGCGAACCTGATCGGATGGTGCGAGGACGAGCTCATCCCGCACGCCGTGGCTGAGGAGGGCCCCCTGTACGGGCCCGCGCGGGAGACCGAGGAAGCGCGCCTCCTCGTGGAGGGCATGCTCATGGACCATCAGGCGATCTTCGGCCTCGTGGAGGAGCTCCGCGGAAGCGACGGGCCCAGGGCCGCCGCCGTCGGCACGGCGATCGCCCGGGCGTTCGCCCTGCACCTGAAGAAGGAGAACGAGCTGCTCTTCCCCTACATCGCCGCACGCCCGGACCTCTCCCTTGCAGAGGCGGTCGCCGGCCTCGAGACCCTCGTAGGCGAGTAGCCGTCGAGTAGCCGGGCGCCCCGCTTCAGGGCGCCGGTTCCTGCGGAACCGCGCCCGTGAGCGGCCCGAGGGAAGCCATTGATACGCAGAGCCCTGCGATCCAGAGGCCGGCGTTGCGGTACCGTGGCCGCCGTCACAGGGCAGGCGCGAGTGCAAGGAGCGACGATGGCCACCACAGCCGAGGAATCGACCAGGAGGCGGCCCGACGCCGCAGGCTCCGCCCGGCCACAGGGGATGCTCGCCGCGGTGTCCTTCTCCGCCGTCATCGCGGGCTTCATCGCGGTGGCGGTCTCCTATGCCGGGCCGATGGTCGTGGTGCTCCAGGCCGCCCACGCGGCGCACCTGGGCGACGAGCTGACCGCCTCGTGGGTGAGCTCCATCGCCATCGCCAGCGGGATCACGTGCATCGTCCTGAGCGTGGCCACTCGCCAGCCGGTCGTGGTCGCCTGGTCGGTGCCCGGCGCGGCGCTCCTCCTGGCGGCGCTGGGCCACTACCCCTACTCCGACGCGCTCGGGGCCTACGTGGTCGCGGCCCTCGCCGCGCTCGTGCTCGGGGTGACCGGATGGTTCGGCAAGATCATGGAGGCGGTGCCCCAGCCGGTGGTCGCCGCGCTGCTGGCCGGCGTTCTCCTGCCGTTCGTGCTCAAGGCGAGCGGCGCCGTCGTGGAGTCCCCCGTCGTGGGGGGAGGGCTCGTCCTCGCGTTCCTGCTCGGCCGCAGGCTCGTGCCCCGCTATGCAGTCCTCCTCGCGCTGGCCGCGGGTGCCGCGCTCGCCGCGGCCACGGGAGCGGTGCGGATGCCGGACCTCTCCTGGGACTTCTCCGGCCCGGTATGGACGACGCCGACCTTCGGCCTCCCGGCGATCGTCGGCATCTCCGTGCCGCTGCTCGTGGTGACGATGGCCGGCCAGAACGCCCCCGGCCTCGCGATGATGCGCCAGCTCGGGTACGACGCCGGGGACAGGGCCATGATCGGCGGGGCATCGCTCGCCTGGGTGCTCTCGGCCCCGTTCGGTTCCCACGGGATCAACCTCGCGGCCATCACCGCGGGCATCTGCGCCGGCCGCGAGGCCCACCAGGACGCCGCCCGCCGCTACATCGCAGGCATCTCATGCGGCGCCTTCTACATCCTCTTCGGCGTCTTCAGCACCACAGCGGTGGCCCTCGTGGCAGCCGTCCCCGCCACGCTCCTGACGGCCCTGGCCGGCGTCGCGCTCCTCGCGGCCACCCAGGGCGCGATCGTCGACGCGGTCGCCCCGCGACGAGGCGGCGCCCGGACGGCACCGCACGCGATCGAGGCTGCCGTGATCACCCTGGCCGTCACCGCATCGGGGGTGAGCGCGTTCGGCATCGTCGCACCCTTCTGGGGCCTCCTCGCGGGCACCGCGGCCTACGCGGCACTGGGGATGTTCAGGCCGCAGCGGCAGCGAAGTGCTCCTCGATGAGCTCGCGCACCCCGTCCCTGCAGCCGCCGCAGCCCGTCCCGGCCCGCGTCCGGCGCGAGACCTCCTCGACCGTCGAGCACCCGGTGCCGACAGCCTCCTGCACCCGGCCGCGGCTCACCCCGGCACACCGGCACAGCGTGGCCTCGGGATCCGACGCGGCGGACGCGGACGGCCCGCCGGCGAGGGCCGCCTCCGGACCGTCGAGCCGGAGGATCACCGAGCGGTCGGCCGGAAGCTCGGCCCCGGACTCGAACAGCAGCGTGAGCTCCGCCGCGGCCCGGGGCATGCCCAGGGCCACGAAGCCGACCAGGACGCCCGCGCGCGTGGCCATCTTCACGTAGGCCCCATGCTCGGGGTCCGACCACAGCGAGACCTGCAGCGGGGGCGGCCCCGACACGCCCGGGGCGTTCTCGGGCGAGAAGGCGTCCCACGGGTCCACGCCCACCTCCCCGGCCACCGCGAGGTTCACGCCGCGCGCCTTGAGCAGGATGACCGGCGCCCGCTCGGGGCCGAGGGGCGCGGGCGATGCCTCGCCGAGGAACTCGCTCCGAAAGCGGGCGGCGAGCCAGTCGGCCTGCTGCCACCCCGGGGCGATGAGCCCGCTCGGGGCCCTCTCGCCGGGCTGCGCGCAGTCTCCGACCGCGAAGACGTGCTCGGTGTGCAGGGCCCGCAGCCCCTCGTCGACGAGCACCCCGGGCCCCACGGCCAGGCCGGCACCCTCCGCGAGCTCCGTCCGGGGCCTGGCCCCGCACGCGAGGACCAGGAGGTCGGCGTCGACCGCCGAGCCGTCCTCGAGGAGCAGGGCACGGAAGGCCCCGTCCGGGCCGGTCTCGAGTCCTGTCGAACGGGCGTTCCCCGCGACACGGACGCCCCGGCGGCGCAGCGCTGCCGCGAGCGTGGCTCCGCCCGCCGTGTCGATCGCGCGTCCGAGCGGGTGGCTCCGGTGGTGGACGACCGTGACAGTAGCGCCCTCCTCGCTCGCGGCGAGCGCAGCCTCCAGGCCCAGGACCCCTCCGCCCAGGACCACGATCCTGCGGCGTTCCCTGACGGCGGAGGCCAGCCGCGCGGCGTCGTGCGCGTCGCGGAGAGCGGTCACGCCCGGGGGCAGGACCGGGTGCAGCGGATCCGGGTTGAGCCCGGTGAGGTTGGGCACGACGGCGCGGGCGCCGGTGGCAAGGACCAGCCTGTCGTAGGCGAGGCCAGTGCCGTCGGCGAGCCGGACCCTGCGCCGCGACCTGTCCACGCGGACCGCGCGGGTGCCGGTGAGCACGCGCACGCCGTCCGCCGCGAGCTCTGCCGGGTCGGCGAGGGCCATCGCCGCCAGGGTGGTCCGGCCCGCTCCGAGGTCTGCGACGAGCACCCGGTTGTAGGCCGGCAGCTCCTCCTCGCCGACCACGGTGAGCTCGAGCGCGCCGGCCGCGGCGGCGGGCCGGAGCTCGTCGACGAAGCGGGCGGCAACGGGCCCGAAGCCGACGACGACGATGCGCGGGCGGGCGGGCACCGAGCCTGCCGGGTGCGGGGTCGGGGCAGTCATCGCGGAGCCTCCTTCGAGGGGACGGGGACGAGCGCGGGCAGTGCGCCGCGCACGGAGGGCGCCGGGCCGGGCTGGTCCTGGGGGAGGGGCACCACGAGCACGCGCGTGGTCTTGAACTCGGGCATGCCGGAGATCGGATCGGTGCGCTGCTCGGTGATCCGGTTGGCAGCCTCGGGGCCCGGGAAGTGGAACGGCAGGAACACGGTGTCCGGCCGCACCTCGGCGGTCACCCGCGCGCGGCAGCGCACCTCGGGGACGGCGCCCCGGGCGCCGGGCCCGGCAGTGCCGGCGCGGCGGACGGCGACCCACGCGCCGTCGGCGATCCCCAGCCGGGCTGCCGAAGCGGGGTGGATCTCCAGGCGCGCCTCGGGCTGCGCTGCCGCGAGCGAGGCGACGCGCCGGGTCTGGGCCCCGGACTGGTAGTGCTCGAGCAGCCTGCCGGTGGCGAGCTGGAACAGGGCCGGATCGGGCTGATCGGCAGGCCCGGCGGCGACTCCCGCGGGGGTGCTGGGCCGCACGGGCACGATCCTCGCCCGGCCGTCGGGGTGCGCGAAGCGGTCGAGGAAGAGCCGAGGCGTGCCCTGGCCTTGGCCCGCACCCGAGGCTTCCGCCGGGCACGGCCAGTGCAGCGCCTCCCCGGCGTCGAGCCGCTCGTAGGTGATGCCCGAGTAGTCCGCAGGGCCCCCGGCCGAGGCGGCGCGGAGCTCCTCGAACACCTCGCGCGGGTCCTCGGGGAAGGACGACGGCGCGCCGAGCAGCGCGGCGAGCCGGTGCATGATCCACAGCTCGCTGCGGGCCCCGCCGGGCGGCTCGGCCGCCCGGCGGCGCCGGAGCACCCGGCCCTCGAGGTTGGTCATGGTGCCCTCCTCCTCGGCCCACTGCAGCACCGGCAGGACGACGTCCGCCTCGCGCGCCGTCTCCGAGAGGAAGAAGTCGCACACCACGAGGAAGTCCAGCGTCCGCAGCCGGGCCAGCACGGCGGTGGCGTCCGGGGCGGAGACGGCGGGATTGGCCCCGTGCACGAACAGGCAGCGCACTCCGGCCGCCGCGTCCTTCGCGGCTGGGCCGTCCCCGGCGGGTGGGCCGAGGGAGGCGAGGAGCTCGACGGCGGGCAGCCCCGGCCCCGGGATGCTCGCCTCGGTCACGCCCCACACGCGGGCCACGTGCTGCCGGGCGGCGGGGTCGGTGATCTTGCGGTAGCCCGGGAGCTGGTCGGCCTTCTGGCCGTGCTCCCGGCCGCCCTGCCCGTTCCCCTGTCCCGTGAGCGTGCCGTAGCCGCCCCGCCGGGAGCCGGGCAGGCCCAGCAGGAGCGCGAGATTGATCGCGGCCGTCGCCGTGTCGGTGCCGTCGGCGTGCTGCTCGACGCCCCGGCCCGTGAGGATGTAGCACGAGCCGGTCCGGGCCGACTGGGCGAGCCGCCGGGCGGTCTCGCGGACCAGGGTGGCCGGGACCCCCGTGGCTGCCTGCACCCGCTCGGGCCACCACGGGGCGACGGAGCGGGCGAGCGCGTCCGGTCCCTCGCCGGGGGTGTCCCGGGCCGCGCGGCCTGCGAGGTAGTCGTGGGCCGCGAGCCCCTCGGCGAGGACCACGTGGGCGAGTCCCAGGAGGAGCACCAGATCGGTGTGCGGGGCCGGCTGGAGGTGGAGTCCGGCGCCGTCGTCCGTGAGCGCCGCGGTGGCGGTGCGGCGCGGGTCGACGACGATCAGCCCCCCGGCGGCCCTGGCCCCTTCGAGGTGCGCCACGAACGGGGGCATCGTCTCGGCCACGTTCGATCCGAGCAGGAGCACCGTGTCCGCCGCCGCGAGGTCCGCGACCGGGAACGGCAGCCCCCGGTCGAGCCCGAAGGCCCGGGTGCCCGCGGCCGCGGCCGAGGACATGCAGAACCGTCCGTTGTAGTCGATCCGCGAGGTTCCCAGCGCGATCCGGGCGAACTTCCCCAGCAGGTAGGCCTTCTCGTTGGTCAGGCCGCCCCCACCGAAGACGCCCACCGCGTCCTTCCCGTGCCGGGCCTGCGCGCGCCGCACCTCCGCCGCCACCCGCTCGAGGGCGGCCTCCCAGCTGACGGGGCGGAGCTCGCCGTCGTCCGCCCGCATCAGCGGCGCGGCGAGCCGCCCCGGGTGGGCGAGCAGCTCCGCGGAGGTCCAGCCCTTGCGGCACAGCCCCCCGCGGTTCGTGGGGAAGTCGCGGCCGGAGACCTCCGGCACGGCGGACGTGGCGGCGGGCCCGGGGGAGGTCAGCGCCATGGCGCACTGCAGCGCGCAGTAGGGGCAGTGGGTCGGGACGGCCGGTGCCGCGGCGGCCTGGCTCATGCGCCGGCCTGGGCCACGAGGGACCCGCGGCGCAGGTAGCAGGCCCAGCACACGGCGAGCATGAGCGCGTAGGCCGCGACGAATCCGAGGAAGGCCGGGACGTAGGAGCCGGTGGCGGCGCTCGAGGCTCCCAGCAGCTGGGGGATCACGAACCCGCCGTACGCGCCGACCGCGGAGATGAGGCCGAGGGCGGCGGAGGCGAGGCGGGCCGTGTGCGACGCCGGCGCCCCGCTTCGGGCGGCACGGCTCGCCCGCGCGAAGATCACCGGGATCATGCGGTAGGTGGACCCGTTGCCCACGCCGCTCGCGCCGAACAGCACGAGGAACAGGCCGAGGAAGAGCCAGAAGCCCTTGAGCGGGAGCGTCGCGACGAGGGCGATCGTCGCCGCGGCCATGACCGCGAACGAGACGACGGTGATGCGCGCCCCGCCGAAGCGGTCCGCGAGCCTGCCGCCGTAGGGGCGGGCCAGGGAGCCGACGAGGGGGCCCAGGAAGGCGAGGGAGAGCGCCGCCGGCACGCCCCCGGCGCTCACCGTGAAGACCGAGTACGCGGGGAAGATGTCTTGGATGAGCTTCGGGAACACGCCGCCGAAGCCGATGAACGAGCCGAACGTGCCGATGTAGAGGAGGGACACGACCCACAGGTGCGGTTCCCTCAGCGCGGCGAGCGAGCCAGCGAGGTCGCCCTTGGCGTGGGCGAGGTTGTCCATCCGCCGGAGCGCCCCGAACGCGGCGACGAGGATGAGCGGCACCCACATGAGCCCCGCCACGGCGAGCGTGGAGCCGGCCTGGCCCGCGGCGGCGGCGCCGCTGGCCACGAAGGCGGCCAGGCTCACCGCGAGCGGGACGGCGAGCTGGGCGACCGCCGCGCCGAGGTTGCCGCCGGCCGCGTTCAGGCCGAGCGCCCAGCCCTTCTCCCGGGCGGGGAAGAAGAAGGTGATGTTCGCCATCGAGCTCGCGAAGTTGCCGCCGCCGAACCCGGCCACGCCGGCCACGGCGAGCATGAGCCAGAACGGCGTCGAGGGGTTGGCGACGCACGCCGCGAGGCCGAGCGTGGGGACGAGGAGCAGGAGCGCCGAGACGACCGTCCAGTTGCGCCCGCCGAAGCGGGACACGGTGAACGTGTAGGGGATGCGGAGGGTGGCGCCGACCAGGCTCGGCATCGAGATGAGCCAGAACGTCTGGGAGGTGTCGAACCGGAACCCCGCCGCGGGCAGCGAGACCACCACGATGGACCACAGCTGCCAGACGACGAAGCCGAGGAACTCGGCGAGGATGGACCACCGGAGGTTCCTGCGGGCCACGGCCCGGCCCTCGGCCTCCCACTGGGTGCTGTCCTCGGGGTTCCAGTGCTCGATCCAGCGGCCGCGGCGGACATCGAGCCGCAGGCTCTGGGGTCCGGGGTCCTGCGCGGCCCGGGTTCCCGGCGCAGCCTGGCGCGTGGTGGTTGATTCGGTGCTCATGGGTCCTCCTGGGGCGGGGGAGTGGGCTTCTCTGGGCTGACTCCCACGCTAGGAACGGGGCGTTTCGGCCAGCAGCCAGAGCCGTTAACAGGCCGTGACATCTCTCTCTCATCGGCGGCGGGCCCCGCGTGAGCCCGCGAGGTCCCCGCACACATCCGGAACCGCAGACTCAGTTCCGTCTCATCATGTGGACCGATTGTCCGTTGGCTGGACGTAGCGGGCATAGGATGGCGTGTACTCAAATCCCGGACCGGAAGTCAATCCCCGGTCCAGCATGTGAAAGCGATGCCATGTCCACCACATCTGCGGTGACGGAGCCCTCGGCCGCACAGTCGGCCAATACGAAGGGCCGAGTCATCTTCTCGAGCCTCATCGGCACGACCATCGAGTTCTTCGACTTCTACGCGTACGCGACGGCGTCCGTGCTCGTGTTCCCGAAGCTCTTCTTCCCGAACGCGACGGACATCAACGCCATCCTGTCCTCGTTCGCGATCTTCGGCGTCGCGTTCGTCGCGCGCCCGGTCGGCTCGATCGTCTTCGGCCACTTCGGCGACAAGCTCGGACGCAAGGGCACCCTCGTCGCCTCGCTGGTCACGATGGGCCTCGCGACCTTCCTCATCGGCCTGCTTCCGCCGGCGACGACGCCGGGCTGGGTGGTGCTGGCCCCGCTGCTGCTCGTGGTGTTCCGCTTCCTCCAGGGCCTCGCCCTCGGCGGCGAATGGTCCGGGGCGGCGCTGCTGGCCACCGAGAACGCCCCCGCCAACAAGCGCGCGGTGTGGGGCACGTTCCCGCAGCTCGGGGCGCCGATCGGCTTCATCATCGCCAACGTCATGTACGTGGTCATGAACAGCTTCCTCACCACGAAGCAGTTCGAGGACTTCGGCTGGCGCATCCCCTTCCTGTTCAGCATCATCATGGTCGCGATCGGCCTGTACGTGCGCCTCAAGCTGGTCGAGAGCACCTCGTTCAAGAAGGTCATCGAGGAGGAGAAGGTCGCCAAGGTCCCGCTCGCCGCGACGTTCCGGCACCACTGGCGCGCTGTCATCGCCGGCACGTTCATCATGCTCGCGACCTACGTGCTCTTCTACCTCACCACGAGCTTCACGCTCACCTACGGCACGGCGACGAACAAGGTCGAGGTGGCCCGCGCCGCCGCCCAGAAGGCCGGCAAGCCGTTCGACGCCTCCACGTTCGTCCCCGGCCTGGGGATCGACCGCGGCCTGTTCCTGTGGATGCTCATCATCGGCGTCGTGTTCTTCGGCATCTTCACCGCGGTCTCCGGGCCGCTCGCGGAGAAGTACGGCCGCCGCCGGTTCCTGCTCTGGGTCACCGGCCTCATCTTCGCCTTCGGCCTCGCCTGGGGCCTCATGTTCGGGCCCGGCACCGGCGCCGCGATGGTCGGCCTGATCGTGGGCTTCACGCTCATGGGCGCGACGTTCGGACCGATGGCCGCGATCCTGCCCGAGCTGTTCCCGGCGAACGTGCGCTACACGGGCTCGGCGATCGCCTACAACCTCTCGTCCGTGCTCGGCGCCGCGCCGGCCTCGTTCGTCGCGATCGCCCTGTGGCAGTTCGGCAAGGGCAGCACGGTGTGGGTCGGCGTGTACCTGGCGGCCGCGGCGGTGCTCACGTTCGTCGCGCTGCTGCTGACCAAGGAGACCCGCGACGCCACGTTCGAGGAGAATATCTCGGCCTAGTCGAAGACCCCGCAAAGGTCCGCCAGAGACCCCTCAACCGGAAGGATCGGTTGAGGGGTCTCTGGCGTCTTCTTGCGGGGTCTCTGGCGCCCGGACGCGGGGTCAGCTTCCCGGGGCGGGAGTCAGTCCTCGATGGTTGCGATGACCGCGCCCGCGCCGACGGTCTGCCCGGGCTCCGCGCCGAGGCCACGGACTGTGCCGGCCTTGTGGGCGGTGAGCGGCTGCTCCATCTTCATGGCCTCGAGCACGACGACGAGATCGCCCTCCGCGACCACGTCGCCGTCCGCGACGGCCACCTTGACGATCGTGCCCTGCATCGGGGCGGTGAGCGCGTCGCCGCCGGCCGCCGTGGCCGCCGAGCCGCGCGCGGTGCGGGCCTTCTTCTTGGGCTTGGGCGCCCGCCCGGTACCGAGGGACAGCGAGGCCGGGATCGTCACCTCGAGCCGCTTGCCGCCCACCTCGACCACAACGCTCTGCCGGGCGGCGTCGTCGTCCGCGCCCTCGGCGGCGGCCGGCCCGCCGGCGTACGGCGGGATGGTGTTCTCGAATTCCGTCTCGATCCAGCGGGTGTGGATCGAGAACGGGCCCTCCTCGGGTGCGAACGCGGGGTCGCGCACCACGGCGGCATGGAACGGCACGACCGTGGGCATGCCCGTGATGACCAGCTCGTCGAGGGCGCGGCGCGCCCGCTGGAGCGCCTGGGCACGGCTCGAGCCGGAGACGATCAGCTTGGCGAGCATCGAGTCGAAGTTGCCGGAGACGACCTCGCCGGCCTCGATGCCCGAGTCGACGCGCACCCCGGGGCCCGTCGGGTAGCGCAGCGTCTCGACGGTGCCGGGGGCGGGCATGAAGCCGCGTCCCGGGTCCTCGCCGTTGATGCGGAACTCGAAGGAGTGGCCGCGGATCTCGGGGTCGTCGTAGCCGAGCTCCTCGCCGCGGGCGAGGCGGAACTGCTCGCGCACCAGATCCAGGCCCGTGACCTCCTCGGACACGCAGTGTTCGACCTGGAGGCGCGTGTTCACCTCGAGGAAGCTGATGGTCCCGTCCTGGCCCACGAGGAACTCGCAGGTCCCCGCGCCGAGGTAGCCGGCCTCCTTGAGGATGGCCTTGGAGGACTCGTAGAGGCGCTTGGTCTGCTCCTCGGTGAGGAAGGGCGCTGGCGCCTCCTCGACGAGCTTCTGGTTGCGGCGCTGGAGCGAGCAGTCGCGGGTCGAGACGACGACGACGTGGCCCGTGGAGTCCGCGAGGCACTGGGTCTCCACATGGCGCGGGGCGTCCAGGAACCGCTCGATGAAGCACTCGCCCCGGCCGAACGCCGCGGTCGCCTCGCGCACGGCGGAGTCGAACAGCTCGGGGATCTCCTCGAGGGTCCGGGCGACCTTGATGCCGCGGCCGCCGCCGCCGTACGCCGCCTTGATGGCCACGGGCAGCCCGAACTCCTGGGCGAACGCGATGACCTCGTCCGCGGACTCGACCGGGTCGGCCGTGCCGGGGACCAGCGGGGCGCCGACCTTCTCGGCGATGTGGCGCGCGCGCACCTTGTCGCCGAGGGCAGCGATGGCCTCCGGGGAGGGGCCGATCCAGGTCAGGCCGGCGTCGATCACGCGCTGGGCGAAGTGGGCGTTCTCGGACAGGAAGCCGTAGCCCGGATGGACGGCGTCGGCGCCGGAGGCGGCGGCCGCGTCGAGGATCTTGTCCATCACGAGGTACGAATCGGCCGCGGTGGTGCCGCCCAGCGCGAAGGCCTCGTCCGCGAGGCGCACGTGCAGGGCGTCCCGGTCCGGGTCGGCGTAGACGGCGACCGAGGCGATGCCCTCGTCGCGGGCCGCGCGGATGACGCGGACGGCGATCTCGCCGCGGTTGGCGACGAGCACCTTCGTGATGGGCTTGGTGGCAGCGCTGAGGGACAAGGCAACTCCGTTCTGTACTGCGGGAAGCCTAGCGCCGACTTGGTGGAATCGCCCATATTGGTGGCGGATTCCGTGCGTAGCGGGCCGATCCTTTGTAGGGGATCTACAAAACGTCAGCGGTCGACGGCGGCCGCCCACCAATCCGTGAGGCGCACCCCCGCGGTGGCCAGGAGGGCGCGCAGGGTGGAGACGGACAGGCCCACCACGGCGTGGGGGTCGCCGTCGACGCGCGTCAGGAACGCGCCGCCGAGCCCGTCGATCGTGAACGAGCCCGCGCAGTGCAGCGGCTCGCCCGTGGCGACGTAGGCCTCGATCTCCGCGGCCTGCATCTCGCTGAACTCGACCCCCGCCGAGGCGAGCTGACCGTGCCCCGGCGCGGCGCCGGCGTCGTGCGTCCCCTCTGCCCGCTGGCCGGGCTCCAGCCGGCCCCGGACGTCGATGAGCCAGTGGCCGGTGTGCAGGATGCCCGCGCGGCCGCTCATGGCCGCGAGCCGCTGGCGGGCGACCTCGGCCGTGTAGGGCTTGCCGAGGGCCTGGCCGTCGAGCTCGAAGACCGAGTCGCAGCCCAGGACCAGGGCGCCCACAGCGGCGGGGAGCCCCGCGACGGCCTCGGCCTTGGCCCGGGCCAGGAGCAGCGCGGTCTCGGCGGGCGTCGCGCCCGGGCGACCGGCCGCGACCGCCTCCTCGTCCACGTCGGAGACGAGGATCCGGTGCGGGATCCCGGCCTCCTCGAGGAGCTTGGTCCGTGCGGGGGACTTCGACGCCAGGATGAGCGTGGGCGGGTGCGGCTCGAGATGGTGGGCGCGCGGCGCGGGGACTCTCACGCGGCCCAGCCTATCGCCGCCCGCTCAGCGGGCCACCGGGGCCGGCGAGTCCTCGTCGGCGCGGTCCGGCGCCGCGGTCGCACGCTCGAGCTTGGCGCCCTCGATGTCCAGGTCGGGCAGGATCCGCGCGAGCCAGCGCGGCAGCCACCACGCCGCGTTGCCGAGCAGGCGCATCACGGCGGGGACGAGGGTCATGCGCACCACGAACGCATCCAGCAGCACGCCGAGGGCGAGCCCGAAGCCGAGGGGCCGGACCATCGTCAGGTGGCTGAAGATGAAGCCCGCGAAGACGCTGACCATGATGATCGCGGCGGCGGTGATCACCCGTGCGGCGTGGTGGAAGCCCGTCCGGACGGCGAGGTGCGCCTCGACGCCGTGGGCGTACGACTCGCGGATGCCCGAGGTGATGAAGACCTGGTAGTCCATCGCGAGGCCGAAGAGGATGCCGATGAGCAGGATCGGCATGAAGCTCAGGACCGCCCCCGGGTGGGTGACATCGAAGACCGGGCCGAGCCAGCCCCACTGGTACACGGCGACGACCGCGCCGAACGCGGCGCCGAGCGAGAGCAGGAACCCGCCGGTGGCCAGCAGCGGCACGAGGAGCGAGCGGAACACGAGCAGCAGCAGGAGGAAGGACAGGCCCACGACGATCGTCAGGTACGGCGGGAGCGCGTCGGCGAGCTTGGAGGAGACGTCCACGTTCGCGGCCGTCTGCCCGGTCAGGCCGATCGTCACGCCGGTGCTCTGCTGGATGTCGGTGCCCTTGGCCCGCAGGTCGTGGACCACCTGGACCGTGCTCGCGCTGGCCGGGCCCTCCTTCGGGATCACCTGGAACACCGCGATCCTGCGGTCGGGGCTGACCGTGCCGGGAACGGCCGCGACCACGCCGGGCACCGAACGGAGCTGGTCCGCGACGTCGTACTCCTTGGCCTGGGCGGCGGCCGCGTCGAGGCCCGCGGGGAGGTCGCCGACCACGATGATGGGGCCGGTCATACCCTCGCCGAAGTACTTCCCGGTCGCGTCGTAGGCCTTGAACGCGGTCGAGTCGGCCGGCTCCGAGCCGCCGTCCGGGAGGGCGAGCCGCAGCTGCGCCGCCGGGACTGTGAGCACGGCGAGCAGCACGACCGCGCCCAGCACCGAGACCCAGGGGTGCCGGGTCACCCAGGCGCCCCAGCCGCGGTTGGCCTTGGCGAGGTCCGAGCGGGCCGCCTCCTCGGCGTGGCCGGCCTGCGCGTTCTCCGCCTGGGCCCTGGCCCAGCGGCGCCGGGAGACGATCCGCCGGCCCGCGAACCCGAGGACCGCGGGCAGGAGGGTGACGGCGACCAGCACGGCCACGGCCACGGTGGCGGCCGCCGCGAGGCCCATGACGGCGAGGAAGGGCAGCCCGGGCACCACGAGCGCCGCGAGGGCGATCACCACGGTGAGGCCCGCGAACACGACGGCGTTGCCGGAGGTGCCGATCGAGAGCGCCACGGACTCGCGCGGGCCCATGCCGGCGAGCAGCTGGGTGCGGTGCCGGTTGACGATGAACAGCGAGTAGTCGATGCCCACGGCCAGGCCGAGCATGAGGCCCAGCATCGGCGTCACCGAGCTCATCGAGACCACGCTGGTGAGGGCGAACGTGCCGCCCACGCCGACCGCGACGCCGATCAGGGCCATGAGGAGCGGCAGCCCCGCTGCCACAAAGGTTCCGAGCATGGCGAACAGCACGACCGCCGCGACGGCCACGCCGATCCCCTCGGAGGTGCCGAAGATCTGCGAGATGTCCTGCGTGAGCTCCTTGCTCGGGTAGGCGTTGACGCCGGGCACGCTCGCGGCGATGGACTGGACCTCCTGCCGCAGGGCGGGGGAGAGGCCGTCGGTGGACTTGGTGAACTGGATCGACGCGATGGCCGCCTTGCCGTCGCTGGAGACGAAGCGCAGCCCCCCGGCGGCGGTGGCCTGCCGCTGGGCGAGCGCGAGCTGGGCCTTGGCGTCCGCGAGCTTGGCGGCGCCCTCGTCGGCCTGCTTCTTCCCGGCGTCGTACCGCGCCTGGCCCGCGGCGAGCTGCTGGCGCCCGGCGTCGAGCTGGGCCTGCGCCGAGGCGGTGGCCTGCGCGACTGCCGCCTCCGGGAGGCCCTGGGCCGCGAGGGCCTTCTTCTGCGCGTCGAGCTGGGCCTGCCCGGCATCGAGCTGGGCCCTGGTGGCATCCAGCGTGGCCTTGGCGGACTCGAGCTGGGGTGCCCCTGCCGCGAGCTTCGCCTCGTTCGCCGAGATCTGGGCCTTCCCGTCCGCGATCTTCGCGGCGGCGCCGTCGAGCTGGGCCTGCGTGGTGAACGGGTCCGTCACGTTCTGGACGCCGTCGAGGCCTTTGATCTTGGCCAGGGCCGCGCTGAGGTCCTTCTTCTGGGCCTCGGTGAACGCCGCGTCCGGGGACGTGAAGGCCACGGTTGCGTTCCCGCCGGCCGCGGAGGGCAGTTCCGCCTTGAGCTTGTCCAGCATGCGCTGGGTCTCGGTGCCCGGGATCTGGAAGTTGTTGGTCATGCTGCCGTGGAACGCGGCGGCCGAGCCGCCCACGGCCGCGACGATGACGAGCCACGCGGCGAGGACGAGCCAGCGGCGGTCGTAGGCGAACCTGCCGAGACGGTAGAGGAGCGAAGCCATGGGCCTTACCTATTCAGGACGGAGCGGACGGGGCGGTGGAGCGGACGCGGCGGTGGAGGGGCCTCAGGGCGCGGCGAAGCCGGTCTTGAGGTAGGTGATGGCGGAGGAGAGGAGGCTGCGGAGCCGGGTGAGGGACGACGGCGAGAGGTCGCCTCCCGATTCGGCCATCCAGGTCTCGAGGGCCGCCTTGCCGCAGGAGATGACGCTGCCTGCCAGGGCGGCCACGTAGAGGTCGTTGCCGAGGTGGGGGTGGCGTTCCCTGATGGCCGTGCCGATCTTGTCGGCGCAGTCGTCGAAGGCCTGCAGCTGGAAGCGCGTGAGGGGGTCGTGGCCGGCGGCCACGAGGAACGACTGGGCCATCGGCTCGATGAGGTCGTTGTCCGCGAGGCCGGTGAGGACGTGGAGCGCGGATTCGAGGATGGGCTCGTCCGCCGGCCGCTCGCGGAGCTGGTCGAGGGCGCGGTCGAGGAAGCCGAACGTCGGGGCGGCGATGGCCTCCTCGACGCTGCCGAAGTAGTTGAAGAACGTCCGCCGGGAGACCCCGGCGGCATCGGCCAGCTCCTCGGCCGTGAAGCCGCCGAGTCCGCGCGACATGGCGAGGGAGAGCGCGGCGGCGATGATCGATTCGCGGGTCGCGGCCTTGTTCAGCTCGCGGCGCGACGTGGTTTCGGGGGTCACCCCATGACACTACGTGCAAGTTTGCACGCCGTGCAAGTTGTTGGGTCGAGATCGGCCCGGGACAGGTGGCTCTGGGGCGGGGACGGCAACGCCGCATCAGGACATGCTCGAATCCGGCGGGGATTGCGGCATGTCCTGATGCGGCGTTCGGGGTGGCGGGGCGTCCTGCCCGCCCGGCGGTCAGCGCGCGGCGGCCAGCTCGCCGTCGTGCGTCTGCTCGGTGGGCGAGGCGGACTCGTCCTTGAACGGGTCACCGTGGCGCGGGGCGTTGTAGAGCTCCACGTCGAGGATGCCCTGGCGCTTGGCGACGATGGTCGGCACGAGCGCCTGGCCCGCGACGTTGACTGCCGTGCGGCCCATGTCCAGGATCGGGTCGATGGCCAGGAGCAGGCCCACCCCGGCCAGCGGCAGGCCCAGCGTCGAGAGGGTCAGGGTCAGCATCACGACGGCGCCGGTGGTGCCCGCGGTCGCGGCCGAGCCGAGGACCGAAACGAGGACGATCAGCAGGTACTGGCTGAAGTCGAGGTTGATGCCGAAGAACTGGGCCACGAAGATCGCGGCGACGGCCGGGTAGATCGCGGCGCAGCCGTCCATCTTCGTCGTCGCGCCCAGCGGCACGGCGAAGGACGCGTAGCCCTGCGGGACCCCGAGGTTGCGCTCGGCGACGCGCTGGGTGAGCGGGAGCGTGCCGATCGAGGAGCGGGAGACGAACCCGAGCTGGACGGCCGGCCACACGCCGGAGAAGTACTGCTTGACGGAGAGCCCGTGCGACTTCACGAGGATGGGGTAGACCGCGAACAGCACGAGCACGAGGCCCGCGTAGATCGCGACGGCGAACTTGCCCAGGGCGCCGATGGTGTCCCAGCCGTAGACGGCGACGGCGTTGCCGATGAGGCCGATCGTCCCGAGCGGGGCGAGGCGGATGATCCACCAGAGCACCTTCTGGATGATCTCGAGGGCCGAGCGGGTGAAGTTCAGGAATGGCTCGGC
Source organism: Sinomonas soli (assembly GCF_054782415.1). Lineage (NCBI taxonomy): Bacteria > Bacillati > Actinomycetota > Actinomycetes > Micrococcales > Micrococcaceae > Sinomonas > Sinomonas soli. The sequence continues at coordinate 215,957 of NZ_BAAGSN010000016.1, read as the reverse complement.
CTTCGCGCCGACTTTGAGCGCCGCGATGCCCACGGCGATCGCGATGACGAGGATCTGCAGGACGTTGAAGGACACGGTCGTGGTGACGGCGCCCCCGTCGCCCGCGGTCGAGGTGGCGCCCAGGCCGAGGAAGTTGTGTGGGAACAGGCCGGTCAGGAAGGCCCACCAGTCACCGCTCTTGCCGGTGTACTTCGCCTGCTGGGTGATGCCGGTGCCGGCGCCCGGCTGGAAGACGACGCCCAGGGTGATGCCGATCATCACCGCGATGAAGGCGGTGATCGCGAACCACAGCAGGGTGTTCCAGGCGAGCTTGGCCGCGTTGGAGACCTGGCGGAGGTTTGCGATCGAGCTCACCACGGCGGTGAAGATGAGGGGGACCACGGCGGTCTGGAGCAGGCTCACATAGCTGCTGCCGATGGTTGCGAGGGTCGCGCCGAGCGCGTTCGGGCTGGCCTTGGTGCTGCCCGTGTACTTCGCGAGGAGGCCCAGGGCGAGGCCGACGACGAGTGCTGCGATGATCTGCGGGCCGAACGCCGTGGCCCACGTCGGGAGGCGGCGCGGGGTGCGCGCAGTGCTGGTTGAGGTGCTCACCCGTCTACGCTAGGGCGGAGTTTTCTACCATACGAAGCTTGTGTTTCCTCGTGTGACGCGCAGTGTGACGGCGCGGCCGGGAAGAGAACCCCGAGATGCCGCGCCGTCACGCCGTTTTGTTACGCTATTCCCTCGGCCCGTGTGGGATATGTCACGCGCCTCGCCCGGCGCCTCAGGAGGTCAGGGCGCGCCGGAGGGTGTCCAGGCCGACGGATCCGAGGTTCAGGGCGCGCGTGTGGAACTCCTTGAGGTCGAACTCGCGGCCCGCGGCAGCGGCCTCCGCCTCGAGCTCGGCGCGGACCTGCTCCCACAGCCGCTGTCCCACCTTGTAGGACGGCGCCTGCCCGGGCCAGCCGAGGTAGCGGTTGAACTCGAAGTCGAGCTGGCCCTCGGAGACGTCCAGGTTCTGCTGGAGGAACTCGTAGCCCTTCTCCGCCGTCCACGTCCCCGTGCCCCAGCGCTCCGGGACCTCGAGCCCGAGATGGACGCCGATGTCGAAGACCACCCGCGCGGCGCGCATGCGCTGTCCGTCGAGCATGCCCATGCGGTCGCCCGGGTCGGCGAGGTAGCCGAGCTCGTCCATGAGCCGCTCCGCGTAGAGCGCCCAGCCCTCGCCGTGCCCGGAGACCCAGCAGATGTTCCGGCGCCAGTCGTTGAGCAGCTCGCGGCGGTACACCGCCGTGGCGCACTGGAGGTGGTGTCCCGGGACGCCCTCGTGGTAGACGGTGCTCGTCTCCGCCCACGTGGTGAACGTGTCCTCGCCCTCCGGCACGGACCACCACATGCGGCCGGGTCGGGAGAAGTCGTCCGACGGCGCCGTGTAGTAGATCCCGCCATCCTGCGTCGGGGCGATCATGCACTCGAGCTGGTGCATCGGGCCCACGATCTCGAAGTGGGTCCCGGCAAGGTTCGCCACGGCCCGGTCGGAGAGCTCCTGCATCCAGGCCCGCAGCGCGTCGGTGCCCTTGAGCTGCCGGGCGGGGTCCGCATTGAGGGCGGCCTTGGCCTCGGCGATGCTGGCGCCGGGCCTGATCTGCTCCGCAACGGCCTCCTGCTCCGCGATGATGCGGTCCAGCTCGGCCACGCCCCACGCGTACGTCTCCTCGAGGTCGACCGCCGCGCCGAGGAACCTGCGGGACTCGAGCGCGTACCGCTCGCGGCCCACGGCGTCCTCCTCGGGCGCCTGGGGGAGGAGCTCGCCCTCGAGGAGGTCCGCGAGCCCGCGGTACGCCGCGGCGGCGGCCGCGCAGCCGTCGGCGAGGGCGGAGGCGACGTCCTCCGGCAGCGGGGCGCCGCCGTCGAGGGCCGCCTCCGCGGCGAGCTTGGCGAAGAAGCCGGCGCCCTCGGCGCCGTACTTGCGGCACTGGCCGACGACGACGCGCACCTGCCGCGCCGCCGAGACCTTGCCGTCCGCCGCGGCCGCCCGGAGCGAGGCGATGTAGCCCTCGACCGCGGCGGGGACGTTGGCGGCGCGGCCCGCGATGTGGCCCCACTGCTCGGCGGTGTCCGTGGGCATGAGGTCGAAGACGGCGCGGATCGACTGCGCCGGCGACTCGATGTTGTTCAGCGTCGCCGCGACCCAGCCGCTGGCGTACCGCTCGGCGTCGAGGCCGAGCCGCTCCCGCATCGCGTCGAGCGTGACCTCGTCGATCTCGTCCGCGGGAGCCGCGGCGTCGAGGGCGCTGAGCGTGCGCTCCACGAGGGCGCTGTGCTCGGCGAGGCCGGCAGGGGAGTAGTCGGGGTACTCCGTCTCGTGGCCCGGGTAGCCCAGCTCGGTCGCGAGGGCCGGGTCGAGGTCGAGCAGCTTGCGGGTGAACTCGTCGGCGATGGCATCGAGGGCGCTGGGCGCGCGCGTGCCTGCGGAGCTGTGCTGGTTCTGGTCAGTGTTCTGCGTCACGCCCACGAGCCTAGCGCGGCGCACCGACACGTGAAAGAACCCGTGCACATATCTCGCGGGCCCGGGGCGGGCACCCGGGCCGAGGGGGGGCGTCAGGCGCGGCCGCGGCGCTGGGCGATCATGTGCCGCGGGCGCAGCGTCGCCCGGCGGATCCGCTCGCGGCGCGTCGGCGCCGCCGGTGCGGCCTCGGGGGCGGGGCCGCCGAGCGCGGCGAGCACGGCCGTGAGCGCCGCGATCTCCTCGGGCGTCGGGTTCCCGCGGGTGACCGAGAAGAGCACCGGCGCGGCGACGACGGCGGGCGAGTCCCCGCCGTCGTGCGTCTGGGGCGTCTGCGGGAGCGCGCTCACAGGGGGATGTTCCCGTGCTTCTTGGCGGGCATGGACGCATGCTTGTCGCGGAGTGCGCGCAGGCCGCGCAGGAGCTGCACGCGGGTCTCCGACGGGGCGATGACCGCGTCGATGTACCCGAGTTCGGCCGCCTGGTACGGGTTGAGGAGCTCCTCCTCATAGTGCTGGATGAGCTCGGCGCGCTTGGCCTCCACATCGCCGCCCTCCGCCGAGACGGCGGCGAGCTCGCGGCGGTACAGGATGTTCACCGCGCCCTGGGCGCCCATGACGCCGATCTGCGCGGTGGGCCACGCGAGGTTCAGGTCCGCCCCGAGCTTCTTGGAGCCCATGACGATGTACGCGCCGCCGTAGGCCTTGCGGCAGATCACGGTCAGCTTCGGCACGGTCGCCTCGGCGTACGCGTAGAGCAGCTTCGCGCCGCGGCGGATGATCCCCTGGAACTCCTGGTCCTTGCCGGGCAGGAAGCCGGGAACGTCCACGAGCGTGATGATCGGGATGTTGAAGGCGTCGCAGTGGCGCACGAACCGGGCGGCCTTCTCCGAGGCCGCGATGTCCAGCGTGCCCGCGAACTGGATGGGCTGGTTCGCGACGATCCCGACCGTGTGGCCCTCCATCCGGCCGTAGCCGATGATGACGTTCGGAGCGTAGAGCGCCTGCATCTCGAGGAAGTTGCCGTCGTCGAGGATGCCCTCGATCACGGCGCGCATGTCGTAGCCCTGCGTCGGCGAGTCCGGGACGAGCGCGTCGAGGGCGAGGTCCTCGTCCGTCTGCTCGAGCTCCTGCTCGGAATCGAGGACGGGGGCCTCGACGAGGTTGTTCGAGGGCAGCACGTCGAGGAGTTCGCGGACGAAGTCGATCGCGTCGGCCTCGTCGGAGGCGAGGTAGGTCGCGGTGCCGGTCGTGGCGTTGTGCTGGCGGGCGCCGCCGAGCGTCTCCATGTCCACTTCCTCGCCCGTGACGGTCTTGATGACGTCGGGGCCGGTGATGAACATGTGGCTCGTCTTGTCCACCATCACCACGTAGTCCGTGAGCGCCGGGGAGTACGCCGCGCCGCCCGCGCACGGGCCCATGATGAGCGAGATCTGCGGGACCACGCCCGAGGCGGCCACGTTGTTCCGGAAGATGTCCGCGAACATGGCCAAGGAGGCCACACCCTCCTGGATGCGCGCGCCGCCGCCGTCGTTGATGCCCACCACGGGGCAGCCGTTGCGGAGGGCGAACTCCTGGACCTTGACGATCTTCTCGCCGTTGACCTGGCTCAGCGAGCCGCCGTAGACCGAGAAGTCCTGGCTGTAGACCGCCACGAGGCGCCCGTCCACCGTGCCGTATCCGGAGACGACGCCGTCGCCGAGCGGAGTCTTCTTCTCCATCCCGAACGCGGTGGAACGGTGCACGCGGAGGGTGTCGAACTCGACGAAGCTCTCCGTGTCGAGCAGCATGTCGATGCGCTCGCGTGCCGTGTTCTTCCCGCGCGCATGCTGCTTCTCGATCGCCTCCTGGCCCGAGGGCGCGAGCGAGGCCGCCCGCCGGTCGCGGAAGTCCGCGATCTTGCCTGCGGTGGTGGTCAGGTCGTGGGTCACACTCACTCCAGCTCTCGGTCCGTAGCGCACGCGCGGTGGCTCTGTAGGGTCCGCACAAAGGGCGGAGACGTCCCCTCAGTCTAATGAGGCCCTGAGGCGAGGCCTGTGTAGGAACCCTACAAATTCGACACGGCGGCCGGCGTGGGTCCCGCCCGGCGGACTGCTCTTGTTACTGACCAGTAACAAGATCCCGTACACTGGGACGCATGACGAGCATCACACCGGGCGCCGCCGGCTCGCTGGCGGGCCGCACCATCCTCATGAGCGGCGGCAGCCGCGGCATCGGGCTGGCCATCGCGAAGCGGGCCGCGGCGGACGGGGCCAACGTCGCCCTCCTGGCCAAGACCGCCGAGCCGCACGCCAAGCTGGCCGGCACCGTGTACACAGCCGCGGAGGAGATCGAGGCGGCGGGCGGATCGGCCCTCGCGATCGTCGGGGACGTCCGCAGCGACGAGGACGTGGCGCGGGCCGTCGACGCGACCCGCGAGCGGTTCGGCGGGATCGACGCGGTGGTCAACAACGCCTCCGCGATCGACCTCTCCACGACCGACGCGGTGGACATGAAGCGCTACGACCTCATGGCGGACATCAACGTCCGCGGCACGTTCCTGCTCTCCAAGCTCGCCCTGCCCGCGCTGCGCGCCTCGGCGGCCTCCGGCGCGGGCGCCCACATCCTCACCCTGTCGCCGCCCATCAACCTCGACCCGGCATGGGCCGGCCGGCACCTCGCCTACACGATGGCCAAGTACGGCATGAGCCTGACGACCCTCGGCCTCGCGGAGGAGCTCCGTCCCGCCGGGATCGGCGTCAACTCCCTCTGGCCGGCCACCCTCATCGACACGGCCGCGATCCGCAACATGCCCGGCGGGGATGCCCTCGCCACCGCCGGACGCCGTCCGGAGATCGTGGCAGACGCGGCGCACGTGCTGCTCACGAGCGACCCCCGCACCACCACCGGCGGGTTCTTCACCGACGAGGAGGCCCTCGCCGCCGCCGGGGTGACCGACTTGGCCCCCTACAGCCTCGGCGCGCCCGAGGACCGCCTCGTGAAGGACATCTTCCTCTGAGATCCGGGGCGCCCCGGCGCCCCTCGATAGGATTCAGGCATGGACGACCACGCGCAGCCAGAGTCCCGCGGACCCCTCGACGCAACACTCCTGGGTCCCGGGCTCGCGCGCGAGGCCGGGCTGTCCCGGCTCGAGGTCGTGGACGAGATCGACTCGACCAACGCCGAACTCCTGCGCCGCGCGGAGGCGGACCCCGACGGATGGGGGGACCTCTCCGTCCTCGTCGCGGACCACCAGACCGCGGGCCGGGGACGCCTCCACCGGCACTGGGAGTCCCCGGTCGGGGTCGCCGTGGCCGTGTCGGTCGTGCTGCGCCCCCACAACGCCGCGGGACGGCCGCTGCCCACGCAGAGCTACTCGTGGTTCTCGCCGCTCGCCGCGCTCGCGCTCCGCGAGGCCCTCGCCGAGACGGCAGGGGTCGAGGCGAGCGTGAAGTGGCCCAACGACGTCGTGGTGGACGGGCTCAAGATCTCCGGGATCCTCGCCCAGCTCGCCCCGGGAGCGCACGGCGCCCCGCCCGCCGTCGTGCTCGGCACCGGCATCAACGTCGGGCAGGCGGAGGGCGAGCTCCCGGTCCCCACCGCGACGAGCCTGGCCATCGCCACCGGCCGCGAGCACCGACGGGAGGACATCCTGGCCGCCTACCTGACCGCGTTCGCCCGCCGGTACCGGCAGTTCTGCGCGGTCGACGGCGACCCCGACGCGCCGCTCGCGGCCGGCCGCGGCCTCTGGGGCCAGGTCGAGGATGCCACCATCACCCTCGGCAAGCGCGTCCGCGTGGAGCTGCCCGGCGGCCAGACCCTCGTGGGCCGCGCGACGGGCCTCGACGCGCACGGCGCCCTGCGCGTGGTCGAAGAGGACGGCACCCGCCACTCGGTCGCGGCGGGCGACGTGGTCCATCTCCGCCCGGCCGACGGCGGCTATGCGTAGGCTCCTCGACCCGGGGGAGCAGCTCATCGTCAGGACGCGGCGCCAGGGCCGCATGCTCGTGCTGCCCGCCCTCGTCCTCATCCTCGTCAGCGGGGCGGCCGCCTTCGCCGCCGGCTGGCTCTCGCGCGGGCGCCTCGAGGCGATCGTCCCCTGGCTCCCCGCCGGGACCTCCTCCTGGTCGCCGCTCGTCCCCGCCGCGGCCGCGGTCTGGGTCCTCATCGGGTACTGCCTGCGCGAGCTGCTCGCGTGGCGCTCCGTCAGCTACGTGCTCACGAGCCGCCGCGTGCTCCGCCGCGAGCGCGGCCTCACCCGCAGCGACCGCGGAATGCCGCTCTCGCTCGTGCGCGATGTCCATGTGAGTCAGGGGTTCATGCAGGGGATGCTCAGGTCCGGGACGATAACCTTGACCTCGGGCCAGTCGGCGCAGCTCACGCTGACCGACGTGCCGGAAGTGCGCCGTTTCAGCCAGTTCATCCTCGACGCCATCGAGGAGCTCCCGCTCCAGGAGGGTCAGCCGGATCCTGGCGACGAGATCACTGACTTCAGCGATGCGTCGCTTCCGTGGGAACTGAGGGAGGACTGATGGACGAGCCGAACGGCGGGGTGCCCCGGGAGGACGCCGAGGAGCGGGCCGCCGCCCCCGATGCCTCTTCCCTCGACGATGCCTTCCTGGAGCCGCTGGACGAGGAGGGCCTGGCCGCCGAGGAGGAGTCCCCAGCGGGGGGCCCTGCCGCGCGTCCCGCAGCCGGGGACCGCGGTGCCGGGGCTCCACGCCAGGGCCCCCGGCAGGCCCGGCGGATGACGTCCAAGGACATCGAGGTCCTCCTGCTCGGGGGCGAGCGTACGCTCAAGCGCCGCGAGGTGGCGGCCGCGGCCGGGGTCTCCCTGTACTCGGCCCGCAAGCTCTGGCGGGCCCTGGGCATGCCGAACTTCACGGACGACGACCTCGCCTTCACGCAGGCCGAGCTCGAGCCGCTCAAGGTCATGCCGCGCCTGGTCCGCGAGGGCAAGCTCACCGAGGAGGCCGCGATCTCGGTGGCCCGCGCGATCGGACAGATGACCGACCGCATGGTCGTGTGGCAGGTCGAGGCCCTCGTGGAGGACATGATCTCGAGCCAGGGCATGACCGACTCGGAGGCGCGCGTGGCCCTCCTCGAGCGGCTGCCGGACCTGGTCGGCCCGCTCGAGGAGGTGCTCGTCTACTCGTGGCACCGCCAGCTCGCCGCGGGCGTCCAGCGCCTCGTGGTCCGGGCCCAGGCGGGGCTCGACTCGAGCGAGGAGGGACGCGACGGCACGGAGGACGACGCCCCGCTGCCGTTGGCGCGCGCCGTCGGCTTCGCCGACCTCGTCTCCTACACGTCCCTCTCGCGCCGGATGAATGAGCGGACCCTCGCGCAGCTGGTCCAGCGGTTCGAGAACCGCTGCTCCGAGATCATCGCCGTGGGCGGCGGCCGCCTCGTCAAGACGATCGGGGACGAGGTCCTCTACATCGCCGAGACGCCGGCGGCCGGGGCCCAGATCGCGCTGGCCCTGTCCAAGGAGTTCGCGGAGGACGAGATCCTCCCGCAGTGCCGCGTCGCCATGGTCTGGGGGCGCGTGCTGAGCCGGCTCGGGGACATCTACGGCCCGACCGTGAACCTCGCCGCGCGCCTCACCGCGATCGCCGAGCCGGGGCAGGTCCTCGTGGACGACGTCACCGCGAAGGCCCTCACGGGCGATGAGAGGTTTGTCCTCGAGCACCGAGAGCCCGAGATGGTCCGCGGCTTCGGCGAGATCCATCCGGTATCGCTCCGGCACGGCACCGGGCCCGGCATCGTCCTCGACTGACCGTCCGCGCGCCCGAGGCGCGCGGACGGACGCCGGGGGAGTCCTCCCCATCGCGGGCCCGGACGGCGAGGCACTAGGCTGTGCCGGGGACATCGCCGGGCTCGGGGCCCGGTGCGGTGGAGAGAGCACACACATTCCAGGGGGAGCGGATGACGCTGACGACAGAACAGGCCACATGGTTCGCCGAGACCTTCGAGCGGCTCGCGGGGAACGTGGGCCAGGCGGTGCTCGGCAAGGACCACGTGGTCCGGCTCGCGCTCACCGCGATGCTCGCCGAGGGCCACATCCTCCTCGAGGACGCCCCGGGGACGGGCAAGACCTCGCTCGCGCGGGCGCTGGCCGCCACGGTGCAGGGCACCAATTCGCGCATCCAGTTCACCCCTGACCTGCTGCCCTCCGACGTCACCGGCGTGACGATCTACGACCAGAAGACGCAGCAGTTCGAGTTCCACAAGGGCCCGATCTTCGCCAACATCGTGCTCGCCGACGAGATCAACCGGGCCTCGCCCAAGACCCAGTCGGCGCTGCTCGAGGTCATGGAGGAGTCCCGGGTGACCGTGGACGGCGTGACCTACGAGGCGGGGCGGCCCTTCATGGTGATGGCCACCCAGAACCCGATCGAGCAGGCAGGCACCTACCGGCTCCCCGAGGCCCAGCTCGACCGGTTCCTCATCAAGACCTCGATCGGCTACCCCGACCACGCCTCCACCGTGCGGCTCCTCGGCGGCGCGTCCGTGAAGGACCGCTCGCGCGAGCTCGCCCCGATCATCACCACGAACGCGGTAGCCGAGATGGCCGAGCTCGCGGCCCAGAACCACGTGGACACGGCAGTGCTCGAGTACATCTCGCGGCTGTGCGAGGCGACGCGCAACGCCCCGGAGACCCGTCTCGGCGTGAGCGTGCGCGGCGCGATCGCGATGGTCCGGGCCACCAAGGTCTGGGCAGCGGCGCAGGGGCGCAACTTCGTCCTCCCGGACGACGTCAAGGAGCTCGCGGCGGTCGTCTGGACCCACCGGTTCGTCATGGACCCCGAGGCCGAGTTCGCGGGGGTCACCGCGGACCGGGTCCTCGACCGCGTCCTGGGCGAGGTCGCCGCGCCGCAGTCCCGCGCCGGCGTGTGAGCCCGGCGATGCCCACCCGCAACCCGTTCGCGGCGGCGCGGGACGCCGTCGCCCGCCGCCTGCCCGCACGCCGCCGAACCAGCGGAACCAGCGGAACCCGTCCGGTCGCCGCCGCGCCGAAGCCCGATCCCTCGCCCCGGCCGCGACTGCACCCCGCCTCGCTCTGGCGGGAGGCCGCGGGCCTGGGGCGCTCGTACGCGGCGCCTGCGCTGGCCCGCGCCGGCGCGCTGTACCGGGCGCGCCTGCACCCGACCCTCTCGGTGGTGAGCCCGCTCGGCTGGGCGGTCGCGCTCGCCGCCGTGCTGCTGGCCGTCGCCGGCGCGGCCTGGGGATGGCAGGAGGCGACCGCCGCGGCGCTGCTCGCCGCGAGCCTCTTCGTCCTCTCGGTCGTGTTCGTGCTCGGCCGCTCCTCCTACGCGGTGGACCTCGACCTCGCGCGCACCCGGGTCGCCGTGGGCGAGAGCGCCGTGGGCGGCATCGAGGTGGCCACCATGTCCTCCCGCCCGGTGGCGCCGTCGCTCCTCGAGCTGCCCGTCGGCGCCGCCACGGCCGTGTTCCACCTGCCGCGCATGCGTCCCGGCGTCCCGCACGAGGACCTCTTCACGATCCCCACCGAGCGGCGCGCCGTGATCGTGGTGGGGCCGGTCCGCTCGGTCCGGGCCGACCCGATCGGCCTCCTGCGCCGCCAGGTCGTCTGGACCGAGCCGCAGGACCTGTACGTGCATCCGCGCACTGCCGTGCTCGGGACCTCGGCCGCCGGCTTCATCCGTGACCTCGAGGGAATGCCCACCAACGAGCTTGCCACCTCGGACGTGTCCTTCCACGCGCTGCGCGAGTACATCCCCGGCGACGACCGGCGCCACATCCACTGGAAGACCACGGCCCGCACGGGGACCCTCATGGTGCGCCAGTTCGAGGAGACGCGACGGGCCCACCTCGCGGTGTGCCTGTCCGCGAACCTCGCCGAGTACGGCACCGAGGACGACTTCGAGCTCGCCGTCTCGGTCGCGGGCTCGATCGGCCGCCAGGCCCTCGCGGAGCAGCGCGAGCTGAGCGCCCTCACCCAGCGCGGGCCCCTGCGCACCGAGAGCCCGCGCCACTACCTCGACGACCTGACGCGCCTGCAGGGCGCCCCGATGCGCCCCACCGCCGTCGACGCCGCCCGCGCCACCGCGGACAGCGTGCCGAATGCCTCGGTCGTGTTCCTCGTGGTGGGCACGGCCGTCACCCCGACCCAGCTGCGCGCCGCGGCCGCCTCCATCCCGCCCGGCATCCGCACCTTCGCGGTGCGCTGCGAGGCCGGCGCGGCCCCCGGACGCGCCAGCATCGCGGACCTCGCCGTCCTCACGGTCGGCACCCTCGAGGACCTCGGTCCGGTGCTGCGGAAGGCGGCAGCATGAGCGAGACCACCCGCATGCGGCCGCGCCGGCCCGCCGGCGGCGGCTCCGGGGGCGCCGGGCGAGCGGACCTGGGCAGCCCGCGGACCTCCGGCCGGGCCGGCCGCGCGCCGCGGCCGGGCTTCTGGGCCGGCCGGAACCCCTGGTTCCACGCGGTCGACGCAGCAGCCATCCTCGTGCTCGCGGCGCTCGGCATCGCCGGCTTCCACCTCGCCTACGGCGGGGACCCGCACTACGTCCTCGCGGGCCTGACCGGGGCGGCGCTCGGCCTCGCGGTGGCCTTCGGCGCCTCCGCGCTGCGTCCCGGCTGGCTCGTGGGCACTGCGGGGGCCTTCCTCGCCTACCTCCTGGTCGGCGGACTCGTCGCCACCCCGGACGATTCCGCGGGCGGCTTCATCCCCACCCTCGCCTCGCTGCGCACCCTCCTGCTCGGGATCGTCGTGTCGTGGAAGGACAACCTGACCGTCGCCGCCCCGCTCGGCACGGGCTCGGGGATGCTCGTGGTGCCCTACCTCAGCGCCTTCGCGTGCTGCCTCGCCGCGGGCCTCCTCGCGTGGCGGCTGCGCCGGCCGTACTGGCCCCTCATGCCGGCCACCGTGCTGTTCGTGGTCGGGATCGCCTTCGGCACCCACGAGGCGTTCCTCGCCCTGCCGCGCGGTGTCGCGTTCGCGGTGATCGGCGTCGTGTGGTCCTCGTTCCGTCGCTCGGCCGCCCGCGTCGAGACCGCGCGCGTCGTGTCGGGCGAGACGACCGTGGCCGATCCCGGTTCGGCACGCGCGGCCCGGCTGCGCCGGGTGGGCCTCGGCGCCGCCGTCGTGGCCGTCGCAGCGACGGCGACGCTGGCCCTCGCGCCGGCGGTCACGGCCGGGGCGCAGCGCGATGTCCTCCGGGACCGCGTGGTGCCGCCCTTCGACCCGCACAACTACGTGAGCCCGCTCTCGGGCTTCCGCAGCTTCGTCAAGGACCAGCGGGACTCGGTGCTGTTCACCGTCTCCGGCCTGCCCCAGGGCGGACGGGTCCGGCTCGCTGCCCTCGACGCCTACGACGGCACCGTGGCCAACGTCGACCAGTCCGGCTCAGGCTCCTTCGCCAAGGTCGGCGACGCGGCCTCGATCGCGGCCGCCGACGCGCCGTCCCGGGCCAGCACCCCGTACACCCTCGACGTCACCGTGCGCGACTACCGCGGCTACTTCCTCCCCGGCGGACGGACGACGACGGGCATCGCCTTCGGCAACAGGAACAGCCCGGCGGCGGAGGGCCTCTACTTCAACCCGCTCACGGACACGGCCATCTCCACGGCCGGACTGTCCTCGGGCGACCAGTACGCGGTCCGCGTCCTCGAGCCCAAGCGCCCCGACGACGCCCAGCTGGCCCAGGCCCAGTTCGCCCCGGTGAGCCTGCCCGCCGTCGACGGCGTCCCGCAGGTGCTCCAGGCCAAGGCCGGGGACATCCTGGGAGACAGCCAGACGCCGCTCGAGCGCGTGCGCACCCTCGAGTCCTACTTCCAGAAGTTCGGCGCCTTCAGCAACGGCCTCATCGCCGAGGGCCAGGTCCCCAGCCTCTCCGGCCACGGTGCGGGGCGGCTGCGGGCCATGCTGACCGCCAAGCAGATGGTCGGAGACGACGAGCAGTACTCGGTGACCATGGCGCTCATGGCCCGCCAGCTCGGCATCCCGGCCCGCGTGGTCATGGGGTTCTACCCCGAGAAGCCCCAGCCCGCCGGGACCAAGATCGACATCAGGGGCAAAGACGTGCACGCGTGGGTCGAGGTGGCGTTCGAGGGCTACGGCTGGGTCCCGTTCGACCCGACGCCCCCGAAGAACAACGTCCCGATCCCGCCGGACCCGCAGGCCCAGTCGAAGCCGCGCCCGCAGGTGCTCCAGCCCCCGCCGCCGCCCCAGGCACCGGTCGAGCTGCCGCCGGACTCCCGCCCCGACGTGCTGGACCAGGAGCAGAAGAAGGAGAACTTCTGGCTCATCCTCGGCCCCATCCTCGCCGCGGTGGGCATCGGGCTCATCCCCGTCGCGGTCCTCGCGCTGCCCCTTGCGCTGGTCGCGTGGTTGAAGCTGCGCCGCCGCCGGCGCCGCCTGGCCGCGGAACACCCTGCGGAGCGGGTGAGCGGCGGCTGGCGCGAGTACACGAACTTCGCGACCGACCTCGGCGCGAGCCTCGATGCCCGTTCGACCCGGCGCGAGACCGCCACGGCGCTCGGGGAGGCGTTCCCGGACACTGCGGGCACGACGACGATGCTCGCCCGTCGCGCTGACGCCGCCGTCTTCGGGGCGGGCCGGCCCAGCGACACCGAGGTCCAGGCCTACTGGGCCGACGTGGACAGCTCCATCGCGTCCATGCGCGGCTCGCTCGGCTTCTGGCGACGGCAGCGGGCCAGGTTCTCGCCGCGCTCGCTCCTGCTCGAGGCACGGGCGGCACTGGCCGCCCGCAGCTCGGCGGCGCCCGGCGCGGGCCCCGCACGCGGGACGGGCCCCGCGCCGGTGCTCCGGCGCCTGCGGGGCAGGCGAGGGGCGGCGGCGGAGCGCAGGACCCCGGGAGGTGCCCCGTGACCGCGTCGATGCCGCCCGGCGCGGGGCCCGAATCGGTGTGTCCGGCGTGTGGCAGTATGGTCCGGCAAGGTGCGCTGTTCTGCCCCGTCTGCGGGGCGCCGGCGGGCCACACGGGAGGCCGGGGGCCTTCCGGCCGCGCGCCGGCGGGCCACAACGGGGGATACGAGGGGAACACGGGGACCATGGTCAATCTCGAGCTGGTCAATGCCTCCACGGGCAAGCGTGCCGGCGCCAAGCTCATCGACCTCGGCATCGCGTGGGTCCTCCAGCTCCTGCCCTACACGCTCGCCCTCGCCTCCCTCGCGAGCCTGTCCGGGAGCGCCTACCCCACGAGTTCGGACGAGAAGGCCCTGCTGGCCGCCGCGGTCTGGTGGATCGTCGGCACGGTGCTGGGGATCGCCCTCTGGATCTTCTGCTGGGCCTGGGAGGCGCGCACCGGGAAGACTCCCGGGCAGGCCATGCTGGGCCTGCGCACGAGCGGCCCCGAGGGGCTAGCGCCCGGCTGGGGCGCGGTGTTCGTGCGGAACTTCGTCTTCGGGCTCATCTGCCTGATCCCGGCCGCCGGGGTCGTGCTCGCCCTCATCTCGAACATGTTCGATCCGAACAGCAGGCGTCAGGGCTGGCACGACAAGGCGGCCAGGACGTTCGTCTTCGACGTGCGCGCCGGACGGGACCCGCTCACCACCGGAGGGATCAACGGGCCCGCCTCGTTCGCGCCCCGGGCGGACCTCCCGGCGCTCCAGCAGGTCGCCTCGCCGGTGGCCGCCCCGGCGGCCAGGCCTCAGGCTCCGGCGCGCAAGGCCCCCGTCCCAGCCGGCCCCGCTGTTCCCGCCGCCGCACCGGTCCTGGCCAAGGACCCGGACGCCGATCTGGGGGCCACCAGGTTCGTCCCGGCCCGCCAGGGCGGTGCGGCGGCAGCGGGCGGCGCCCCCTCGGCGTCGGACGTGGTGCTGACCTTCGACGACGGCCGCCGGGTCGCGCTGCGCGGCCCCGTCCTCATCGGCCGCAACCCCGCGGGCTACGACGACGAGACCGTGCAGGAGTTCCTGGCGGTCGACGACCCGGGCAAGAGCGTCTCCAAGACGCATCTGGCGGTGTGGAGCGACCAGAGCGGCGTGTGGGTCCAGGACCGCAAGTCGACCAACGGCACCCGCGTGGTGCGCGCCGACGGCGCCACCGCGGAGGCCCCCGCCGGCCAGCCAGTCCTCGTCGACGCGGGCGACGTGGTCCGCTTCGGCGACTGCTTCTTCTCGATCGGAAGGGGACACGCGTGACCGACACGCACGCGCCCGAACTGGAGCCGCGCCTGCGGCTGACGGTCGGCTTCGGCACGGACCGCGGCCTGCGCCGCGAACTCAACGAGGACTCGTTCCTCGCCCAGGACCCGGTGTTCATGGTCGCGGACGGCATGGGCGGCCACGAGGCGGGTGAGGTCGCCAGCCAGCTGTGCGTGCAGACGCTGCGCGAGGCTGCGATGCTGGCCCCGGGGAACCACGCGGCCACCGCCCAGGACATCCAGCAGGTGATCGAGGACGCCGACTGGCGCATCCGCGACGCCACGGGCGCCCGCGCGGGGACCACCCTCTCGGGAGCGGTGCTCATCGAGATCTCGTCGGTGCCCTACTGGCTCGTGGCCAACGTGGGCGATTCGCGCACGTACCGGCTCTCCCAGGGCGGCCGGTTCACCCAGATCAGCGTGGACCACTCCGAGGTCCGCGAGCTCGTGGACGCGGGCCAGATCACCGCCGAGGAGGCGCTCACGCATCCGCGCCGCCACGTGGTCACGCGGGCCCTCGGCACGGGGGAGGACGCCGAGGCTGACTTCTGGCTCCTGCCCGTCGAGGACGGGGACCGGCTGCTCGTCTGCTCCGACGGGCTCACCTCCGAGCTGCGCGACGGCGAGATCCTCCGCCTGCTCACAAGCCGCGCCCATCCCCAGGACGCCGTGGAGGCGCTCATCGACGCGGCCATCCACGCGGGCGGACGCGACAACGTCACCGTCATCGTGGTCGATGCGCAGGACGCCGCAGACGAGCTCGGCTTCCGCGAGACCGCACCCCGGCTCGCGCCCGAGGAGGACACCCTGGACCGCGAGGGCACCCGCGCCGCGGACCAGCAGGCCGAGGATTGGCACGCCGCGGACCAGCACGACGAGCGTGCAGCCGACCCGGACCCCGGGGCCGAGGCAGAGGATGCCCGTGGCGAGGCGTGAGTACCGGCCCGGGGACGGCTGGACCCTGCTGACCCGCGGCGACCTGACCGTCCTCGTCCCCGCCGCCCAGCCCGAGGACCTCCTCGGGCGCCTCTGGGATGCACTCGGTGCCGACGCTGCCGACCTCTACGCCGTCCTCGACGTCTTCGCTGCGGCCTTCGGCCTGTCCCGGATGCCCGCGTTCGCCGTCGCGGAGCACGGCGAGCGGCTGCGCCTCCTCGTCCGCGGGGCGGTGCGGGCCACCGTGACGACGCCCTCGGGGGACGAGGCGTTCAGCGGCAGCGACGTCGGCACCTGGCTCGAGCGCGCGTTCGAGGCATGGGACGCGGTCGAGGTCTCCGGGGCACCCGCCGGTGCCGTGGAGCCCGAGGCGCCCCGCGGGGCGCTGCCGCTGCTCGGCGGCGTGGTCCCCGCGGACACGGTGCTCGTCACCGCGGACCGAGGGGCGCACCCTCGGGAGACGGACGACGGCGCCGGGCCGGCTGACGCAGCCGCCGCGCCGGGCGCTGTGGCCCGGACCGGGGCCGCCGCCGACCAGCAGACCCCGACCGCCGACACGCCAGCTGCGGCCGCCGACGCGCTGCCTGTGATTGCGGACGCGCCGGCTGTGACCGCCGACACGCCGGCCGCGAGCGAGGAGACCCTGCTCCCGGAGTCGACCGTCGCCGGTTCGACGCTGGCCGGCACTGCGGCAGCCCCCTCCGCGGCAGCCCCTTCCGCACCCGCCGACTCCGACGGCCCGGCAGCGCAGCCCGACGAGAACCAGCCCGACGAGACGCGGGCCGGGGCAGCGCCCACGGCCGGTGAGGAGGCACCCGAGTCCACCTCCTCCACGAGCGACTACGACCACCTCTGGGGCACCACGGTGCTCCGTTCCGTCGAGGACGCGGCGGTGAGGATCGAGGGCGACGACGAGGAGCCGATCGCCAGCCAGCCGGTCGCGAACCGGCCGGTCGCGAACCAGCCCGGCGCCAACCGGCTCGGCGATGCCGGCACCCAGGGCCCCGAGGCGGTCAGTCCGACGCACGCGGGCCCGCAGCCCCCACCCAGCGGCGAGGAGCCGGCCGCCGAGCGCGACCACGCGCCGTCGGACGCCGACGCCGAGAAGGACGGCGCGCCGGCCGCCTGGAGTCCGCCGAGCCTCCTCATCGACGCGGTGCCGTGGGGGAAGCCCCAGGCGGCGCGGCCCGAGCCCGCGCCGGGAGCCCAGCCGCAGCAGCGTCCCCGCCCGCGGGCGCAGAGCGAGATGCGCTATCCCGAGCCGCCGCCGGGCAGCGCGGCGCAGGGCCGCTCGATCACCTCCGAGCTGTACGGCGACCACGACGGCGAGACGGTCATGCGCAGTGAGCTCGAGCCCGCATCGCTTGCGGCGGAGCCCGGCCAGGACGGCGCGGCACCGCCGGCCGCGTCCGCCGGCGCCCGCGCGGCGGCCACGGGCCCCCTCGTGCTCGGGCGCCGGTGCCCACAGGGACACGCGAGCCCGCCCTCCTACCCCCAGTGCGCGGCCTGCGGCGAGCACCTCGAGGGCGACCCCGTCCAGGTCCCGCGCCCGGCCCTGGGCCGCGTCGTCTTCTCCACTGGCGAGGTCATCGACCTCGTGCAGCCGCTCGTGGTGGGCCGCCAGCCCTCGGTGGCGCGCGTGGCCAGCGGCGGGATGCCCCGCCTTGTCTCTGTCACGAGCCCCTCCGGGGACATCTCGCGCAACCACCTCGAGGTCCGTCTCGAGGGCTGGCACGTCATGCTCCGCGACCTCAAGGCAACCAACGGCACGGTGCTCGAGCGCCCCGGCCAGGCGCCGCGCAGGCTCGCCCAGGGCGAGATGACGATCGTCCTCGACGGCGACGTCGCGGACCTCGGCGACGGCGTCAGCCTGCGCTTCGAGGCGGTGCCGTGAGCTCGAAGCGGCCCCCGGGCCCGCCTCCCGAGCTCAAGGGCTTCAGGTACCTGAGCCTGCTCGGCTCCGGCGGGTTCTCCGACGTCTACCTGTACGAGCAGGACAGGCCCCGGCGCAAGGTCGCCGTCAAGGTGCTCCTGTCCGACCTCCGCACGGAGAGCGCGCGCCGGCAGTTCGAGACCGAGGCCAACCTCATGGCCCAGCTCTCCTCGCACCCCTACATCGTGACGATCTACCAGGCGGAGATCACCGACGGCGGCCACTCCTACCTCGCCATGGAGTACTGCTCGCGTCCGAGCCTGGACATCCGCTACCGGCGCGAGCGGCTCAGCGTCGACGAGGTCCTCGCCGTCGGGATCCAGGTCGCCTCCGCGGTCGAGACGGCCCACCGGGCCGGGATCGCGCACCGGGACATCAAGCCGGCCAACATCCTCGTCACCGACTACAACCGGCCGGCCCTGACGGACTTCGGGATCTCGGGCACCGTCGAGGGCGGCGGGGACGCCGACATGGGGATGTCGATCCCGTGGTCGCCCCCGGAGTCGTTCCGAGGGAGCGTGGCCGACGGCGTCGCCCTGGACGTGTGGGCCCTCGGCGCGACCCTGTACACGCTCCTCGCGGGCCGGTCGCCGTTCGTCATCCCGGGCGGGGACAACTCGCAGCGGGCCCTCGTGCAGCGCATCCACTCCTCTCCGGTCCCGCCGCTGGGCCGCGCCGACGTGCCGGAGTCGCTCGAGCTCGTGCTCGCCACCGCCATGTCCAAGGCCCCCGAGAGCCGCTACGCCTCGGCCCACACGTTCGCCCTCGCGCTGCAGCGGATCCAGAACGAGCTCAGCCTCTCCGTGACGCCCTTCGAGGTGCTCGAGGAGCCCTCGGACGACGACGACCCCGACTCCTCCTACGAGGAGACCCGGGTGCGGGGCGTCGTGGCGATCAACCCCCACGGTCCCCGCACGGCGACAGCCCGTCCCGGCGCGGCCCATCCCGGCGCGGCCCCCGCCGGGGCACCGGGGCCGGCCGCGGTGCCGCGCGACACCACGGCGGCCCGGGACACGGCGGCGCGGGACACAGCGGCACGGGACACGGCGGCCTGGGGCGGCACGGCCGCCCGCGGCGACACCGGACGGGGCGACACCGTCCTGCGCGGCCGGGCCGGCACGGCACCGGGCGCCCCGGAGGCCCTCCGCGACCGCGGGGAAGCCGCCGAGCCCGAGGGCGACTCGACCGTGCTGCGCGGCGACCGGACCGTCCTGCGGGGACGGCTCACCGGGGCGGGGCAGACCGGCCCGGGGGAGGGGCCCGAGGACGGCAGCCGCGGGGACGCCGAGGGCGAGGAGCGCGCCGCCGCCGCGCGCCGGCGTCGGACGCTGCTGGCCTCCTCGGCGGCGGGCGTGGTCCTCGTCGCCGCGGTCGGGGCGGGGATCGTGCTCGCGCCGGGCCTCGCCGGCCGCCCCGCACCGAACCAGACCACGTACAGCGCGCCGCCGGTCGACGCGGTGGATACCGGCGCGGTGCCCAACGTCACCGAGCTGAAGGGCACGGCGGACGCCTCGGGCGTGACGTTCACCTGGAAGAACCCGCAGCCCCGCCCCGGCGACGCGTACCTGGTCACGGTCCTGCGCCTGACGGGGCAGCAGCCGCCCACCACGGTCACCGCCACCAAGGCCACCGTGCCCAAGGAGGCCTCCGGGCAGACCTGCGTGCGCGTCGTGGTGCGGCGCAGCGACGGCGCGGCGGGGCCGATGGACGACTCCGCGCCGAGCGCGTGCGTGAGCACCAAGTGAGACTGCCCGGCGCCGCCACGCGGCACGGGAACCATGCGAATGTCCGAACTGGGGAGACGGAGCACAGGCGAATGGACCAAGGAACACCAGGGGGCGGCGACCTCGTCGTGGACTTCTGCGGCGAGCTCTACCGCCCGGACCCGGGCGGCGTGTTCGGGATCGGCAGGGAGGGCGACCTCGAGGTCGACGACAACCCCTACCTGCACCGGCGGTTCCTCGAGATCTCCCATGTGGACGGCATCTGGTGGCTCTCGAACGTCGGGTCGCTGCTCTCGGCCACCGTCGCGGACGTCAGCGGCGGCCTCCAGGCCTGGGTGGTCCCCGGCGCGCGGATCCCGCTCGTCTTCGGCCACACGAACGTCATCTTCACCGCGGGGTCCACGACCTACGAGTTCGCCGTGCACGTGCGCACCCCCGCGTTCCGGCAGCACGCGAACCCCGAGGAGGACGGCGGCGGCGCGGGGGAGACGACCATCGGGCCCATCACCTTCACCGAGTCGCAGAAGGCGGTGATCGTCGCGCTCGCCGAGCCGATGCTGCGCCGCGACGGGACGGGCCTGAGCTCGATCCCCACCTCCGCGGCCGCCGCGCGGCGGCTCGGCTGGGCGCTGACCAAGTTCAACCGGAAGCTGGACAACGTGTGCGACAAGCTCGACCGCGTGGGCGTGGTCGGCCTCCGGGCCGGCGGCGGGAAGCTGGCGACCAACCGCCGGGCCCGCCTCGTCGAGCACGCGGTGAGCTCGCATCTCGTCACCGCCGAGGACCTCGTGCTCCTCAAGACCCAGGCCGAGGCGCCACGGGGTGCCTCGGCGCCCGGCCAGAACGGACCGGAGGGGGACTAGGTGCGGATCAGACTGACGCTGCGGCGCGACCCGGAGGCCGCGGTGGATCTGGCGGTGACCGTGGACGGCCTCGCCTCGGTGGGCGACGTGGCCCGCGAGCTGTGGCTCGCCGATCCGGCGCGGGCCGCCGAGCACCGGGGGGCCGGGCGCGCCGGGGCCGACGCCGGCGCCCTGGCCGGGCTGACCCTCCGCGTCGAGGAGTCCGTCCTCGCGGGCGGCATGACCGGGCGCGTCCTCGACCCCGAGGGGACGTTCCTCGAATCGGGCCTCCGGCAGGGCTCGACCGTCTCGCTCTCGCGGGTCGCCGTGCGCCGGGCATCGGACCGGGCGGCCGGCCACGGCGCTCCTGGCCCGGACAGCAGCGCGGGGGCGCCCGCCGTCGACCGCGGACCGGCTGCGGCGACCCTGCGCGTGGTCTCCGGCCCGGACGCCGGCAAGGAGTTCTCGCTTCCGGTCGGGGCGAGCCTGATCGGCCGCGGCGCCGGCGCCGACGTGGCCCTCGCCGACCCGCTCGTCTCCAAGCGGCACGCGCGGATCACCGTGGGCGAGACCATCGAGATCGCGGACCTGAACTCGTCCAACGGGCTCGTCATGGACGGGCTCACCGTCTCCAAGGCCGTGCTGTCCTCCTCGGACGCGGTGACCCTCGGGGACTCCACCGTGTCCGTGGTCGGACTGGGCCACAGCGCCGGGCGCACCCAGACCTCCCCGCTCGTGCCGTTCAACCGCTCGCCGCGGGTGGTGCCGAGGTTCCCCCCGCAGGCCCGCGAGCTGCCGGAGGGGCCTCAGCGGCCCACCACGCAGCCGTTCCCGATCGTCATGCTCTTCGTGCCGATCCTCATGGGCGCCGTGATGTTCATGGTCCTGCAGAGCGTCGTCTCCCTCGTGTTCATGGCGATGATGCCCCTGTTCGCTGTGGGGATGTGGTTCGAGTACCGCCGCCACGCCAGGCGCGAGCTCCGCGAGGAGACCAGGCTCTTCGAGGAGCGGCTCGCGGAATTCGGGCGCCAGATCACCGAGCTGCAGACGGTCGAGCGGGCCGTGCGGCTCCAGGAGGCGCCCTCGGTCGCGGAGACCGTGGAGTCCATCTACCGGCTCGGGCCGCTGCTGTGGACCCACGCCCCCGAGCACCGCGAGTTCCTCACGGTGCGGCTGGGGCTGGGCACCGTGCCCAGCCGGGTCAGCGTCACGGTGCCGCCCGAGGGCCGGACGCTGCCCGAGTTCACCCGCCGCCTCCACGAGGCGCAGGGCCGCTTCGCGGTGCTCGACGCCGTGCCGGTCACGGCGTGCCTGCGCCAGGGCGGCGGCCTCGGCATCGCCGGCCCGCGGGGCCTCGTCGAGAACGTGGCCCGCGGCATCCTGCTGCAGATCGCAGGGCTCCACTCGCCCGCGGAGGTCGTGATCGCGGGGCTGGCCTCGCACGAGTCCAAGGAACGCTGGGAGTGGCTCCAGTGGCTCCCGCACGTGGGCTCCTCCCACTCGCCCCTGGCCGGCGACCACCTCGCGGCCGGGTCCGCGGCCGGGATGCTCCTGCTCACCCGGCTCGAGGACCTGCTCGCCGTCCGCACCGCCGGCCCGGACGGGCAGGCCGGCCCCCCGGGCGGCGCTGCGGGACGGCGTGGGGCGGTGCGGGAGGAGCAGGACGGGACGTCCGAGCCGATCGTGCCGACCGTCGTCGTCCTCGTCGAGGACGATGCCCCGGTGGACCGGGGGCGGCTCACCCGCATCGCCGAACTCGGCCCGGACGTGGGCCTCCACGTCGTGTGGGTCGCGGCCGGCGCCGAGCAGCTGCCGCAGTGCTGCCGCGACTTCATCGTGGTCGACGGCGAGCACGGCGCCACGAGCGGCCAGGTCCGCCTCGGCCGGCACACCTACCCGGTCAGCTGCGAGAGTGTCGACGAGGCGCTCGCCGTCCAGCTCGGCCGGATGCTCACCCCCATCGTCGACGTGGGCAAGCCGGTCGACGACGACTCCGACCTCCCGCGCAGCGTCTCCTACGTGACGCTCGCCGGGGCGGAGATCGCGGACGACGCCGGCACGGTCGCCGAGCGCTGGCAGCAGTCCAACTCCGTGCGCGCCTCGGCCGTGGCCAACCCGAAGGCGAAGGGCACCCTGCGCGCGCTCGTGGGTTCGAAGGGCGTGGAGCAGTTCTTCCTCGACCTGAAGAACGAGGGCCCGCACGCCCTCGTGGGCGGCACGACCGGCGCGGGCAAGTCCGAGTTCCTGCAGTCGTGGGTGCTCGGCATGGCCAGCGCCTACAGCCCCGACCGGGTCACGTTCCTGTTCGTGGACTACAAGGGCGGCGCCGCGTTCGCCGACTGCGTCAGCCTCCCGCACACGGTGGGGCTCGTGACGGACCTCTCGCCGCACCTCGTGCGGCGCGCGCTCACGTCGCTGCGGGCCGAGCTGCACTACCGCGAGCACCTGTTCAACCGGAAGAAGGCCAAGGACCTGCTCGCGATGGAGCGCGCCGCGGACCCGGACACCCCGCCGTACCTCGTCATCGTGGTGGACGAGTTCGCCGCCCTCGCCACCGAGGTCCCCGAGTTCGTCGAGGGGGTCGTGGACGTCGCCGCCCGCGGCCGGTCCCTCGGCCTGCACCTCATCCTCGCGACGCAGCGGCCCGCCGGCGTCATCAAGGACAGCCTGCGCGCCAACACGAACCTGCGCATCGCCCTGCGGATGGCGGACGAGGCCGACTCCGAGGACATCCTGGGGGAGAAGACGGCCGCGTACTTCGACCCGGGCATCCCCGGCCGCGGCGCCGCCAAGACCGGCCCCGGCCGCATCCAGGGCTTCCAGACCGGGTACGCCTCCGGCTGGACCACGGAGCGGCCCGCGCTGCCCCGCATCGACATCGCCGAGATGGACTTCGGCACCGGCGCGGCGTGGGAGAGGCCGGCGGACCTCGTGGACGCCGAGCCTGAGGCCGAGGGGCCCAACGACATCGCCCGAATGGTGCGCACCATCTCGACCGCGGCGGACCGGATCGGGCTCGAGATGCCGCGCAAGCCGTGGCTCGCCGAGCTGCCGCAGACCTACGACGTGGCGCGCCTGCCCAATCCGCGCACGGACGAGCGGCTCCTGCTCGGCGTCGTCGACGATCCCGCGCACCAGAGCCAGCCGACGTTCTTCTACGAGCCGGACCGGGACGGGAACATGGCCGTCTACGGCACCGGCGGCTCCGGGAAGTCGGCGGCCCTGCGCACGGTCGCGGTCGCCGCGGCGATCACCATGCGCGGCGGCCCCGTGCAGGTCTACGGCATCGACGCCGGCTCGCGCGGCCTGCACATGCTCGAGGCGCTCCCGCATGTGGGCGCCGTGATCGACGCGGACGACGCCGAGCGGGTCGGCCGGCTCATGCGCCGCCTCTCCGGGCTCGTCGACGAGCGGTCCGAGCTGTATGCCGCCGCCCGGGCCGGGAGCATCGGCGAGTACCGGCGTCTTGCCGACCGGCCCGACGAGCCCCGCATCATCGTCCTCATCGACGGCATGGGGGCCTTCCGCGAGCAGTACGAGTACAGCTCCGACAGCCCGGTATTCGACCTGCTCACGCAGCTCGCCTCCGATGGGCGCGCCGTCGGCGTGCACCTCGTCATGACCGGCGACCGGACCAACTCGATCCCGGCCTCGATCGCCTCGAGCGTGCAGAAGCGGATCATCCTGCGCATGACCGGCGAGGACGACTACCTGATGTTCGGCCAGCCCAAGGACGTGGTCACGCCCCAGTCGCCTCCCGGCCGCGGCGTGGTCGACGGCCTCGAGGTCCAGCTGGGGGTGCTCGGCGGGAACGCCAACGTGGCGCTGCAGGCACGCGAGATCACCCGGCTCGCCGAGGCCATGCGCCGCCAGGGCGTCCCCGGGGCGCCGCCCGTGCGGACGCTCCCGGACCTCGTCGCGGGCGCGGCGCTGCCGACCGACTCGGGACGGGTGGCGCTCGGGCTCGAGGACTCGCTGCTCGAGCCGCTCTACGTCGATCCCTCGGGGGCCTTCATGCTCACCGGCCCGCCCGGGTCGGGGCGCACGACGGCGCTCGCGGCCCTCGCGGCCGGGCTGCGGCGGGCACGGCCCGCCGTCCGCCGGGTGTACCTGGGGGCCCGGAGGTCTGCCCTGGCGAACCTGCCGCTGTGGGACGCGAGCTTCACCGGGGAGGACGCCGTGTCCGCCGCCGTGGACGAGCTCCAGCCCGACGTGGGGGTACGCGAGTTCGCGCTCTTCATCGAGGGGCTGCCCGAGTTCGACTCCACGCTGGCCGAGAGTGGGCTCTCGGCGCTCATCACCGCCATGGACCGCGAGGGCCTGTGGGTCGTCGGGGAGTCCGAGACCGCCGGCTGGGGCTCGGCCTGGAGCCTGTCCCAGCCGTTCAAGAACGGACGCCGGGGCCTGCTGCTCAACCCCGCCGAGATGGACGGCGACTCGCTGCTGAACACGTCCCTGGGACGCATCCGGAATCCCCGGTACGTCCCCGGACGCGGCTTCTACGTGGCGCGGGGACGGGCGTACAAGGTGCAGGCGGCGTTCGAGGACCTCTCAGCCGGCTGAGTGGGGAGGAGTCCCCATCGCGGTGGGCGGGGGCGGCGTATAGCGTGGAGCCAGTCCACGGGGGAAGCCCGACGGGCAGGACGGAAGGGAAGACCATGGCTATTCAGCAGGGCGCCAACGTTGCCGAGCTCCGCGGTGTCGCGAAGCAGTTCGACGCGAAGGCCAACGAGGTGGACCAGATCAAGAACAACCTCAATGCGCTGATCAACAACAACATCCCGGCGAACTGGGCCGGCCGCGACGCCGAGCAGTTCAAGGGCGAGTGGCAGTCCACGGGCATGAAGTCCCTGGCCAAGCTCGTCGAGCAGCTGCGCGACGCCTCGCGCACCATGAACACCAACGCCACGGCGCAGGAGCAGACCTCCAGCAGCCTGCACTAGCGCCCGCGCTGACCGGCGCTGACCGCGAGAGGCCCCACGGCACCCGCCGTGGGGCCTCTCCTCATCTCCCCCCGGCTGTCCGTTTCGGGTACGCATCTCGTCGCCCTTTTCGCGTTTCGGGTACATGAGCCCGTACCCGAGACGCCATATTGCCGTCGAGATGCGTACCCGAAACGGAGAGTGGGGGCGGGGCCGGGGAAGTGACGGAGCCATGGGGCAAGATAGACAGCGTGAGCCCAGAAGCAGCGAGCACCCAGGCAGCGAGCACCGAAGAAGCGGTCGGCGAAGCGGTTGTCCCGTCCGAGTCGCTGCGCGAGGAGTACGACGCCCTCGCGGATGAGGTCCGGCACCACCGCGCCCTCTACTACAACCAGGACGCGCCGGAGATCTCGGACGCCGAGTACGACGCGCTCTACCGCCGGCTCGAGGAGTTCGAGGCCCTCCACCCGGAGCTGATCGCGAACGACTCGCCCACCCAGGAGGTCGGCGGCGAGGTCACAGCGGCCTTCGCCCCGGTCGAGCACCTCGCCCGCATGTACAGCCTCGAGGACGTCTTCTCCATCGACGAGCTCGAGGCCTGGGTCCGGCGCGCCGAGGCCAGCGTCGCGGCCGCCGGGTTCCCCGCGGCGAAGTGGCTCACCGAGCTCAAGATCGACGGCCTCGCCGTCAACCTGCTCTACCGCAACGGCGAGCTGGTCCGGGCCGCGACCCGCGGCGACGGCCGCACGGGCGAGGACGTCACGCACAACGTCCTGACCATCAAGGACATCCCCACCCGGCTTGCGGGCGACGGGCATCCCGAGGAAGTCGAGATCCGTGGCGAGGTCTACATCCCCACGAAGGCCTTCAACGAGTTCAACGACGCCCTCATCGCCGAGGGCAGGGCCCCGCTCGCCAACCCGCGGAACGCGGCCGCAGGGTCGCTGCGGCAGAAGGACCCCGCCGAGACCGCCAAGCGCCCCCTGAGCATGTTCGTCCACGGGATCGGGGCGCGCGCGGGGCTCAGCACGGCGAGCCAGTCCGAGACCTATGACCTCCTCAAGGCCTGGGGCCTGCCCACGAGCCCGTACTACGAGGTCCTGGACACCTACGAGGAGGTCCTGGCCTTCATCGAGCGGTTCGGCGAGAAGCGGCACAGCCTCATCCACGAGATCGACGGCATCGTGGTCAAGGTCGACGACTTCGCGACCCAGCGGGCCCTCGGCCACACCTCGCGCGTGCCGCGCTGGGCAGTGGCGTTCAAGTACCCGCCCGAGGAGGTCCACACCAAGCTCCTCGACATCCAGGTGAACGTGGGCCGCACGGGCCGCGTGACCCCCTACGGCGTGATGGAGCCCGTCAAGGTCGCCGGCTCCACCGTCTCGATGGCGACCCTGCACAACCAGGACGTGGTCCGGGCCAAGGGCGTCAAGATCGGCGACACCGTGGTGCTGCGCAAGGCCGGCGACGTGATCCCGGAGATCGTCGGGCCCGTGCTGGCCCTGCGGGACGAGGCGGAGGTGCGCGACTTCGTCATGCCCACCACGTGCCCCTCGTGCGGCACGCCGCTGGCGCCGGGCAAGGAGGGCGACGTCGACATCCGCTGCCCCAACGCCCGCTCGTGCCCCTCCCAGCTCCGCGAGCGCGTGTTCCACCTCGCCGGCCGCGGCGCGTTCGACATCGAGGCCCTCGGCTGGGAGGCGGCGATCGCCCTCACCCAGCCGGCCGAGCCGGAGGTGCCGCCGCTCGAGAACGAGGCCGGCATCTTCGAGCTCACCGCCGAGGACCTCCGCGACGTCAGGATCCGCCGGGAGAAGCGGTCCAAGGGCGCGGGCACGGGCGAGTGGGAGCTCGTCCCGTACTTCTACACGAAGCCGACGGCGAAGACCCCCTCGAAGCCCACCGCCACGACAGAGAAGCTGTTCCGCGAACTCGAGAAGGCCAAGGCCCAGCCGCTGTGGCGCGTCCTCGTGGCGCTCTCGATCCGGCACGTCGGGCCCACGGCCTCGCGCGCGCTCGCCACCCGGTACGGGTCGATGGCGGCCCTGCGCGCCGTCCTCGCCCAGGACGACGCGCGCGAGCAGCTCGCCGACGTGGACGGCGTGGGCCCGATCATCGCGGACGCGCTCATCGAGTGGTTCGCCGAGGACTGGCACCGCGAGATCGTCGACCGGTGGGCAGCGGCCGGCGTGAAGATGGAGGACGAGCAGGACGCCTCCGTGGGCCGCACCCTCGAGGGGCTGACCGTCGTCGTGACCGGCAGCCTCGAGGGGTTCAGCCGGGACGAGGCCAAGGAGGCCATCATCATCCGCGGCGGGAAGGCCTCCGGCAGCGTCTCCAAGAAGACCGACTACGTGGTGGCCGGCGAGAGCGCCGGGACGAAGCTCGACAAGGCCGAGCAGCTGGGCGTGCCGGTCCTCGACGAGGACGGCTTCCGCACCCTCCTCACCGAGGGCCCGGCCGGCCTCGGTGCCCCGGCGGGGGCCGAGGACGGGAACGGCGCGGACGTGGCGAAACCCGAACAGATCATGCGGGATGAGGAGGACGACGAGTGACGCACACCCACGACCCCGAGTTCCTCGATCACCTCCTGAGCGTTGCCCGGCGGGCGGCCGCGGCCGGCGCCTCCATCCTCGCCGGACGCGCGGGCGGCGTGCTCTCGTCCGCCGGCGGCGCCGCCGAGACGAAGAGCTCGGGCAGCGACTGGGTCACCGAATTCGACCTCGCGGCGGAGAAGGCCGTGCGCTCGGTGCTCGCCGCCGAACGTCCTGACGACATCGTCACCGGCGAGGAGCAGGGCACCAGCCGGGTCGCAGACCCGAGCGGCTTCCGCTGGTCGATCGATCCGCTCGACGGCACCACGAACTTCATCCGGGACATCGTCTACTACGCCACGAGCGTCGCGGTGGCCGACGAGGACGGCCAGTGGCTCGCCGGGGTCGTCAACGCCCCGGCCCTCGGGCGCGAGTACTGGGCCGTGCGGGGCGGGGGCGCCTGGCGCCTCGACGCCGCGCACGGGCGCACCGGCGACGAGGGGAACCGCGAACCGTGGCCCCGCCGCCTCGAGGGACCGGCCCCGGGGCGTGCCGAGGACGGCTCGGCGATCCTCGCCACTGGCTTCTCCTACGAGCCCGGGGTCCGGGCCGAGCAGGCCGCGGCCCTGGGCGGCCTGATGGACGGGTTCGGCGACATGCGCCGGCTCGGCTCGGCCGCGCTGGACCTCTGCCTCGTCGCGGACGGCACCCATGACGCGTACGGGGAGCTCGGCCTCAACGAGCACGACTTCGCCGCCGGTGCACTCATCGCCGAGGAGGCCGGCTGCTGGGTGCGCCGTCCCGTCCTGACGAGCCCTCTGCTCGGGGGCCCGGACGACGACGAGCGGCTCGCCGCCTGGACCTGCGCCGGGGCCATCGAGTTCTCCGGCCGCTTCCCGATCGGATGACGGACCTCACCGTCCGAGAGGCAGCCGCGGCGGACTACCCGGAGATCGCCCGGATCGCCGAGGACGCCTACCTCGGCCCGGGCTACTTCGAGAGCGCCGACCACCCGTACATGCAGCACATCGCGGATGTGGCCTTCCGGGCCGCGCGGGGCACCGTCCTCGTCGCCGTCCGGGACGGGCGGATCGTCGGGTCCGTGACCGTCATGGCGCACGGCGACGGCTTCGACCAGATCGCACGCCCGGGAGAGTTCGAGTTCCGCCTCCTCGTCGTGGACCCTGCAGTCCAGCGGTCCGGGGCCGGGACGGCCCTCGTGCGCGAGGTCGAGGCGAGGGCCCGGCGCGCGGCCGCGACCGCCGTCGTGCTCACCACGGGGGAGGGCTGGGAGGCGCCGAACGCGCTCTACCCGCGGCTGGGCTACGAGCGCGCGCCCGAGCGGGACTGGCCGGTCGCCGGGACCGACATCATGCTCCCGGTGTACATCAAGCGCCTCTGACCGCGCCGGGGCGGGCCCGTCGGCCGCGCGACTAGACTGGATCGCGAACCTTCTAACCACCTTTCACAGGGAGATCCATGGCTGAGATCACTCGCGACGACGTTGCGCACCTCGCGCAGCTCGCGCGGATCGAGATGAGCGAGGCGGAGCTGGACAAGATGGCGGGCGAACTGGCCCACATCGTGGACGCCGTCAAGAGCGTGAGCGAGGCCGCGGGCCCCGAGGTCCCGGCCACGAGCCACCCGATCCCGCTGCAGAACGTCTTCCGCGAGGACGTCGTGGGCCACGTCCTCACCCCGGCCGAGGCGCTCTCCGGCGCCCCCGATTCAGACCAGGACCGCTTCAAGGTCCCGGCCATCCTGGACGAGGAGTAAGCCCATGGGCACCAACGACAGCCAGCTCAACGAGCTCATCACGTCCAGCGCCTCGGCCCTCGCCGGGAAGCTCGCGGCCAAGGAGGTCTCCTCCGAGGAGGTCACGCGGGCGCACCTCGACCGCATCGCCGAGGTCGACGGCGGGGAGCGCGGAGTCCACGCCTTCCTGCACGTCAACACCGAGGAGGCGCTCGGCGTCGCCCGCGAGGTCGACGCGATCCGCGCCGCCGGAGGGGACGACGCCGCCGCCCTCCACCCGCTCGCCGGCGTTCCGATCGCGATCAAGGACCTCATCGTCACGAAGGGCCAGCCCACGACGGCGGGCTCCCGCATCCTCGAGGGCTGGATGAGCCCCTACGATGCGACCGTCGTCAAGAAGATCCGGGCCGCGAAGCTCCCGATCCTCGGCAAGACCAACCTCGACGAGTTCGCCATGGGCTCCTCCACCGAGCACTCCGCGTTCGGCCCCACCCGCAACCCGTGGGACCTGGACCGCATCCCCGGCGGCTCCGGCGGCGGCTCCGCGGCGGCCGTCGCGGCATTCGAGGCCCCGCTGGCCCTCGGCACCGACACCGGCGGCTCGATCCGCCAGCCCGGGGCTGTGACCGGCACGGTCGGCGTCAAGCCCACCTACGGCGCGGTCTCCCGGTACGGGGCCATCGCCATGGCCTCGAGCCTGGACCAGATCGGCCCGGTCTCCCGCACGGTCCTCGACGCCGCCCTGCTCCAGGAGCTCATTGGCGGCCACGACCCGTTCGACTCGACGTCGCTCACCGACTCCTTCGACACCCTCGTCGCCGCGGCGCGCGCACGCTCCGCCGAGGGCTCCCTCAAGGGGCTGCGCATCGGCGTCGTGAAGGAACTCGGCGGGGAGGGCTACCAGGCCGGCGTGGAAGCCCGCTTCCGTGATGCGCTCGAGCTGCTCAAGGGGGCCGGCGCGCAGATCGTCGAGGTCTCCTGCCCCAACTTCAAGTACGCCCTCGGCGCCTACTACCTGATCATGCCGAGCGAGGTCTCGAGCAACCTCGCGAAGTTCGACGGCGTCCGGTACGGACTGCGGGTCCTGCCCCAGGACGGCCCCATGACGATCGAGCGCGTCATGGCCGCGACCCGCGCCGCCGGGTTCGGCGACGAGGCGAAGCGCCGCATCATCCTGGGCACCTACGCGCTCTCGGCGGGCTACTACGACGCGTACTACGGCTCGGCCCAGAAGGTCCGCACGCTCATCCAGCGCGACTTCGACGCCGCGTTCGCCCAGGCGGACGTGCTCATCTCCCCGACGGCGCCGACCACGGCGTTCCCGCTGGGGGAGAAGCTGAACGACCCCCTGGCGATGTACCTCAACGACGTCGCGACCATCCCCGCCAACCTGGCCGGGGTCCCGGGCCTGTCCCTCCCGAGCGGCCTCGCCGACGAGGACGGCCTCCCCGCCGGCCTCCAGATCCTCGCCCCGGCCCGTGAGGACGCCCGCCTGTACCAGGTCGGCGCGGCCCTCGAGGCGCTGCTCGAGGCGCAGTGGGGCGGCCCGCTGCTCGCGAAGGCGCCGGTGCTGGGCGCCCGTGCGAACGTCGGGCAGTCCGCCGAGACCAACGCAGGAGTGAAGTAGAGATGGCAGCCACGCAGACCGTCCTGTCCTTCGAGACGGCCATGGAGAAGTTCGACCCGGTCCTCGGCTTCGAGGTCCACGTCGAGCTCAACACGAAGACCAAGATGTTCTCCTCTGCCCCGAACGTGTTCGGCGACGAGCCCAACTCGGACGTCAACGAGGTGGACCTCGGCATGCCCGGTGTGCTGCCGGTCGTGAACCGGGCTGCCGTGGAGTCGAGCATCAAGATCGGCCTCGCGCTGAACTGCGAGATCGCCGAGTCCTGCCGCTTCGCGCGGAAGAACTACTTCTACCCGGACACCCCCAAGAACTTCCAGACGTCCCAGTACGACGAGCCGATCGCGCACGACGGCTGGATCGACATCGAGCTCGAGGACGGCACCGTGTTCCGCGTGGAGATCGAGCGCGCGCACATGGAGGAGGACGCCGGCAAGCTCACCCACCTGGGCGGCGCGACCGGACGCATCCAGGGCGCCGAGTACTCCCTCGTGGACTACAACCGCGCCGGCGTGCCGCTGGTCGAGATCGTCACGAAGCCGATCGTCGGCGCCGGCAGCCGTGCCCCCGAGCTGGCCCGCGCGTACGTGGCCGCGATCCGCGAGATCGTGAAGAACCTCGGCGTCTCGGACGCGCGCATGGAGCGCGGCAACGTCCGCTGCGATGCGAACGTCTCGCTCATGCCCAAGGGCGCGACCCAGTTCGGCACGCGTTCGGAGACCAAGAACGTCAACTCGCTGCGTTCGGTCGAGCACGCGGTCCGGTTCGAGATCCAGCGCCACGCCGCGGTGCTCTCGGCGGGGGAGAAGGTCATCCAGGAGACGCGCCACTGGCACGAGGACACGCGGACCACGACGTCGGGGCGCCCCAAGAGCGACGCCGACGACTACCGCTACTTCCCCGAGCCGGACCTCGTGCCCGTGGTCCCGAGCCGCGAGTGGGTCGAGGAACTGCGTGCCTCCCTGCCAGAGCCCCCCGCCGAGCGGCGCAAGCGGCTCAAGGAGGCCTGGGGCTACGCCGACGCCGAGTTCCGCGACGTGGTGAACGCCGGCGTCATGGACTCGATCGAGGAGACCATCGCCGCGGGCGCGACCCCGCAGGCGGCCCGCAAGTGGTGGATGGGCGAGATCGTGGGCCGCGCGAAGGCCGCCGACGTGGACCCGGCGGACCTCGGCGTGACCCCGGCCGCGATCATCGAGCTCAACGGACTCGTCGAGGGCGGAAAGCTCAACAACAAGATGGCGGGCCAGGTGCTCGACGGCGTCATCGCCGGGGAGGGCACCCCGACCGAGGTCATGGAGGCCCGGGGCCTCGTGCTCGTCTCCGACGACGGGCCCCTGCTCGAGGCGATCGACGCCGCCCTCGCCGCACAGCCCGGCGTCGCGGACAAGATCCGGGGCGGCAAGGTCCAGGCGGCCGGCGCGATCGTCGGCGCGGTCATGAAGGCCACACGCGGCCAGGCCGACGCCGGCCGGGTCAAGGAGCTCATCCTCGAGCGGCTGGGCGTCCAGGGCTAGCCGCACGGCACCCAGCCGTCTGCATCACCGGGGCGGGCCCTCCTTTGAAAAAGGGAGGGCCCGCCCCTTTGCCGTGCTGGCGCACGGCAGCACCATGGGAGGCGGTGCCGGAGGAACCGGCCCCACCCCGCGGAGGATGCGATGACAGCGAACGTGAACTACTTCGAGATCGGCACCGAGGACCCCGAGGGCTCCCAGGCCTTCTACGGCGGCCTCTTCGGCTGGGGCTTCGGGCAGCCGTCCCCCGTCGGGTACAGGATGGTCGAGGCCGACGCCGGCGGCCTGTGGGACACCGCGGCCGTGGGCGGGGGCCACTGGGCGGTGTTCTACGTCCAGGTGGACGACGTCGCGGCCTCGCTCGCGGAAGCGCAGCGGCTCGGCGCGAGCGTTGCCATCCCGCTGACGAACAACGGGGCCATCGAGTTCGCACATGTCCTCGACCCGCAGGGGAACCGCTTCGGGATCTGGCGGCCCCTCGCCGCCGGTGCATAGGGTGGACGCATGGCGCCTCTGATCCAGTACCACGCGACGGTCCTCGGAAGCCCGGACCCCCAGGCCGCGGCCCGCTTCTACGCCAACCTGCTCGGGTGGGAGCTCGGCGACGACGAGCGCGAGTGGGCCACGGTCCTCGACCCCGCAGGCGGGGCCCAGCTCTCCTTCCAGCTCGAGGAGGACTTCGAGCGGCCGGTCTGGCCGGAGAAGCCCGGCGAGCAGCAGATGATGATGCACCTCGACCTGCTCGTCACAGACCTGGCGGAGGCCGCGGAGCGAGCCGCCGAGTGCGGGGCCCAGCGCGCGGCCCACCAGCCCCAGGAGGATGTCATCGTGTTCTTCGACCCGGACGGGCACCCCTTCTGCCTCTTCGAGAACTAGGGCGCCGCAGCGACGGGACAGGGCGGCGCCACGCGTTCCTGTGAGCCACCTTCCGGTTGGCCCCCAGTTCTCCCAAGTCCCGCACGGGAGCCCGCGGCGGGCGGCATGATGGAGGCATGAGCTCCACCGCTTCACACCGCACACGTCGCGCCCTCGTCATCGGCGCCCTCGGCGTCGCCCTCGTGGGTGGCGGCGGCGCCGCCGTCTGGGCCGCGTCCACGCCCTCGCCCTCCCCGTCGGCACCGTCCCAGGGTGCACAGTCCGCGCCGCACCGGGGCGGCCACGGGCAGCGCCTCATGGCCCGCGGCGGCCTGCACGGCGAGGTCACCGTCAAGCGTGCCGACGGCACGTTCGTGACCCTCGTGGGCCAGCGCGGCACGGTGACGGAGGCTACGGACACGCGGCTGACGGTCAAGAGCGAGGACGGCTATACGCACTCCTACGTGCTCGATGGCAGCACGAAGTTCCGCTCCGCGTCCGATCCGAAGGGCGCGGCCCTCAAGGCCAGCGACCTCAAGGTCGGCGACGAGGTCGCCGTGCGTGCCCAGCGCAGGGGCAGCGACGACACGGCCAGCGCCGTGGTGAAGGGTCCCTTCCCCGTCCGTACCGGCCAAGCCCAGGCGAACCAGGGCCATCAGGGCCACGGCGGCAGGATGCACCGGAACTCGGGCACGCAGGGCGGCCAGTCGCCCTCGCCCAGCCCGTCCTCGAGCCCGTCGGTGAGCGGGTCCGTCTCCCAGTCCTGAGCGGCCGGGGCCGAGGGGTTCTTAGAGCGCCCTTAGAGGCGGCGCCCTAC
The DNA here is from genome assembly GCF_054782415.1 of Sinomonas soli. Taxonomy (NCBI): domain Bacteria; kingdom Bacillati; phylum Actinomycetota; class Actinomycetes; order Micrococcales; family Micrococcaceae; genus Sinomonas; species Sinomonas soli. The sequence goes on along the minus strand of NZ_BAAGSN010000016.1, from coordinate 181,907 downwards.
GCTGGTGCTGTCCGAGAACGCCTTAGGAGGAACCACCGTGTCCGTGCCGCCGCGCCCCAGCACCCCCGACGTCCGGAGCCCCGCGCTCGAGCGCGCAGCCCGCGCCCTCGACCTCGACTTCCCGCGGGGCAGCAGGCAGCCGGCCGTGGGCCGCTTCATCGCCGCCAGCGTTGTCGCGGTCGTCGGATCCGTGCTCGCCTGCGCCGCGCTCGCGGCCGCGGCGATCGCCGCCATGCCGGACCTCGCCGGCTACGAGCACTTCCAGTTCATGGAGTACACGAAGCTGACCGTCATCGGCGTGGTCCTCGCGTGCCTCGCCTGGCCCGCGATGGCCTGGGTCTCGTCCAGAGCGTGGAAGCCGTTCCTGTGGCTGGCCCTCGCCGTGACCGTGGTCGGGCTGGCCCCGGACGCGTGGATCCTGCTCAAGGGCCAGCCGGCGGCGGGCGTCGGCGTCCTCGTCCTGATGCACTTCGCCCTTGCGCTCATCACCTACCCGGCGCTCGTCCTCATCGCGCCGCAGCCTCGTGCACGAGATCGAGCATCAGGGCGCGCAGCGCGTCGGTGACCCGCTGCACGGAACGCCGCCCGGCGTTCTCGGGCCGGATCAGGAGGTCGATGCTGCGCTGCGTGCCGATGCCGGCAAGCGGGCGGAGCTCCACCCCGGCCGGCAGCCCGATCGTGGCGGTGTACCGCGGCAGCAGCCCGAGCCCCCCGCCGCCGGCCACGACGGCGGCGACCGTCGAGTAGTCGTTGATGCGGTGCGCGACCTCGGGGGAGACGCTGGCCACTGCGCCGATGGCAGCGAGCACGTCCGCCGGGGAGTAGCCGATCCGGCTCGAGACCCACCGCTCGCCGGCCACGTCCTCGGGCGAGAGCTCCTCGCGCGCCGCGAGCGGGTGCCCCGCCGGCAGGGCCACGTCGAACGGCTCCCGCACGAGCGGGACGGCCACGAGCCGGTCGTCGGGCCACGACTCGGTGTGCGCGAGCCGGTGCGCGAGCACGATGTCGTACCGCGCGGTCAGGGCGGGGAACCCGTGCTGGGGCACGTCCTCGTCCGCGAGCCGCAGCCGCGGCACCGGTACGGCGACGGCGGCGGCCGGGGACGCGCCGTGCGTCTGGGGGCGGGGCGCGAGCCGGGCCGTGAGCCGCCCGAACAGGGCCTGCGCGGCCGAGTGGAACGCGCACACGCTCACCGTCCCCGCCGGGTCCTCGCGGTACGCGCCGATCGCGGCGCGGGCCTCGGCCATGGCGCGCACGACGGCGCCGCCCGCCTCCGCGAGCACCCTCCCCGCGTCGGTGAGGACGAGGTTCCGCCCCTCCTTGCGGGTCAGCTGGGTGCCGGCGCTCCTCGTGAGCAGGGCCAGCTGCTGCGACACGGCCGACGGCGTGACCAGGAGCTCCTCGGCCACGGCCTTGACGCTCCCGAGCTCGCCGAGTTCGCGGAGGATCTGCAGTTGCCGGACATCCATAAGCCGATCCTAAACCGTCCGTTGAGAAACCTACTGTTGTTCTAAGCTGTCCGCTGGCCTTGAATGGGCTCATGAAGGCCCTCTACAAGCCCGGCCCGCGCGCCGGCCTCGAGTTCACCGAGCGCCCCGAGCCGCAGGCAGGCCCGGCGGACGTCAAGATCCGCGTCCACGCCACCGGGATCTGCGGCACCGACCTGCACATCGAGTCGTGGGACGCGAGCGCGCAGTCCATGATCACCGCCCCGCTCGTGCCCGGGCACGAGTTCTACGGCGAGGTCGTGGAGGTCGGCGAAGACGTCCAGGTCGTCAGGGTCGGCGACCGCGTCTCCGGCGAGGGCCACATCGTGTGCGGCATGTGCCGCAACTGCCGGGCCGGCCGGCGGCAGATGTGCATCAACGTGGTGAGCGTCGGCGTGCAGCGCGACGGGGCATTCGCCGAGTACGTGGTCATCCCCGAGGCGAACGTCTGGGTCCACCACGACCCCTCCGTCACCCCCGAGCTCGGCGCGATCTTCGATCCGTTCGGCAACGCCGTCCACACCGCCCTGAGCTTCCCCGTGGTCGGCGAGGACGTGCTCATCACCGGCGCCGGGCCGATCGGCCTCATGGCCATCTCCGTGGCCCGGCATGCCGGCGCCCGGAAGATCGCGATCACGGACGTGTCCCCCCGCCGCCTCGAGCTCGCCCGCCAGATGGGCGCCGACCTGGCCATCGACGTCTCCACCATGAGCGTGCGCGAGGCCCAGCGCGCGCTCGGCATGCTCGAGGGCTTCGACGTCGGCTTCGAGATGTCCGGGCGCCCCGCCGCCCTGGCCGGGATGATCGAGAACATGAACCACGGCGGCCGCATCGCCCTCCTCGGCCTGCCCTCCGAGGCCGCCGAGCTCGACTGGACCAAGGTGGTCACCCACATGCTCACGCTCAAGGGCATCTACGGGCGCGAGATGTTCGAGACCTGGTACGCGATGAGCGCCATGCTCTCCTCCAACCCCGTGCTCCGGAAGAACGTCGCCGCCGTGGTGACCGACGTCCTGCCGGCCGAGCGCTGGGAGGAGGGGTTCGCCGTCGCCCGCTCTGGCAGCGGCGGAAAAGTGGTGCTGGACTGGCAGGGCGTCTGAGGGCCCGGGCCCGATGAAGCAGGACGAGGAGAGGAAGACGATGTTCACAGGTGTCAGGGACCAGCTCGCCGCGGAGCTCGAGGAGATCCGCGCGGCCGGGACGTTCAAGGAGGAGCGGCACATCGACTCCCCGCAGTCGGCGCACATCCTCGCCGGCCCGCTGGGCAGGCCCGCGGGGGAGGTGCTCAACTTCTGCGCCAACAACTACCTCGGCCTGGCCGACCACCCCGACCTCATCGACGCCGCCAAGAGGGCCCTCGACGAGCGCGGGTTCGGCATGGCCTCCGTGCGCTTCATCTGCGGCACCCAGGACGCGCACCTGGCGCTCGAGCGGCGCGTCTCCGAGTTCCTCGGCACCGAGGACACGATCCTCTTCTCCAGCTGCTTCGACGCCAACGGCGGCGTGTTCGAAGCCATCCTCGGGCCCGAGGACGCCGTCATCTCCGACGCCCTCAACCACGCCTCGATCATCGACGGCATCCGCCTGTGCAAGGCGGCCCGCCTCCGGTACGCCAACCGGGACATGGGCGAGCTCGAGGCGCGGCTGCAGGAGGCGAAGGCGATGAACGACGGCGGCGGGGCGCGGCGGGTGCTCATCGTCACCGACGGGGTCTTCTCGATGGACGGCTACCTCGCGCCGCTGCGTGAGATCTGCGACCTCGCCGAGGAGTACGGCGCGATGGTCATGGTGGACGACTCGCACGCCGTCGGCTTCATGGGCGCCACCGGCGCGGGCACCCCCGAGCACGCGGGCGTGTCCGACCGCGTGGACATCTACACCGGCACGTTCGGCAAGGCCCTCGGCGGTGCCTCCGGCGGGTACGTCTCCGGCCGGGCCGAGATCGTCGCGACCCTGCGGCAGAAGGCCCGGCCCTACCTGTTCTCCAATTCCGTCGCGCCCATGATCGTGGCCGCCACGCTCACGGCGCTGGACCTCGTGGCCGGCTCCGATGGGCTGCGCGGGCAGCTCTTCGACAATGCCGCCCTGTTCCGCCGCCGCATGGGCGAGGAAGGCTTCGAGCTGCTGGACGGCGAGCACGCGATTGTGCCGGTCATGTTCGGCGACGCGGCCCTCGCCGGCCGGATCGCGGCGGAGATGCTCGCCCACGGGGTGTACGTCACGGCCTTCTCGTATCCGGTGGTGCCGAAGGGGCTCGCCCGCATCCGGGTGCAGCTCTCGGCGGCCCACACCGCGGAGGACGTCGAGACCGCCGTCCGCGCGTTCGTCGCCGCGCGGGAGGCGGTCGGCAGCCGCCCCTAGTGTGATGTATCTCACATGCCCAGAGGGACACTCGGCCCTGTCCGACGCCTCGAGAGCGCTCCTACCGTGGAAGGTGCGCGGCACGGCGAGCGACGACCCTGCCGCCCTCCGCGCCGCGCGGCGGCCAGGTCCGTGGCCGCCGGGCAACCAGGAGGCATGTCATGAGCGATGTGACGCCCATCAGGAGCAGCGTGCGCACGGGAGGCTCCGGCCTCAAGAATGTGGGCGGGCTCTGGGGCGAGCTCCTCGCAGAATTCCTCGGGACCTTCGTGCTCATCGCGTTCGGCGACGGCGTCGTCGCGATGGCCGTCGCGGCGCTCCCGGGATCGGGCCGCGCGCAGACTCCCACGACGATCTTCCTCGCGAGCGGCGACTGGCTGCTCATCACGTGGGGATGGGCGCTCGCGGTCACCATGGCCGTGTACGTGGCCGGCGGCGTCAGCGGCGCGCACATCAACCCGGCCGTGACGCTCGCGTTCGCCGTGCGCCGGAAGTTCCCGTGGTCCAAGGTCGGGCCGTACATGATCGCGCAGGTGGCGGGCGCCTTCGTCGGGGCGGCCCTCGTGCTGCTGAACTACTTCCCCGCGATCGACGCCTACAACAAGGCCGTCGGGGTGGGGCGCGGAGACCCCAAGAGCAATGCGACGTTCTCGATCTTCGCGACCTTCCCCGCGCCCTTCTACAACGGCAACCCCATCGGTCCGCTGATCGACCAGATCATCGGAACCATGTTCCTCGTCATGCTCGTGGTGGCGATCATCGACCTGCGGAACACCGCCGTCCAGGCCAACCTCGGGCCGCTCATGGTCGGCTTCGCGGTGGCGGCCATCGGCATGTCCTTCGGCGCCAACGCCGGGTACGCCATCAATCCGGCGCGCGACCTCGGCCCGCGCCTGCTGGCGTGGCTCGGAGGGTGGGGGCAGGTCGCGATGCCGGGAACCGTGGACGGGGCCTTCAGCTGGTACTTCTGGGTGCCGATCGTGGGGCCCCTGATCGGCGGCGTGATCGGGGTGCTCGTCTACGACTGGTTCATCGGCGACGTCCTGCACGCCCGCGACCGGCTCGCCAAGCCCGCGCCCGAGCCGGGGCGCACGCGGGAACCCGGACAGCCCGAGCCTGGGCGCGCCGGAAGCGAGGCCGCCGGCTGAGCCGGGCCCTCCTCGGGCACCCCGGCCCGGGCGCCGGAAGGCGGCCCGCCCGGGGCATCCCACGCGGTGCCCCGGGTCCTTCGGCCCCCTGTGGGCCCCGGCGGTCGCGGGCTACAGTGAGGCCATGACGGCCACCACCAACAGCGCCCAGGATGTCGACGTCCTCATCGTGGGAGGCGGGATCGCCGGCCTCTCGCTCGCCTCGGAGCTCGCCGGCAGGTGCCGGGTGGCCCTGGTCGAGGCCGAGCCCTCGCTCGCCTACCACACCTCCTCCCGGTCCGCGCAGCAGCTCATCCCCAGCTACGGCCCCCCGCCCGTGCAGGAGCTGACCCGCCGCACGCTCGAGGCGCTCGCCGACGCCGCCGACGGCGCGGGCCGCCGGCTCGTGTGGCCGAGCAGCTTCATGCTCGTGGGAAGCCGCGCGGACGTGGAGTCCGAAGCTCACGAGGGGATGCGGGCGCTCAGCCACGAGGAGGCCACGCGGCTCGTCCCCGCGCTGCGGCCGGGGGCCTTCGAGGCCGCCGCCCTCGACACGGACTCCGTCCGCGTCGACGCCGCCGCCCTGCTCGCCTTCCACGAGGAGCGGGCACGCGACCGCGGCGTCGGGCTCCACGTCGGCACCCCGGTCCACAGCGCGCAGCGCGTGGGCGAGGGGTGGCTCGTGGGCGCCGGCGCCGAGGGCTTCCACGCGGCCAACGTCGTCAACGCCGCCGGCGCGTGGGCGGACGACGTGGCGATCCTGTTCGGCGTCGAACGGCTCGGCCTGCAGCCCTACCGCCGCACCGCGGCCCTCGTCTCCCTTGCCGCCCCGCTGGGACCCGAGACCCCCATGGTCGCCGCGGCGGACGACACCTGGTACTTCAGGCCGGACCCGGCCGGCGCCCTCGTCTCGCCCTCGGAGTCCGAGCCCTCCCGTGCCGAGGACGCCGTCCCGCGGCCCGGCGACATCGAGGCCACCCTGGCCCTCATCCGCACGGTCGCCGACCTCGAGGTCACCGGGATCGTTCGGGCCTGGACGGGCCTGCGGACCTCGCCGCGGGACGGCCTGCCCGTCCTGGGCTTCGACCCCGAGGGCCCCGGCTTCTTCTGGCTCGCCGGGCAGGGCGGCTACGGCTTCCAGACGTCGACCGCGCTGGCGGAGGCCGCCGCCGCCCAGCTCCTCGCCGGACCCGACGCCCTGCGCACGGGCGTGAGTCCGGTATCCGAGACACAGCGGGCCCTGGATCCGCACCGCCTGTCCGTGCGCAGCTGAAGATGGAGGCATGAGCCTCCTCATCGACGCCATCGGCGAGCTGTCCACCCAGCACCTCACCGGCGAGGCGAGCCCCGCCTCGGGCGAGGGAGCCGGCGTGCTGCGAGACGCCGCCGTCGTCCTCGAGGGCGAGCGGATCGCCTGGGTGGGCCGCTCCGCGGACGCCCCGGTCGCGGACGAGCGCTACGACGCACAGGGCCGCGCCGTCCTGCCCGGGTGGGTGGACTCCCACTCGCACCTCGTGTTCGCCGGCGACCGCACCGCCGAGTTCGAGGCGCGCATGGCCGGGCAGGCGTACGCCGCCGGCGGCATCGGCGTGACGACCGCCGCCACGCGCGCCGCGTCCGACGGCGAGCTCCGCCGCCTCCTCGCGGTCCGCGTCGCCGAGGCGGTGGCCGGGGGGACCACGTATCTGGAGACGAAGACCGGCTACGGCCTCGAGGTCGGGCACGAGGCGCGCAGCGCCGCCCTCGCCGCCGAGGCCGCCGACGAGGTCACGTACCTCGGCGCCCACCTCGTGCCCGCCGGCGCCGACCCCGAGGCGTACACCGACCTCGTGTGCGGGGCCATGCTCGAGGCCGTGCGCCCGCACGTGCGGTGGGCCGACGTCTTCTGCGAGACGGGCGCGTTCACCGAGGAGCAGTCCCGCCGCGTCCTCATGGCCTGCAGGGACGCCGGGCTCGGCCTGCGCGTGCACGGCAACCAGCTCGGCCCCGGCGCCGGGGTCCGCCTCGCGGTCGAGTTCGGCGCCGCCAGCGTGGACCACGTGAACTTCCTCGACGAGGCGGACCTCGCCGCCCTCGCGGGCAGCTGGGCCGGGTGGACGCCAGCCCGGCCCGGCGGCGCCGCCGGGACCGTCGCGACCGTCCTGCCCGCGTGCGACCTCTCGACCCGGGCCCCCCTCGCGCCGGCCCGCCGCCTGCTCGATGCCGGGGTGCAGGTCGCGATCGCCTCCAACTGCAATCCCGGCACGAGCTACACGAGCTCGGTCTCCTTCTGCGTCACGACCGCCGTGCTGCAGATGGGCCTGACGGTCCAGGAGGCCGTGCGCGCCGCGACCTTCGGCGGCGCGCTCGCGCTGCGCCGGCACGTCGGGGCCGACGCCGACGGGCAGCGGGCGGTGGGGTCGATCGCCGTCGGCCACCGCGCCGACCTCCACCTCCTCGACGCGCCCAGCGCCACCCATCTCGCGTACCGGCCGGGGATGCCGCTCACCCATGCCGTCTGGCGTGCGGGGCAGCGGATGCGCTGAGCCGGCCCGCGAGCGGGCAAGATAGGTCCATGCCGCAAGCACGCGCCGTCGTCCGTCCTGCCTCCCGCGCCCGCTGGCGCGCCCAGCTGGCGATCGTCCTCGGGCTCTCCCTGGGGCAGTCGGCGGTCTACTCCGTGGTCCAGCTGCTCGACAAGGCCACCCGGGCGCCGCTGTCGCAGGGCACGAGCACCCTCAACCGCTCGCTCAGCCCGCGCGAGTACTTCGACCTCGCCTACCAGCTGCTGGACATCGTGTTCTCGCTCGTGCCGGTCGCGCTCGTGCTGTACTTCGTATGGGACGCCGCGGCCCGGCGCGGCCCCGCGGCGCTGCCGTGGAGCGCGCCGTTCCGCCGCCTCGGGTTCGACTTCGCCCGCCCCGGCCGCGACTGGCTGTGGGGCCTGGGGCTGTTCCTCGCCATCGGGGTCCCCTCGCTCGGGCTCTACTGGGCCGGACGCGCCCTCGGGGTCACGACGGCCATCATCCCCAGCGGCCTCGACGCGCACTGGTGGACCGTGCCCGTGCTCATCCTCTCCGCGATGCGCCACGCGGTGCTCGAGGAGGTCATCGTGGTCGGATTCATGCTCGGCTGGCTGCGCCGGCTCGGGTGGCGGGCCCCGGCGGCGATCGCCGCGAGCTCGCTGCTGCGGGGCAGCTACCACCTGTACCAGGGGATCGGGCCGTTCTTCGGCAACGCCGTGATGGGGGTCGTGTTCGCCCTCGTCTACCGACGCTACGGGCGGGTCATGCCGCTCGTGATCGCCCACGCCCTGCTCGACATCACGGCGTTCGTCGGCTTCAGCCTCGTCGGGAAGGCCATGGGCCTGGGCTAGGCGGGACCCCGCAACAGCGCGCCAGAGACCCCACAGCGTTGTGGGGTCTCTGGCGGCGTGTTGCGGGGTCTCTGGCGGTCGGCGGCTGGGTCGTGTCAGATCGTGACGGCGCCGTCGGCCGTCTCGAACGTCACGGACATGATGCCGGGGGTGCCCTTCGGCGAGACCCATTCGACCGCGACGTCCTCGAGCGGCCGCTCGACGGGCTCGCCGAGCCACTCCGTGACGCGCTCGGCCGAGCCGGCGATCGTGAGCCGGCTCATCCGCACGGTCCCGGGGTAGGCGTTCGACGGGTGCAGCGAGGGGTCGCCCTCCCACTTGAGCATGTACGGCACCTGCGGGTCGGCGATGAGCCCGAGGATGCCGATCTGCTTCCAGACGAGCTCCCGGCCGTCCGGGAACTTGCGGTTGCCGGGGACGGCCTGGCGGCCGAGGCGCTGCTCGAAGGGGGCGAGGTCGTCGACCTCGACGCACCATCCCATCCACCCGCCGCCCGCGGCGCTCCGGGCGCGGACCGCCTGGCCGAAGGGCGCCTTGCCCGAGGCCGGGTGGTCCAGGACCTCGACGACCTCGAGGTAGTGGTGGTCCGTGAGCGGGATGATCATGTTGCGGGTTCCGAAGCGCGGGTGGACCCCGCCCTTGACTGCCTCGACCCCGAGCGCGTTGGCGATTCGCTCCGTCGTGGCCAGAAGGCCGTCGGCTTCGCAGGCATAAGATACGTGGTCCATACGCATGGAAGTCATGGTGCCACTTTGTGATGGGCGCCTCAGCTTAGGGTTGCCTTAGTTGAGACGGGGCGCGGAGGAGGTGCCGTCAGCGCGCCAGGGGCAGCGAGACCTCCATGGTCGTCCCGGCCGCGCCCGTCTCCGCGATCCGGACCGATCCGCCGTTGCGCACGGCGATGTCCCGGACGAGGGCCAGGCCGATCCCGAAGCTCCGCCGGCCGGCCGGCGAGGTGGTACCGCCGCCGGCATAGCGGTCGAAGACCCGCTCGGGCACCGGCCCGGCGATCCCCGGCCCCGTGTCCGCGACGGTGAGCAGCGCCGCGGTGCCCTGGCCCGGGGGACGGCCGCCATCGGTGACCCGCACGCCGACGGTGACCCGGCCGCCGTCGGGCGTGTACTTGACTGCGTTGTCTGCGAGCGCCACGATCACGCGCCGCAGCGGGGCCGGGGCGACGGCGACCGGGACCGCGCTGCCGGGCGTGTCCGCGGCGACGGCGATGCCCCGCTCGCCGGCCAGCACGGCGACGTCGGCCACGACGTCGCGGGCGAGCCCGGCGAGGTCGGTCGGCGTCTCCGGGATGTCCGGTCCGCCGGAGACGCTGTGGAGGAGGTCCTCGATGACGGCGGCGAGCTTGGCGGAGTCCGTGCGCAGCTCGGCGAGGACTCCGGCCGCCTCGCTGTCGGGTCCGAGGCGCCGCTGCGCGAGCTGGATGCGGGTGTTCAGGACCGTCAGCGGCGTGCGCAGCTCGTGGCTCGCGTCCTGGACGAAGCTGCGCTGGAGGGCGAGCGACTCGCCCAGGGGCTTGACCGCCTGCCGCGCCACGAGCGCGCCGACCACGCCGGCGAGCACGATCCCGAACACGCCGCCCGCGACGAGGGCGCCGAAGACGTCCACCGTGTCCAGGAGGATCTGCTGCCCGCTGCGCGCGGCATGCGCGGCGATCTCCGAGGGCTGGGACTTGACCCAGATGAAGACGGCGGCGGCAGCGAGGAGGAGGACGACGACGACGGCGACGGCCGCCGCGATCTGCAGCCCCACTTTCAGCGCGGCCCTCCGCAGGGCGGCCTCGTCCGAGTTGGCGGGGAGGCGCCGCGGGGAGCCGGGGCGCCCGCGCCCGCGCCCGGCCTGCGCGGTCATTCGAGGCCGCCGAGCTGGTAGCCGACGCCGTGCACGGTCCTGATCACGGTCTTGTCCGTCTTCTTCCTGAGGTAGTGGACGTAGGTGTCGACGACGCCGGGCGTGTCGCCGGCGTCGAACACGGAGGCGAGGAGCTCGGCGCGCGAGTGCACCCGGTCCGGCTCCGCCGCAAGCCGCGCCAGCAGCGACGACTCGGCGGCCGAGAGCTCGACCCGGTGCCCGTACGGCGAGGTCAGCACGCGCGCCGCCGGGTCGAGGTCCCAGGACCCGACGGGCAGCAGCGCCGGGGCGGGCGGCCCGTAGGTCCTCGTGAGCGCGCGGAGCCTCGCGGCCAGCTCGTCGGAGTCGAAGGGCTTGACCAGATAGTCGTTGGCGCCCGCGTCGAGGCCCTCGACCCTGTCCGGGACGCTGCCGAGGGCCGTCAGGATGAGGACCGGCACGGCCAGCCCCCGGGCGCGGATCGACTTCACGAGCGAGACGCCGTCCACCAGGGGGAGCCCGCGGTCCACCACGAGGGCATCCCAGTCGCCTCCGAGCGCCAGCCGGAGGCCCTCCCGCCCGTCCGGGGCGAGGACCACGTCGAAGTCGTCACCGAGCAGCTCCGCCATGAGCGGGCCGAGCTGGGGGTCGTCCTCGACGAGCAGGACGCGTGGCGTGGCAGTCATGGCTGACATTGTGCCAAGCGCGACCTCCGGACGCCTGGGTGCGCAGGCCCGGGCTCAGTCCTGCTCGACGCCCACGGGCTCCGGATCGGGCTGGGCGGCCTTGCGGCGGCGGCGCCAGATCTCGAGACCGACGGGGATGACCGAGGCTGCGACGATCAGCACGGAGAGGATGTCGATGTTCTTGGCGATGAACTCGACGTGGCCGAGCCACACGCCCAGCAGCGTGATCGCCACCGACCAGGCGACGCCGCCGAGCACATTCCAGCCGATGAAGCGGCGGTAGGGGTAATGGGCCAGGCCCGCCGCGAGCGGGACGTAGGTGCGCACGATCGGCACGAACCGGGCGAGAACGAGGGCGCGGCCGCCGTACCGGCCGAAGAACTCCTCGGCGCTGTCGAGGTAGGAGAGCTTGAGCACGCGCGCGTCGGCGCGGAACCAGCGCTTGCCCACGAACCGGCCGAGCAGGTAGCCGGCCTGGTCGCCGCCCACCGCCGCGGCCGCGACGACGAGCATGAGCACGGGCAGGCTCAGCCCCAGCTGGGCGTGGAGGAGGCCCACCGTGAACAGGAGGGAGTCGCCGGGGAGGAAGGGGAAGAGCAGGCCGGACTCGATGAAGACCATGAGGGCGATGACGCCGAGGACCCAGGGGCCGGCTCCGGTCAGGAGTGCAGTGGGATCGAGCATGGTGGAATCAGCGGCTTTCGGGTCGGGTGATGAAGGGCAGCCTGGCCAGCACCGGCGGCACGAGGCGGTTCCACAGGCCCGCGAAGAGGAAGATCCCGGCAATCGAGGCGGGGAAGGAGGCGAGAACGTCCATCGGGTAGTGCATACCCACGTAGACACGGGTCCACGCAACGAAGACCGAGGCCGCGAAGCCGATGGCCAGGATCCACAGGCCCCAGCGCGTGTGGCGGAGCAGGAAGTACAGCGCGATGGTGAGCGAGACCGCGAAGCAGACGTGGCCGCTCGGGAAGCTGTTGGGGTCCATGGCGTCGGAGATGGGGTGCGCGAGGAGGCCCTGGTCGGGGCGCTGGCGGTGGACGGCGTACTTGAAGATCAGGCTGTAGACCCAGCCGAAGCCGGTGATGCCGACGACGGCGATCGCGTCCACGGGGGTGCGCCGCACGAACCACAGGACCGCGAGCACCACGACGAGGATCACGATCGCGCCCTTGGGGCCGAGGATCTGCTCGAGTGCCAGCGCGACGGTGTTCATCCACGGCACGTGGTGCAGGCTCATCCACGCGTCGACGTTGAACTCGGCGTTCGTGTACGCGCTCGTGGTCGCGGCGAAGCCCAGGGCCAGCACCACGACGCTCATCAGCACGGGGACGAGGATCCAGTGCTTGAGCGTGGGCAGGTGGAGGAGCCGGCTACGCGCCGGGAGGTCGGCCCAGGCCCGAGGCCGGGGCGACGCGTCGTGGGAGGTCGTCATAGACCCCATCATCCGGCCGGCCGTCTAAGACCGCTCTAAGAACCACGGCCGCCCCCGCGAGCCCCGCGGGCGGCACGATCGTGCCGGTTCGCCGGCCGCGCTGTGGCTTGACTCACAGGATTCGGCCGCGCAAGCTGGTGAGCGGAACGTTCGTGCCGGTGAGGTGCTGCGTCCGGGATGCCGGTGCCGGACCCGCGGTCCGCGGCGGGGAAGCGGGGGAGGCGTGTGGGCAGGCTCAGCAGGGCGGTCGCCGGCGAGGTGCGGGCCCGCCGTCGGGCGCTCGGACTGACACAGCAGGACCTCGCCGAGCTCGCCGGGGTGAGCGAGCGGTTCGTCCGGTTCGTCGAGCAGGCCAAGGCGAGCGTCCAGCTCGACGCCCTCGAAGCGGTCCTCGACGCGCTCGGGCTCGAGCTGCGCCTCGCCGGCAGGGGGGAGGCCCCATGACCCGGCACCGGATCGCCGACGTCTACAAGGCCGGGGTCCTCGCCGCCCGCCTCGAGCGATTCGACGGGGGCACCCGCTTCGCCTATCTGCCCGCCTACGTCTCCTCCGGCGGCGAGCCCGTCGCCAGCACCCTCCCGCTCACGGGCCGCCCGGTCGTGACCGGCGCGGGGGCCGTCCCGCCGTTCTTCACCGGCCTCCTGCCGGAGGGCCGGCGGCTCGCCTCGCTCCGCCGTGCCGTCAAGACCAGCGCCGACGACGAGCTCGGGCTCCTCATGGCCGCCGGCTCGGACCCCGTGGGCGACGTGCAGATCGTCCCCCACGGCGAGCCGCTCCCCGGCGCGGGCGCGCCCGGGGACCCCGGCGGCGGGACAGGGGTGCGGGACGGCTCCGGGGGCGGCCCGGAGAAGCAGGCCGTGGTCCTCGATCCCCGCCGCACCCCCGACTTCGCCAGTCTCCTGGACGACCCGAACCTCGTGGACCCCAAGGCGCTCGCCGGGGTGCAGGACAAGGTGAGCGCCGGGATGATCTCCGTGCCCGCGGCCCAGTCCGGACGGAGCTACATCCTCAAGCTCAACGCCCCGGAATTCCCCCATGTGGTCGAGAACGAGCACCTCATGTACCGGTACGCGGCCAGGCTGCGGATCCCAGTGAGCCCGGTAAGGCTCGTGCACGACGTCGCGGGGCGGCCCGGGCTGCTCGTCGAGCGCTTCGACCGGCCACCCCGAACGGCCGCAGCCGGTGGGGCCGGAGCCGGCGGGACCGCCACCGGGGACACCGGCGTCCTCCGTCTGGCCGTCGAGGACGGCTCGCAGCTGCTAGGCCTGTACCCCGCGGACAAGTACAACGTGAGCTACGAGGAGCTGTGCCTGGGCGTCGCCGCCCACTGCGCCGCGCCCCTGCCCGCCCTGCGGAGCCTGGCGCTCCAGGGGGCCTTCGCCTGGCTCACCGGCAACGGCGACCTGCACGCCAAGAACGTCTCGGTGGTCCGCGGGCTCGCGGTGCCGGGGGAGTGGGCGGTCGCCCCGGTCTACGACATCCCCTCGACCGTGCCGTACGGGGACAAGTCGCTGGCCCTGCCGCTGGCAGGCAAGCGCACCGGGATCTCCCGGCGGCACTTCCTCGCATGGGCGGGCGAGCTCGGGCTCCCCGCCAGGGCAGCGGAGGGGGTGCTCGCGGCGGCGCTGCGGGCCGCCGGGCCGCTCCTGCCGGACCTCGAGGCGGCCGACGGCGGCCCCTCGCCGTTCGCGCCGGCCGCCACCCGGGCCTGGGTGAGGGAGCTGAGGCACCGGCGCCGCCTCATGGAGGGCTGAACGGGGCCGCCGAGGGTGCCAAGTCACACACGGTCACAGTCTTCGGGGCCCCTCGCGGCCGCCCCTACACTCGTGCCATAGGTCATGAGCGCCAGCGCCAAACCCCGGTTCGCTGGCCGGCAACCCCCCCGCCGCGGTGGGGTGCCCCGGGTGAAGACCTGGGCCGGCGAGAGCCGCCGGTCAAGCGCAGCGCAGAGGAGCTTGCTATGTCCGGCAACCCCCAGTGGTCCTTCGAGACCCGCCAGATCCACGTCGGCCAGACCCCGGATGCCGAGACCGGCGCCCGGGCCCTGCCGATCTACCAGACCACCTCGTTCGTGTTCCCGAGCGCCGAGAGCGCCGCGAAGCGCTTCGCCCTCGCGGAGCTCGCCCCCATCTACACGCGCATCGGCAACCCGACCCAGGACGCGGTCGAGCAGCGCATCGCGAGCCTCGAGGGCGGCGTCGCCGCGCTCCTGCTCTCCTCGGGCCAGGCCGCGACGACCTACTCGCTCCTCAACGTCGCCGAGTCCGGCGACCACGTGGTCGCGAGCGCGAGCCTGTACGGCGGCACCTACAACCTGCTCAAGCACACCTTCGCCAAGTTCGGCATCGAGGTCACCTTCGTCGAGGACCCGGACAGCCTGGACGAGTGGAAGGCGGCCGTCCGGCCCACCACCAAGGCGTTCTTCGCCGAGTCGATCTCCAACCCGCGCCAGAACGTCCTCGACATCGAGGCCGTCGCCGACGCCGCGCACGCCGTCGGTGTCCCGCTCATCATCGACAACACCGTCGCCACCCCGTACCTCGTGCGCCCGCTCGAGCACGGCGCGGACGTCGTGGTCCACTCGGCCACGAAGTACCTCGGCGGCCACGGCTCCGCGATCGCCGGGGTGATCGTGGACGGGGGCAGCTTCGACTACGCCCAGGACCCCGCCCGCTTCCCCGGCTTCAACACCCCGGACGAGAGCTACAACGGGCTCGTGTTCGCCCGCGACCTCGGCGTCGGCGGCGCCCTCGGGGCCAACCTCGCCTACATCCTCAAGGCCCGCGTCCAGCTGCTCCGCGACCTCGGCTCCGCGGTCTCGCCGTTCAACGCGTTCCTCATCGCCCAGGGCATCGAGACCCTCTCCCTGCGCGTCGAGCGCCACGTCGAGAACGCCCAGAGGGTCGCGCGCTGGCTCGAGGCGAGGGCCGACGTCGAGGCCGTCGCCTACGCGGGCCTGCCCTCGAGCCCCTGGCACGAGCTCGGCCGCAAGTACGCCCCGAAGGGCACCGGCGCGATCGTGTCCTTCGAGCTCGCGGCGGCCGAGGGCGTGGACCCCGCCGCGGCGGGGGCGGCCTTCGTGGACGCCCTGTCGCTGCACTCCCACGTGGCCAACATCGGCGACGTCCGCTCGCTCGTGATCCACCCGGCCTCCACCACCCACGCCCAGCTCACGGCGGAGCAGCAGCGCGCGGCGGGCGTGACCCCCGGGCTCGTGCGCCTCGCCGTCGGGCTCGAGAGCATCGACGACATCCTCGCCGACCTCGAGGCCGGCTTCGCCGCGGCAGCCGCCGTCGGGCAGTCCCAGGACGGGGCCCGGCAGGGGGAGGCCGTCGCGGAGCCCGTCGCGTGACGCTCCTCGACCGCCCGGGGCTGCCCGGCGCAGCCGCCGCGCGCGGCAGCGAGCGGACGACGGCGCCGCGGCAGGACGGCGTCGTGCTCACCGCCGGCGTCGGGGCCCTCCAGCTCGAAGCCGGCGGCGCGCTGCCCGAGGTCGAGCTCTCCTACGAGACGTGGGGCACCCTCGACGCGGACGCCTCCAACGCCGTCCTCATCCAGCACGCCCTCACCGGCGACACGCACGTGGCCCAGGGCCACGGCGAGGAGCCCGGCTGGTGGGACGCGCTCGTGGGGCCGGGCAAGCCCGTGGACACCGAGAAGTACTTCGTCGTCGCGGCCAACATGCTCGGGGGCTGCTACGGCAGCACCGGGCCCAGCAGCCTCGACCCCGAAGGCGTCCCGTGGGGGTCCCGGTTCCCGTTCGTGACGATCCGCGACTCGGTCCGCGCCGAGGCCCGGCTCGCCGACCGGCTGGGGATCCGGAGCTGGCACGCCGTGGTGGGAGGGTCCATGGGCGGCGCCCGGGCCCTCGAATGGGCGGCGATGTACCCGGACAGGGTGCGCCACTGCGTGGTCGTGGCCATGGGCGCGTACTCGACCGCAGAGCAGATCGCGCTCGCGCAGGCGCAGCTCCTCGCCATCCGCCAGGACCCGGCGTTCCGCGGCGGCGACTACTACGGCGGTCCCGCGCCGGTGGCGGGCCTCGGGCTGGCCCGGCGCATCGCCCACATCTCCTACCGTTCCGAGGCCGAGCTGAACTTCCGGTTCGGCCGCCGCGGCCAGGGCGCCGAGAATCCGCTCGAGGCGCCCGGCGGCGCGGCCGAGCGGGGCCGCTACCAGGTGGAGAGCTACCTCGACCACCAGGCAGAGAAGCTCGCGGGACGCTTCGACGCCAACAGCTACGTGGCGCTCACCGAGGCGCTCATGAGCCACGACGTGGGCCGCGGCCGGGGCGGCGTGCAGCGGGCGCTCGCCGGAGCCAAGGCGGAGTTCTTCCTCGCTTCGGTGAACTCGGACCGGCTCTACTTCCCGGAGCAGAGCGACGAGCTCGCCCGGGCCCTTCCCGGCGAGGTCCCGGTGCACTCGATCGACGCCAAGATCGGCCACGACGGATTCCTGACCGAGATCGGGCAGCTCGGCGCCCAGCTGCGCCGAAGGGTCTTCACGCTCTGAGCACTCCGGCGCGGGGGACGCCCCGCGCCGGAGCGACCCCGTCGGCCGAGCCACAGGAACCACACAGCTTTCTCCCTCCCGAGCCACATCTGCATCCTCCATGCTGGAAGGAGACCAGAGGAGGATCTGATGGGCGAGAGCATCCGTGAGACGGGCCGGCGCCGGGCACGTCTGGCCGCTGTGGCCGTCGGCGCCAGCGGCGTGTTCGGCGTCGGCGCGATCGCCGCCGCCGTCTACGTCCCAGCGGTGGTCCAGAACGTCACCAACACCGGCGGCTCCGACGATTCCGGCCAGAACGGCTCAGACGGGGGCCAGGGCAGCGTCACCGGGCAGGACGACGGCGGGACCACGAACAGCCCCCTGAACAACGGCGGCAGCCGCCACAGCCGCTACCAGCAGTACCAGTCCGGCCAGCAGGGCGGCCTCGCGCCGTCCCAGGGCGGCGGCCCCATGGGCCAGTCGTCGGGCTCCTGACATGGCGGCGCACGCCGACTTCGAGGCATTCACCTGCGCCTGCCGTGTGGCCGTCGCCGAGCCCTCGGCGCTCCCCGCCGCCCTCGCCGGCGTCCGGGCACTCCTGCGCCGCGTCGACGAGGCGGCGAGCAGCTTCCGCGCCGACTCCGAGCTCGCCCTCCTGCAGCGGGCCGGCGGCGGCACCGTCAGCCCCCTGCTCGCGCACCTCCTGCGCGCCGCCCTCGACGTGGCCGAACGCAGCGGGGGCGACGTCGTCCCCACCCTCGGACGCGAACTCGCCACGCTCGGGTTCGGCACCCTGGACCCAGGGGCGCCCACCGCGGCAGGGCCCCGCCCGGCCGAGAGCTGGCGGCAGATCACCCTGGAGGGGAACGAGCTGAGCGTGCCGCGCGGCGTCGTCCTCGACCTCGGCGCGACCGCGAAGGCGGCAGCCGCCGACCTGGCCGCACACCAGGTGCGCGACGAACTCGGCACCTCGGTCCTCGTCTCGCTCGGCGGGGACATCGCCACGGCCGGCGGCACCGCCTGGGAGGTCCTCGTGCAGGACCTGCCCGGTGACCCCGCGACCCAGGTCAGCCTGGGCGGAGGGTGGGCCATGGCCACCTCGAGCACCCAGAAGCGCCGCTGCGGCGCCGGGGTGCACCACATCCTCGATCCGTGGACCGCGCTCCCCGCCCCCGCCGCGTGGCGCAGCGTCACCGTCGCCGCCCCCGACTGCCTGAGCGCCAACATGGCCAGCACGGCCGCGATCGTGCGCGGACCCGGCGCGGTGGCGCGGCTGCGCGAGCTGGGCCTCCCTGCGCGCCTCGTGAGGGACGACGGCGGGGTGATCGAGCTGGGCGGCTGGCCCGCGCCGCGCCCCGACCTCGACCCCGCGCTCATGACGGGGGTGCGCGGATGAACGAGATCATGTGGGCCATCGGACGGGCCGGCGGCATCGTCTCGCTGGGCCTGTTCACCCTCGTCCTCGTTCTCGGGATCGTGAGCCGCTCCGGACGCACCCTCCTCGGCCTGCCCCGCTTCTCCGTGGCGCTCGTCCACCGCAGCACCGC
Source organism: Sinomonas soli (assembly GCF_054782415.1). Classification (NCBI taxonomy): domain Bacteria; kingdom Bacillati; phylum Actinomycetota; class Actinomycetes; order Micrococcales; family Micrococcaceae; genus Sinomonas; species Sinomonas soli. The sequence continues at coordinate 163,576 of NZ_BAAGSN010000016.1, read as the reverse complement.
CCTGACCGCCATGGTCTTCCTGGCCCTGCACGTGGGCACCCTCATGCTCGACCCGCACGCCAAGCTGGCGCTCCCCGACGTCGTGGTGCCGTTCATCGCCGCCTGGAACCCCTTCTGGGTGGGGCTCGGGACCGTGGCACTGGACCTTGTCCTCGCCCTCGTCGTGACGGGCCTGCTGCGCCAGCGCATCGGCCAGCGGGTGTTCAGGGCGGTCCACTGGGCCGCCTACGGCATGTGGCCCATCGGCCTGGCCCACGCTCTCGGCACCGGGACCAACGCCGTGGACCTCTGGTTCCAGGCATACGCCTGGGGCTGCGCCGGCGCCGTGGCCTGCGCCGTGATCTGGCGCCTGAGCGCCGGGTTCGCCGAGACGTCCGCGGCCCGGCTCGGGCGTGCCTGAGAGGAACGGGACCATGGAAGCGACCACCGAGATGGACGTCCGGCTCCCGGCCCTCGGGACCGGCCGGCTCTTCGCCGCCGCCGGCGCCGGCAGGGCCGCGCACGAGGCCGCCTACGGCCCGCGCCGGAACGACTGGACCCGCGGGACCCTGCTCACGGAGCTCGAGGCCGCGGGACTGGCAGGCCGCGGCGGAGCCGGCTTCCCCGCATGGCGCAAGCTCTCCTCCATCAGCGGGCGCCGGCCGGTGGTCATCGCCAACGGCGCCGAGGGCGAGCCCGTGAGCCGCAAGGACGCCGCACTCCTGCGCAGGGCCCCGCACCTCGTGATCGACGGCCTCCTCGACGCCGGAGAGGCGCTGGGAGCCTCCCAGCTGTTCCTCTACGCCCCGGCCGACTCGCTCGCGGCCGTCCGCGGCGCCGTCGCGGACCGACGGGACGCCCGCCGCGTCCGGCTCGTCGAGGCACCCCGGACGTTCATCTCGGGGGAGGCCACGGCGGTGGTCTCCGCCCTTGAGGGCGGCCCGGCCCTCCCGAGGGACACGACCGTGCGGCTGAGCAGCAGCGGGTACCGCGGGCAGCCCACGCTCCTGCACAACATCGAGACGCTCGCCCACCTCGCCCTCGTGGCCCGGTACGGGGCCGCCTGGTTCCGCAGCACAGGCACCAGGGAAGACCCCGGGACCCGGCTCGTGAGCCTGTCCGGGGACGTCCCCGCCGAGGCGGTGCTCGAGGTCCCCGGCGGCGCGACCGTCCGCGAGATCCTCCAGACCGGGGGAGCGGACCCGGCGTCCACCGCCGCCGTCCTCGTGGGCGGCTTCCACGGTGCATGGGTCCCCAGCGGCGGCTTCGACAGGCCCATGACGACGGCGGGCCTCGCCCGCTACGGCGGCCGTCCCGGCGCAGGGGTGCTCCTCGTGCTCGCGAAGGGCCGGTGCGGCCTCGCGGCCGCCGCGCCGATCGCCCGCTACCTCGCCGACAGCTCCGCGCAGCAGTGCGGCCCCTGCATGTTCGGCCTGCCCGCCATGGCAGCGGTGGTGGAGCGGATCGCCGGGGGCGAGCGCACCCCGTGGCTCGCGTCCGAGGCCGAGCGGCTTGCCGGCCTCGTCACCGGACGCGGGGCGTGCCGCCACCCGGACGGGGCCGCGGGCTTCGTCCGGAGCACCCTGTCCGTGTTCCGCGACGAGGTCCACGCGCACCTCGGCGGCTCCTGCGTCCAGGGGTGGCAGCGATGAGCCGCACACAGCTGGAGCTGCACGTCGACTTCACCCGCTGCGAGGGGAGGGGCCTGTGTGCGGAGCTCCTCCCCGAGCTCCTCGTCCGCGACGACTGGGGCTACCCCGTGGGCCGCGGCGGGCGCGACGTGCCCGTGCCGGGCGGACTTGCCGCGGCCGCCCAGGACGCGGTGGACCTGTGCCCCGTGCAGGCGCTCCTGCTGCGGCGCGTCACCCGCGCATGACCTCGTTGCGCGCCTTCATGTACTCCTCGAGCGAGATCTTCTGGTCGGAGAACTGCCGGTCGAGCTCGGCGAGCTTCTTGGCGCGGTAGCCCTGCGGGGCGTCGTCCGGCGCACTCGTGCCGGCAGGCTCCGGAGTCCGCGGGGCCCGTGGCACGGCCTGAGACTGCTGTGCCGGCTCGGCCTGGGGCGCCGGCGGGGCCTGCGTCCGTGGCTGGGGCGCCGGCTGCCCCGGGAAGCCGGGCGGCAGGGGCTGCTGCCACCAGGGCACGTCCGGCTGGCTCGGCGCCGCCGTGCGCTGCCCCTCCGGGAGCTGGCCCTGCGGGAGCTGGCCCTGCGGAGAGGGCGGAGGTGGGGGCGTCTGCGTCTGCGGGTATCCCGGGTACTGGCCCTGGTTGTACTGGCCCTGGTTGTACTGGCCCTGGTTGTACTGGCCCTGGTTGTACTGGCCCTGGTTGTACTGGCCCTGGTTGTACTGGCCGTGGCCGTATTGGCCCTGGCTGTACTGGTCCTGCCCGTACTGGTTCCGGCGGTCCTGCGGGTAGGGCGGCCGGCCGGTCCCCGGTCCGGACTGGCGCATCTTCCGCATGACCATCGGGATCACCCACCAGAAGATGACGACCCAGAAGATCCAGTTCCCGTTCATGCCACCAGCCTACGCCGCAGCCTGTGGGCCGGCTGGGGGCCGTCTGGGCAGACGCCGGGGCGCCCGGCCACCGGTCAGGCAGCCACCGGTCAGCTGGGCTCCCCCGAGCCGAGGGGAGCCCCGGCGCCGAAGACGGGCTCCGCCGTCGGCCGCTTGGCGAGGATGCCGTCCCCGCTCGACTTGTGGCGGAGCCGGCGGATCACCCACGGGACGAAGTACTCGCGCGCCCAGACCAGATCCTCGGTGCGGGCGGCCCGCCACGTGCGCGCGGGCACCGGGCTCGGGTCCATCGGCTCGAGGCCGTGGCGGACATTGAGCGCCTCGAGCGCCATGATCGCGATGGTGTGGTGGCCGAGGGGGGAGAAGTGCAGCCGGTCGGTGTCCCACATGCGCGGATCGGAGAGCTGGCGCAGGCCCCACATGTCGGCCACCACGGCGTCGTGCCGCGCCGCCACCACACGGAGGTTCTCGTTGTAGATGGCGACCTTGCCGCGGATCGCGGAGAGTACCGGGGTCGAACCGATGTCCGGGCCGTTGAAGAGGAGCACCGTGGCGCCGGCATCGGCGAGCCGTCCGACGGCGGCGTCGAGCCGGAGCGCGAGGGCGTCGGGGTCGCTTCCGGGCCGCAGCAGGTCGTTGCCGCCCGCGGAGATCGACACGAGGTCCGGCTGGAGCTCGAGCGCCGGCTCGAGCTGCTCGTCCAGGATGCGGCCGAGGAGGCGCCCCCGGATGGCGAGGTTCGCGTAGGCGAAGTCCTCGGTGCCGTGCGAGAGCTCCTCCGCCAGGCGGTCGGCCCAGCCGCGGTGGCGGCCCGGGCTGTCCGGATCGGGATCGCCGATCCCCTCGGTGAACGAGTCCCCGAGCGCCACGTACCGGTGCCACGGGTGCCTGCGCCCTTCCGGGAGACCGATGTCTGCTGGGGCCTCGCGTTCGACCGTCATGCCTGCATTATGCCGCGCAGGTAACATGAACGGTCTTTCAGGGTGCCCTCCACGATCGGCAGGGGCAAGGAAATGCCGCGCCTATAGTTGATGTTTCAACTATGTGCCACAATGGTGAGCATGACTGACGCCCCCGCCGACGCCCGGCGTGCCCTCTTCCCGGCCCACTACCCCGAGCACGTCGCCCTCTGGAACCGCTCCGAGGACGAGCGGGAGGGCTCCCCGCTCCTCGTGCTGCTCCACGGCTACGGCTCCAACGAGGCGGACCTCATGGGCCTCGCCCCGTACGTCCCCGAGCAGTTCACCGTCGCTTCCCTCCGCGCCCCGCAGGAGCTGGCCCCCGGCGCGTACCAGTGGTTCCCGCTGATGGGCGCGCAGGACTTTGCCATGGACGCCGTCGAGGCCGCCACCGAGTACGTCCTCGCCTGGCTCGACGGGGTCCGCGGCCGGCACAGCTCCGTGACCGTGCTCGGCTTCTCGATGGGCATGGCGATGGCCACCTCGCTCGTGCGGCGCCGCCCGCACGACTTCGCCGCCGTGGTGGGCCTCTCCGGCTTCGCCATCGACCCCTCGGCCGCGGGTGCCTCCGCAGGCGAGTACGGCTACTTCCTTGACGGCGAGCTCACCGGCACGCTCCCCATGTTCTGGGGCCGCGACCAGGCCGATCCCGTCATCACCCAGGACAAGGTCGAGTACACGATGGGCTGGGTGCGCAGCCACGTGCAGCTCACCAAGGTCACCTACCCGGGGATCGGGCACAGCGTCAGCGCCCCCGAGATCGCCCACGTCAAGGAATTCCTCGAACTCTCCGTCCTCAAGGGCTGAGCTCCGCGAAGCACGACGGCGGCCCGCCGGCTCGGGCGGCGGCCCGCCCCGGGCTCGGGTCGGGCGCTGTGGGGCTGCGCCTCAGGGCTGCGTCGCGAGGCGCACGCGCCGGCCGTTGACCTCCACCGAGTCGCCGGCGGCGAGCTGGCGGCCGCGGCGCTCCTCGATCTCCCCGTTGACCTTCACCAGGCCGTGGCGGATGAGCTCGGCCGCCTCGACGCCGTCGTCGACGAGCGAGGCGAGCTTGAGGAGCTGGCCGAGCCGGATCGTTCCCTCGCGGATCTCGACAGTCTCCTCTGCGCCGCCGTCCCGGGGCGAGGGCTGGCCAGTGGCACGGGAGGATTCGCGGCGCGTCATGCTGCAACTCTAGGCTAGCCGCGTGACTGCAGCCCCCCGCGTCCCCGTGCCCGTCTGGCTCGCGGCGGCGATCGCCGCGGGCGTCGCCATCCCCGCCCAGGGCCGGGTGAACGGCGCGCTCGGCCTCCGGGTCGGGGACGGCCTGGAGGCCGCGGTGACCAGCTTCGCCACGGGGCTCGTGCTCCTCGTCGCCGTCGCCCTGCTGCTGCCGTCCGGCCGGGCCGGGCTCCGCGAGATCGTGCCCGCCGTGCGGGAGCGCCGCGTCCCCTGGTGGTACCTCGGTGCCGGCCTGAGTGGGGCCCTGTTCGTGGTCGCGCAGACGTTCACGGTCGGCGTCCTCGGCATCGCCGTGTTCACCATCGCCGCCGTCACAGGCCAGACCATCAGCGGCCTCCTCGTGGACCGGGCGGGATTCGCGCAGGGCCGCCGGAGGCCGCTGACCGGGCTGCGGCTCCTGGCCACCGTCCTCACGCTCGCGTCCGTCGCGTACGCCGTGGCCCCCAAGCTCGCCGTCTCCGACCCGGCCGCGCTCCTCGCGGTCATCGTCCTCCCGGCGGCGGCCGGCTTCGGGCAGAGCTTCCAGTCCGCCATGAACGGCGCCAGCGCCCGCGCGTACGGCAGCCCGCTGGCCGCCACGCTCATGAACTTCGTCTCGGGCATCGCAGGCCTCGCGCTCGCGTGGGGCATCAGGCTCGCCGCCGGGGGCTCCGGCCGGCCGCTGCCCGTGGACTTCCCCGGCGACTGGTGGTACTACTCGGGGGGCGCGCTCGGGGTCGTGTTCATCGGCGCGGCCGCCGTGCTCGTCCGGCACCTCGGTGTGCTCCTGACCGGACTCGGCATGATCGCGGGGCAGCTCCTCGGTTCCCTCGCCCTCGACGCCGCCGCCCCCGTGCCCGGCAGCGTCATCGCCCTCCCGACCGTGCTCGGGACCCTCGCCACGCTCGGGGCGATGGTGGTGGCGACGCTGCCGTGGGACCGTCGGCAGTTCCGCCGGTAGGCTTGGAGGCACACGCCCGGCGGACCGCACCCAGCGGCCTGAACACTCTCGGAGGATTCCCCTTGGCACCCAAGACCCCACTGGACTCGATTGTCTCCCTGGCCAAGCGCCGCGGATTCGTCTACCAGGCGGGTGAGATCTACGGAGGTTCCCGCTCGGCGTGGGACTACGGTCCGCTCGGCGTCGAGCTCAAGGAGAACATCAAGGAGCAGTGGTGGCAGACCTTCGTCCGCGGCCGCGAGGACATGGTCGGGCTCGACTCCTCGGTGATCCTGCCCAAGCAGGTCTGGGAGGCCTCGGGCCACGTCGCGACGTTCACCGATCCCCTCGTCGAGTGCCTGCAGTGCCACCACCGCTTCCGCCAGGACCACCTCATCGAGGCGTACGAGGCCAAGAAGGGCCGCGCCCCTGAGGAGGGCATGGCCTCGATCACGTGCCCGAACTGCGGGACCTCCGGGAAGTGGACCGAGCCGCAGATGTTCTCGGGCCTCATGAAGACCTTCCTCGGCCCGGTGGACAACGCCGAGGGCCTGCACTACATGCGCCCCGAGACCGCACAGGGAATCTTCGTCAACTTCAACAACGTCGTCACCACCTCCCGGAAGAAGCCCCCGTTCGGCATCGGCCAGATCGGCAAGGCGTTCCGCAACGAGATCACGCCGGGCAACTTCATCTTCCGCACCCGCGAGTTCGAGCAGATGGAGATCGAGTACTTCACGGCCCCCGCCGACGCCGACACGTGGTTCAAGCACTGGGTCGACGCGTGCTGGAACTGGTTCATCGACCTGGGCATCAGCCCCGAGAACATGCGCAAGTTCGACGTCCCCGAGGACGAGCGGGCCCACTACTCGGCTGGCACGATCGACATCGAGTACCGCTTCGGCTTCCAGGGCAACGAGTGGGGCGAGCTCATGGGCGTCGCCAACCGCACCGACTTCGACCTCTCGAGCCACTCGAAGGCCTCCGGCCACGATCTCGCCTACTTCAACCAGGCCACCAACGAGCGCTACACCCCCTACGTGATCGAGCCCTCCTTCGGCCTGACCCGGTCCATGATGGCGTTCCTCGTCGACGCCTACACCGAGGACGAGGCTCCCAACACGAAGGGCGGCGTGGACAAGCGCACCGTCCTGCGCCTCGATCCGCGCCTGGCCCCGGTCAAGGCCGCCGTCCTCCCGCTCTCGCGCAACGAGGACCTCTCGCCCAAGGCCCGCGCGCTCGGCGCCGAGCTGCGGCGGCACTGGAACATCGAGTTCGACGACGCCGGCGCGATCGGCCGCCGCTACCGACGCCAGGATGAGATCGGCACCCCGTACTGCATCACCGTGGACTTCGACACGCTCGAGGACCAGGCCGTGACCATCCGCGAGCGCGACTCGATGGCCCAGGAGCGGGTCTCCCTCGACAAGGTGACCGGCTACCTGTTCGAGCGGCTCGGGAAGTGACCCGGGCGTGGCACAGCTGACCTACCGGCCCTGGCGCGAGGGCGACGACCGCACGCTCCTGCAGCTGTGGGGTGACGCCGAGGGCGCCTCGCCGGCGCAGTTCCGCGGCGCTTTCGCCCCGGACTCGGACGGTGCGGGTCCGGACGACGCCGCGCTGTCGCCCGCCATCGCGTGGCGCCGGTGCGTCGTGGCCCAGGACGAGGGCATTCCCGTGGCGGCCGGCGTCGTCTACGAGGCAGCGCTGCACCCGGCCCGGCTCTGGACGTACGTCGAGGTGGCCCGGGACCACCGGCGGGCCGGCGTCGGCACCGAGCTCCTGCGGCGCCTGCGCGCGGCCGCCGCCGAGGCGCCCGCCCGCGCTGCCTCCGCCGCGGGAGGGGCCGCGCGCCTGCGCTCCAAGGTCGAGGCCGGAAGCGCGGGGGCTGCGTTCGCCGAGGCCCGCGGGTTCGGGGTGCTCCAGCGTTCCCGCGAAGTCGTGGTGCGGCCCGGGGCGCTCAAGCTCCCCGTCTTCGGGGACGGGCCGGCCGCCGAGGGCGGACTGGGCGACGACACGTCCCCGCTCGTCGAGGACCTGGCGACCGGTTCGGTCGAGCTGAGCGACGCCGTCGGCCGCTACTACACCGCGGTGCACGAGTGGGACCCGCCCGCCCCGCTCAGCGTGGGCCGCGCCCAGCAGCTGTTCCTCTCCGACGCCGCGGGCGCCCACGGCGCCGTGGTGCTGCGCGCCCCGGCCACGAGCGCGTTCGGCACCGGGGTGGCGCCGTCGAAGAAGGGCCGGCTGCGGGCCTTCGCGGTGAGCTACGCCGGCCCGGCCAGTGCCGCCGCCGAGCAGCCGAGCGAGGTGCTGCTCGGCCACGAGGTCCGCCTCGATCCGGCCGACGCGCAGGACGCCGTGCGCGGTCTCCTCGCGCTCGTCGCCTACCAGCACCCGGTGCGGCTCGAGGTCGACGACTCCATGGCAGCCGTGCGGGCCGCCGTCGATCCCCTGCTCGAGACGGGCGCGGCAGAGCAGGTGGGACCGGAGACCCTCACCGTCGGCGACTGACGGCCGGCTGGGTGGGCCTGCGCGGCTACATCTTGTCGCGGTCCGGCCGCAGCCCCCGCATCACATCGCGGGCGTCCCAGATGTCCCGCTCGGCCTCGGTCGGGGCGCCGCCGCCGAACGCCGCCGGAACCCACCACGCTCCCGCGGGGTGCCCCAGCTGGAAGTCGAGCACCGCGACGTCGACCGCGGACTGGAGCGCCGCCTGCAGGCGGCGCCCGGCGTCCTCGGGGCCTGTGGCCCCGGAGAGGTCTACGGGGGCGCCGAAGTGGATCCGGATCGGCGCCTTCCAGAGGGCCCGGAGCGAGCCCGCGCCCCGCCTCGTCGTCGCCCCGTGTCCCCGCGTCATGATCCGGTGCCCGCCCCAGATGCCCACCGGGACGAGCGGCACGCCGGTCTGCAGGGCCATCCGCACCGCTCCGGTGTGGCACGTGCGCACGGTGAAGCTCCGGCTGACGCCGGCCTCGGGGAAGAGCGCGATGCTCCAGCCCGCGTCCAGGGTGCTCAGCGACGCCTTGAGGCTCGCATGGCCGGGCTTCCCCACCACGGCGAGGCCTCCGCAGGCCGAGATCGCGGCACCGAGCAGGCGGCTGCGGTAGGGGCGCGGACCCACCAGGAACCTCAGACGGTCATGCCGCTGCTCCCACCACAACAGGGCGACGAAGACGAAGTCGAGGTACCCGAAGTGGGTGACCGCGAGCACCACCTGGCCCGGCGGAACGTCGTCGAGGCCCGTGGCGACAACCCGCACTCCGGCGAGGTCGCGGATGCCGGTGAACACCCGGCGCGCCACGTCGTACAGCCACAGGCTCCCCGGACGCAGGGGCAGGCCCCGATGCGGGGGCCGGGCCCAACAGGCATCGTGGGGCGTCGCCATGGCCCCCAGACTACAGCCGCGCCGCGGCCCCACCGGGTGCCCCGCGGAGCCCGGATTGTCCACATGGGACGGGCCCGGGCTCCCCTCCCGCGCCGGCACTCCCTAGCGTCGTGACCAAGGCGCCGGAAGAGCGCCGGAATCCACCGAACGGGGGCACAGGGCATGGGCAAGGGACAGCGCAATCGGGCAGGCCGCGGCGGAGCGCCGGCCGCGGGCGCGGGCTGGGCGTGGGAGTCCTCCGCCGCGGGCAGCGACGACGGGCCGCGGGACCCGCACCTGCCCGAGTTCAGCCGGCGCCAGGCCGATGCCCTCAGGGCCCACGCGGCCCAGGCCGTCCGCAGCCGCGGGTACCGGGCCAGGGACCGCGGGACACACCTGACCGTGACGGGAGGCCCGTTCACCGGTCTGGGTGCCCAGCTCGGGTTCTCGACCATCGCCCGCGAGGCGCAGCGGACGCCCGAAGCGGACTGGGCCGCGCTGGTGGACGCCGTCGTCGCCCAGATCCTGGGCGCCGCCGTCCAGGGCTGCGGGACCCGGGGGAGCCTCGGCTACGCGGGGCCGGCGCTGCGCGAACGGCTCTTCCCCCGCTTCGTCGCACCGGAGCGGATGCCGCCGGGCCAGCTCGCCGAGGCCCACTCCTACGCCCGTGACGTGGGAGGGCTTCCCCTGATTCTGGCCATCCGCCACGACCAGACCTCCATCTTCGTCGCCGACGACCACCTCGCGAAGGCCGGCGGCCCCGAGGCGGCGTGGGCGGCCGCCGAATCCAACCTGATCGCCGCCGGCCCCAGCAGGGCAGAGGGCTTCGTCCGCGATCGGACTGCCGTGCTGCTGCTCGAGTCCGAGCATCCGCGCCAGGCATCGTGGATGGCCTTCCCGGATCGGCTCATGGCCCACCTCGGCAGAGAGCCCGGCCCGCTCGGAGTCCTCTTCGGCGTCCCGGCGCTGAGGATGATCGCCGTCAGCGCGACCGAGGACAGCGTCTCGCACGAGGGCGTCCGCTCGATGCTCGGGCTCAACGCCGTCCTCGCCCAGGCCGAGGTGGCGCCCCTGAGCCCGCACGTCTACTGGTGGCGTCCGGGCGCCGGCCTGCGGCAGGCCACGGGGTGGCGGGACGGCCGCGTCGAAGTGGCCCTGCCCGAGGAACTGGCCGCGCTCCTCGGCGGACCGGACGGAAGGGCCGCCGCTTGAGCCGTGAGCCCGCCGCCCGCGGGGATCCACCGGCGTTTTGCATTGCTTTGACACAATGGAGGGGTGACTGCCGTGCCAACCGTCCTCCCCGAAGCCCCCGCGGGCGCCCCAGCCGAACCGGTGCGCCTCGAGCTGCCGCCTCTGCACCTGGGGCGCCTGACCGTCGACACACCCGTGGTGCTCGCGCCGATGGCGGGCATCACGAACACGGCCTTCCGGCGCCTGTGCCGGGAGTTCGGCGGCGGGCTGTACGTCGCCGAGATGGTCACCTCGCGCGCGCTCGTCGAGCGCCATCCCGAGTCCCTGCGCATGATCAGGCACGACGACGACGAGACGGTCCGCTCGGTGCAGCTCTACGGTGTGGATCCCGTCACCGTGGGCCAGGCGGTGCGCATGCTCGTCGAGGAGGACCTGGCGGACCACATCGACCTCAACTTCGGCTGCCCGGTCCCCAAGGTCACCAAGCGCGGCGGGGGTTCCGCCCTGCCGTGGAAGACGGACCTGTTCACCCAGATCGTGACCACGGCCGTCCGGGAGGCGGACCGGGGCGGACTCCCGCTGACCGTGAAGATGCGCAAGGGCATCGACGACGACCACCTGACGTACCTCGAGGCCGGGCGGATCGCGCGCGACGCCGGCGTCGCCGCGGTGGCGCTGCACGGGCGCACGGCGGCCCAGTTCTACTCGGGCACCGCGGACTGGAGCGCCATCGCCCGGCTGCGCGAGGCCCTGCCGGACGTCCCGGTGCTCGGCAACGGCGACATCTGGAGCGCGGAGGACGCGGTGCGCATGGTGCGCGCGACCGGGGTCGACGGCGTCGTCGTCGGACGCGGCTGCCAGGGCCGGCCGTGGCTCTTCGGCGACCTGCAGGCGGCCTTCGAGGGCCGCGCCGACCGCATCCGGCCCGGCCTCGCCGAGGTGGGTGAGGCGTTCTTCCGGCACGCCCAGCTGCTCGTCGAGTACTTCGAGGACGAGGGCAAGGCCCTGAGGGACATCCGCAAGCACGTCGCCTGGTACTTCAAGGGCTACGCGGTGGGAGGGGAGCTGCGGGCCCGCCTCGCACAGGTCAACACGCTCGAGGAGCTCCGCGGCCTCCTGGGCACCCTCGACGCGGACGCGCCCTACCCCGGCACTGACGCCGAGGGCCCGCGCGGGCGGGCCGGGTCCCCCAAGCGCCCTGCCCTCCCGGACCGCTGGCTCGAGAGCCGGACCATGGACAGCGACCAGACCCGTGACATCGCCGCCGCCGAGCTGGACGTGTCCGGTGGCTGAGGCGGTCGCCGAGGGGACCCGCGGCTACGCAGCGCAGGACACGCAGCGCTGGGTCGTGGAGCCGCCCAAGAAGTCCTACCGCAGCGACTTCGAGCGGGACCGGGCCCGCGTCCTGCACTCGTCCGCCCTCCGGCGGCTCGGGGCCAAGACGCAGGTCGTGGCACCGGACACCGATGACTTCGTCCGCACCAGGCTGACCCACTCGCTCGAGGTGGCGCAGGTTGGCCGCGAGCTGGGGCGGGTCTTGGGCTGCGATCCGGATGTCGTCGACGCGGCCTGCCTCAGCCACGACCTGGGCCACCCGCCCTTCGGCCACAACGGCGAGAGCGCCCTGAACGACATCGCCCACGCGATCGGCGGCTTCGAGGGCAATGCCCAGACCCTGCGCCTGCTGACGCGCCTCGAGCCCAAGGTCCTCGACGCCGGGGGCCGCCCCGCCGGCCTGAACCTGACGCGCGCGAGCCTGGACGCGGCGTGCAAGTACCCGTGGACCGCGGTCGAGGCGCCGCTGGTCCACGGCCACCGCACCAGCAAGTTCGGCGCCTACGAGGACGACCTCCCGATCTTCTCCTGGATCAGGGACGGCGCCCCCTCCGGTCGGTCGTGCATCGAGGCCCAGGTCATGGACCTCTCGGACGACATCGCCTACTCGGTCCACGACGTCGAGGACGCGATCGTGGCGGGCAAGTTCCAGCTGCGCTGGATGGAGAACCCGGACCACCGCGCCCGGGTCATCGGCTACACCCAGCAGTGGTATCTGCCGCACAGCGACGCCGCCGCCATCGACGCGGCGCTCGCCCGCCTCGAGGCGACCCCGGTCTGGGTGCGCGAGGCGGACGGCTCGCGCAGGTCCATGGCCGCGCTGAAGAACATGACGAGCCAGCTGATCGGACGCTTCTGCGACAGCGCCCTCGCGCTGACCAGGGCCGCCTACGGGGCGGCGCCGCTCACCCGGTACAGCGGGGAGGTCATGGTCCCCGAGGAGACGGTCATGGAGATCGCGGTCATGAAGGGCCTCGCGACCACCTTCGTGATGACCACGGACCACCGCCAGCCCATCTACGAGCGCCAGCGCGAAGTCCTGCATGCCCTCGTCACCGCCCTCAGCGCCACCGGCGAGCGGCATCTCGAGCCGATGTTCGCCGCGGACTGGCGGGCGGCCCAGGACGACGCCGGCCGGCTGCGTGTGGTCGTTGACCAGGTCGCCTCCCTCACGGACGGCTCGGCCCTGGCCTGGTACGAGCGGCTCGTCGGGAGCCTTCCCAGCCTGTGGTGAGCCCGGAGGGCACGCGGCCGGGACCGTCGGTGACAGTGGCTAAGGTAGATCCGTGGCTGGCCTGATCAAACCCGAGGACATCGCGGAAGTCCGCGCCCGCACGGACATCAGGGAGATCGTCGACGGCTACGTGACGCTCAAGGGCGCCGGCATCGGCTCGTGGAAGGGCCTGTGCCCCTTCCACGACGAGCGCAGCCCCTCGTTCCACGTCCGTCCCCAGGTGGGCACCTACCACTGCTTCGGCTGCGGCGAGAGCGGGGACGTGATCAGCTTCGTGATGAAGATGGACCACACCGCGTTCGCCGAGACCGTCGAGAAGCTCGCGGCGCGCATCGGCTACGAGCTGCACTACGAGGAGGGCGCGGGCCCCCGGCGCGAGGAGGTCGGGCGGCGGCAGCGGCTGCTGGACGCCCACAAGATCGCCGCCGAATTCTTCCGGGCGCAGCTGTTGACCCCGGCCGCGGCGGCCGGGCGGCAGTTCCTGTTCGAGCGCGGCTTCGAGCGCAACGTCGCCGAGCAGTTCGGCGTCGGCTTCGCCCCCCAGGGCTGGGACTCCCTCCTGAAGCACCTGCGGTCCAAGGGCTTCCGGGACGACGAGCTCAAGCTGACGGGCATGTTCTCCGAGGGCAACCGAGGCCTCTACGACCGCTTCCGCGGCCGGCTCATCTGGCCCATCCGCGACATCTCGGGGGACGTGATCGGGTTCGGCGCGCGCCGCCTCTTCGACGACGACCAGGGCCCCAAGTACCTCAACACCCCCGAGACGACGCTCTACAAGAAGTCGCAGGTCCTCTACGGGATCGACCTCGCCAAGCGCAGCATCGCCAAGAAGCGCCAGCTGGTCGTCGTCGAGGGCTACACGGACGTCATGGCCTGCCACCTCGCCGGCGTGGACACGGCGGTCGCCAGCTGCGGGACGGCGTTCGGCGGGGAGCACATCAAGATTGCGCGCCGCCTCCTCTCCGATGACGGGACCGGGGGAGAGGTCGTCTTCACGTTCGACGGCGACGCCGCCGGCCAGAAGGCAGCGCTGAAGGCCTTCGACGAGGACCAGCGCTTCGTGGCCCAGACCTACGTGGCGGTCGAGCCGAGCGGCATGGACCCGTGCGAGCTGCGCCAGCACCGCGGCGACGCGGCCGTGGTCCAGCTCATCGGGACCAGGCGCCCGCTCTTCGAGTTCGCCATCCAGGCGACCCTCCGCAAGCACAACCTCGACTCGGTGGAGGGCCGGGTCTCGGCCCTGCGCGAGGCGGCCCCCGTCGTCGCCCAGATCCGCGACCCCGCGATCCGTCCCGCCTACACCCGCGAGCTCGCCAAGTGGCTCGGGGTCCCCCTCGAGGACGTCTCGCGCGCGGTGCAGTCGGCAGCGCGGCGGGGCACGCCGTCGTCCGCGCCGCGCCAGGGCCATCAGCAGGAGGGCCCGGCGCACGACGGCGACCGGGCGGCCCCCGCCTCCTTCTCGCCCGCCGCGCGGCGCCCCGACCCGCGCGACCCGGTCGCGGTGATGGAGCGCCAGGCGCTCGAGGTGGTGCTCCAGCAGCCCCAGATGCTCACCGACTCGGCCTGGACCGAGTTCACGGCAGCACGGTTCGCGGCCCCGGCCCACGCCGCCCTCCACTCCGCCATCGCCGCCGCGGGCCGCCCCGCCCCCCAGGAGGCCGCCGCCGGCTGGATCGAGCGGGTGCGCCATGAGCTGCCGGAGGCCCTGAGGCCCCTTATGGCAGAGCTGGCGGTGACCCCGCTGCCGGCCACGACCGAGGAGTCGCTCGAAAGGTACTGCCGGGACATCCTCGCCGGGCTCGCCGAGCTCCAGATCACCGCCCAGAAGGCCGAGATGATGGGCCAGCTGCAGCGGCTGGGCCCGGACAGCCCCCCGGAGGAGTACCAACGGCTCAACCGGGCCCTGCTGGAGCTCGAGCTCCGCCGCAGGGCCCTCCGGTCGGCCGACTGAGCGGCCCCTGCGGCGCCCCGGCGCCGATTTCGCGCGGAGGCCGCGCCCTGATAGGGTAGAACCCGCTGCAATCCCCCGTAGCTCAATTGGCAGAGCATTCGACTGTTAATCGAAGGGTTACTGGTTCGAGTCCAGTCGGGGGAGCCACTTGCAGTCATTCCCCCGTAGCTCAATTGGCAGAGCATTCGACTGTTAATCGAAGGGTTACTGGTTCGAGTCCAGTCGGGGGAGCCTTGGTGCGCGCCGCCGGCCGAAAGGCCGGTGCAGCGCCGCCCGCGGCCTCTATCATGAACGTATGCCCGAGCCGTCGGCTTCCCTCCCCGCAGGGTGGACCCGCTACGAGGGTCCGCTCCTGACCGTGTGGCGTGCGCGGTTCGAGAGTGTTTTCGGCGAAGGGTCTGCCGCAGGCTTCAACGACGGAATCCTGATGCGGGACCACCGCAGGCCCATCGCCCAGTGGGTCAACTTCGCGCTCCGGTCCGCCGTCCTCGTCGCGCCCGAGACCCCGGCCGGCTGGCCCGTCCAGCGCTTCGCCATCTACTACGCGCCGCCGCGCGAGGGATTCGAGACCATCCGGACCGAACGCCACGAGTGGCTCCCTCGTGGCCCCCGCGGCTCGGCCACGGACGCCGACGCCTTCGACGCCGCGGTCCACGCCGCTGAGCAGTTCCTGCAGGTCGAGGCGGCCTTCGGGGCGCTCGGGACGGGGAGCACGCCCGGCTGAGGCCGGCTGCGCGGCGTCGGGCCCCCGTGCGCCCCCGGGTGGTAGTTTGGTCACGGATTGCGCCTCGCGCGTTCCGGACCGACTGGAAGGAACCCGACGACGATGAGTGGACGCCACAGCATGCCGGACGATCGGCGGCCCAAACTGGCGGCTCTGCCGGACCTCGCAGGCCAGGCCGCACGGCTCGCACCACGCCAGCTGAACGATGAGCTGACGCTCGCGAAGATCGAGATGAAGCAGAGGGGGAAGCAGGCCGGCATCGGTGCCGGCCTGTTCGGTGTGGCGCTCGTGTTCCTCGGGCTCCTCGTGATCGCGCTCGTGGTGGCGGCGATCCTGGGCCTCGCCACGGTGATGCCGGGCTGGCTCGCGGCCCTTCTGGTGAGTGCGGCCTTCCTCGTCGTCCTGGCGATCGCCGCGCTCATCGGACTCCGCTGGGTGAAGCGGGCCATGCCGCTCGTCCCCGCCGATGCCATCCGAGGCCTGCGGTATGACCTGGGCATTGTGACCGAGGGCCGCGACTTCGACCCCCGCCTGCTCGACCCCTCCACGATCCAGTACAAGCGCGCCCAGGCCACCAAGGAGGCCGAGAAGGCGCGGCAGCAGCTGGAGAAGGAGGCGCAGGACCGGGCCCACGGCAAGGTCAAGCTGCCGACCCCCAGCGAGGCCGAGCTGCGCGAGCGCCTCGACAAGCGCCGCGAGCACCTCCTCGACGTCCGCGAAGGGCTCGTCGCCGAGATGGACGTCAAGCGCCAGGCCGGCTACCTCGCCGACGACGTGCGCTCGGCCCTGGCCGGCGCGTCGGGCCGCCGCCCGTTCGCCAAGGGCACCGCGGCCGTCCCCGGCGCCGCCGTCCCGTCCAACGACGAGGCCGCGCGCCGCGGCGCCGAGGCGGCCGAGATGATCCGGGAGCGCTGGGCGCCCCTGACGGTCTTCACCGTCTCCGCGACCGCCTTCGTCGTCTTCCTGCGCAAGCTGGTCAAGAGCTGATCGGCCGGGGGGCACCGAGTGCACGGCAGTACGTCGGCCGTGGGGGGAACGGGAGCGATGCGGGGCCATGAGCGGGCGGAGCGGTCCCCGTGAGGCTGTTCGACGCCGGTGCGCGTCCCGGGCGCGGCCAGACCGAGACGGATGCAGTCCTGACGCTCCCGAACGTCATCACGATCCTGCGCTTCCTCGGCGTGCCGCTGTTCATGTGGCTCGTGCTCGGACCGCGGGAGTACGGCTGGGCGGTCGTGGTGCTCGCCGTCATGGGCAGCACTGACTGGGTCGACGGCTACGTCGCGCGCCGGCTCGGGCAGACCTCGACCCTCGGACGAGTCCTCGACCCCGCCGCGGACCGGCTCGCACTCCTCGCCGTCGCCCTCACCCTCGTGCTCGCGGGCGTCGTGCAGTGGTGGTACCTCGCCGCGCTCCTCGTGCCCGACGTAGCCCTCGGGCTCGCCTCGCTCTTCTACTTCCACAGCCACCCCGACCTTCCGGTGTCCAAGGTCGGCAAGGTCCGCACCGCCCTGCTCCTCGTGGGGACCCCGCTCCTCGTCCTCTCCCGACTTGCCGTTCCCGGCGCCTCCGTGTACTCGGCGGCGGCATGGGCCTTCCTCGTCCTCGGGCTGCTCGGCCACTGGGTCGCCGCGGTGAACTACTTCCGCGCCATCGTCGCCAAGGGACGGCCGGTCCGGAAGGGCCGGCTCGGGGACGGCGGCAGGGAGGCGGAACGCTGATGGTCTGGTTCGCCGTGGTCCTCGCGGTGCTGGGCGCCTTCTTCCTCGCGATCGGGGCCCAGCGCCAGGGCAGCGCCGTCAAGGCCGACATGGGCGGCCTCGCCCTCAGCTCCCGGGGGTTCGTCCGCCTGGTGCGGAACCCCCGCTGGATCCTCGGGCTGGCGCTGCTCGGGGCGGGGATGCTGTGCAACATGGTCGCCCTCGTCTCGGCGCCGCTGACCGTCATCCAGCCGATCGGCGCCATCGCGCTCGTCATCACCACGGTGGTGAACTCGAAGGACCAGGGCATCACGATCAACCGGCCCACCGTCGTCGCCATCAGCGCCTGCGTCACCGGCTCGGCCCTCTTCGTCCTCCTGGCCGTCAACGCGACCGTCGAGAACCACCATGTCGGCCCGGACGCCGAGCTCACGATTGTGCTGCTGCTCGCCCTCGCGGTCGGGATCTTCGGCTCGCTGGCGGCCATGTTCCGGCACCGGCTCGGGGCGTTCGTCTACATCCTCGGGGCGGGCGTGCTGTTCGGCTTCGTCGCGGTCCTGACCCGGATCATCGGCCGCGACCTCCTCGCTGCCAACGGCCAGTTCCTGCTCAACGTCCAGTGGTACTCGGTCGTCGCCATCGCGGCGGCCGGCGGACTGGGTTCGTGGTTCGTCCAGAATGCCTACTCCTCCGGTCCTCCCGACCTGGTGATCGCGGGGCTGACGGTTGTCGACCCGATCGTGGGCATCGCGATCGGCATCACCATCCTGGGTGAGCTGCGTCCCGATGTGCCGCCCGTGCTCGCACTGTCCATGGTCGTGGCCGCCGTCGTTGCTATCGTGGGGGTCATTGCCCTGTCCCGGCACCACCCCGAGGTCGCGAAGCGGAGGAAGGACGCCGCCCGCGAGCTCCGGGGAGGATCCGGGCCCGATGCACGTTCCCACGCCGGCTGATGCACCCGCCCGCCGCCGGCACCGCGGGCCGGAACCGCCGGCCCGCCCGACCAGGAGAGCCCTCGTGACACTGCCTGACCCCGACACGGACCTGACCAGCAAGCCGCTGACGATCCTCATCGGCGCCGACACCTACCCGCCGCACGTCAACGGCGCCGCGCAGTTCGGCTACCGGCTCGCCAAGGGCATGACGGCCCGCGGGCACAACGTGCACGTCGCCGCGGTTCGTTCTGACAAGGGCAAGAGCTTCACCGAAGTGCGCCCGGAGGCCGTCGTCCACCGCCTCCGCTCCCACTCGGTGCCCACCCACGAGTACTGGCGCATCGTGTTCCCCTGGGAGGTCAAGAAGGAGATCGCGCTCCTCTTCGACCACGTCCAGCCGGACGTCGTGCACATCCAGAGCCACTACATGATCGGCGAGCACGTCCTGTACGAGGCGGTCCGGCGCGGCATCCGCGTGGTCGCGACGAACCACTTCATGCCGGAGAACCTCAACCCCTTCCTGCCCTTCCCGCAGTGGTTCATCGACATCGTCGGCCGGCAGTCGTGGAAGGACATGGGCAAGGTCATGGGCCAGGCCGACGTCGTCACGACCCCCACGCCGCTCGCGGCGAAGGCGATGCACGACCATGCGTTCCTGACCGAGGTCCTCCCGCTCTCCAACGGCATCGACATCGCGGCCTACGAGCCGCGGCCGGACGAGACCGTCCAGAAGAACCCGTACCCGACGGTGCTGTTCGCCGGCCGGCTGGCCGAGGAGAAGCACGTAGACGTGCTGATCAGGGCCATCGCGAAGACGCCCGCCGAGCTCGACGTGCACCTCGAGATCGTCGGCGGGGGAGAGGTGCGCCCCTCGCTCGAGAAGCTCGTGGACAGCCTCGGCGTGCGCGACCGCGTGCGCTTCCTCGGGCTCGCCCCCGATGACGAGCTCCGGCTCGCCTACCTGCGGGCCGACCTCTTCTGCATGCCTGGCACCGCCGAGCTCCAGTCCCTCGTCACGCTCGAGGCGATGAGCGCCTCGACCCCCGTGGTCCTGGCCGACGCGATGGCCCTGCCGCACCTCGTGGCCGACGGCGAGAACGGCTACCTCTTCCGACCCAACGATGCCGACGACCTCGCCTCGAAGATCACCGCCGTGCTGGGCCAGCCGGCACAGGAGCTGGCCCGCATGGGCGCGGAGAGCCACCGCATGGTGCAGAAGCACGGCCTCAAGGCCACGCTCGACACCTTCGAGGCCCTCTACCGCGGGACGGACCTGGGCGGCGACCTGGCCTGAGCGGAGGCCCAGTCCGGTCTGCCAGTAGGATGAGATGGTCCCGCGCGGGACGGGGGGCGTTAGCTCAGCCGGTCAGAGCAGGGGACTCATAATCCCTTGGTCGTGGGTTCAAGTCCCACACGCCCTACCCCAGGAGGCCCGGAGCCAGCCATGGTTCCGGGCCTTCGCCGTCCCGCGGGACCGCCAGGGGTGTTGTGGGAACTGGGTCGGCAGCGTATGTTACTGATCAGTAGTTACCCACCAGTAGCATCATGACCGGGAGACCCCATGCCCCAGCACCGCAGCGCGGCCGACCTTCCCTACGCCGACGGCGACTTCTACTCCTTCGAGGCCCTGCTGGCCGACAAGGAGCGCGACCGCCTCCACGAGGTCCGCGAGTGGCTGGGCCGCGAGGTCACCCCGATCGCGGTCGACTGCTGGAACCGTGCCGAGTTCCCGCACGAGCTCGTCCCCCGCCTGGCCGAGCTCGACGTGATGAGCCCCATCCGCAGGCAGGGGCACTCAAGCCTCCTCGCTGGCCTCCTGCACGCCGAGTTCACGCGGGCCGACGCCTCGATCGCCACGTTCATGGGGGTCCACGACGGCCTCTTCACCGGCTCGCTCGAGCTCCTCGCCTCCGAGGAGCAGAAGGCGAAGTGGCTCCCCGAGGCCTACACGCTCGAGAAGATCGGGGCCTTCGCGCTCACCGAGCCCCTCGGCGGCTCCGACGTGGCCGGCGGCACCCGGACCACGGCGCGCCGGGAGGGCGACGCGTGGGTGCTCAACGGGGCCAAGCGGTGGATCGGCAACGCGACCTTCTCGGACTGGGTCGTCGTCTTCGCCCGAGACGTCGCGGACGACCAGGTCAAGGGCTTCCTCGTGGACACCGCGCTGCCCGGCTACCGCGCCACCAAGATCGAGAACAAGATCGCGCTGCGCACCGTGCAGAACGCGGACATCACCCTCGAGGACGTCCGCGTTCCGTCCGAGTTCAAGCTCGCCCACGCCAACAGCTTCCGGGACACGAACAAGGTCCTCAAGGTCACCCGCCTCGCGGTCGCCTGGCAGGCCGTAGGCCAGCAGCTCGCGGCCTTCGACGTGGCGCGACGCTACGCGGTCGAGCGCGAGCAGTTCGGCCGGCCCATCGCCTCGTTCCAGCTCGTCCAGGACCAGCTCGTGACCATCCTCGGCAACGTGGTGAGCTCGCTGGGCATGATGGTCAGGCTTGCCCAGCTCGAGGATGCGGGGCACGCCCGGGACGAGCAGTCCGCCCTCGCGAAGGCGTTCACCACGGCGCGGATGCGCGAGAGCGTGGCGATCGGCCGGAGCCTCCTCGGCGGCAATGGGATCGTGAGCGACTTCGGCATGGCCAAGGTGTTCGCCGACGCCGAGGCCATCTACTCCTACGAGGGCACCCACGAGATCAACACCCTCGTCACGGGCCGCGCGATCACGGGCATCTCCGCGATCGTCTGACCGGGAGGAGCCCTGGCGCCCGGGGGCTCACGGTGGGGCGGCCCACGGGAGGAGCACCGAGGGGCGGCGGTCCTCGATGAACGCGAGCGGGTCCACGTAGTCGTCCCCTCGGCGGACTCCCCAGTGCAGGCAGGGGCCGTCGGCGCAGTGCGCTGCCCCCGAGCCTGCCCCCGAGCCCGAGCCCGAGACCACCCCGAACTGCTCGCCCCGCGCCACGGCGGAGCCGACCGGGACCATGGCCTCGGCCGGCTCGAAGCTGCTGCGCAGGCCGCCGCCGTGGTCCACGGTCACGACCGGGCGGTCCACCACCCAGCCGCTGAAGGCCACCGTTCCCGCCTGCGGCGCCCGGACCGGCGTCCCGGGCGCCGCAGCCAGGTCGACGCCGCGGTGTCCGGACAGCCACGGGCGGGGCGGAGGGTCGAAGGGGCGGGCGACGGCGGGCCGCGGCGTGAGCGGCCAGGTCCAGCCCGTCTCCGGGGCAGGGTCCGCCAGGGGCGCCCCGGACGCCGCCTGGCCCAGCGGTGCCAGCAGCGCCCCCACGAGGGCCAGGGCCGCCGCCAGGCGAACGGGCACCAGTGCGCGGGCTGACCGGGGGGAGGTATCCATGACCTCAGGATGTCGGAGGCGGCCAGGCCCGGGCAGGGCCCCGGACGCCTATGTGGACGACCCGAGTTGAGACCGGAGCTGTGGGGGTGCTGTCCGCCCCGGACGCGGCAGCGCCGGGCCGCCGGCCGCCGCCTCCGGGCGTGTCGCGCTGTAGTACACTGAGAACCGCGGCTTTCGAGCCCGCTTTGCTGTGCCGGATTGGGTGCTCTGCCACGACCGGGCCGGCTGCGGGGGAGGAAGCCGACTCCGCGCATCCAGCGCCCGTCTCCCTCAAGCTCCGGCCCGGCCGGTGCATGCCGGGGGAGGGGCACTGCCCGCCCATCGGTCCGCGACTGCGGTAGGGCAGGCAGGGGATGCCAGGGACGGACGGCCACCCGGCCGTCGTCGTCAGTAACCGTCAACTATGGCAGGGGCAAGGGCGTACCCAGAGGTCGCCCTCGGAGAAAGACCTGCCGGAAGGAGCGTCGGCATGCCCGTCGTTACCATGCGCCAGCTGCTCGACAGCGGTGTCCACTTCGG
Source organism: Sinomonas soli (assembly GCF_054782415.1). Classification (NCBI taxonomy): domain Bacteria; kingdom Bacillati; phylum Actinomycetota; class Actinomycetes; order Micrococcales; family Micrococcaceae; genus Sinomonas; species Sinomonas soli. The sequence goes on along the minus strand of NZ_BAAGSN010000016.1, from coordinate 141,674 downwards.
CCACCAGACCCGCCGCTGGAACCCGAAGATGAAGCGCTTCATCCTCACCGAGCGCAACGGCATCTACATCATCGACCTCCAGCAGTCGCTGTCGTTCATCGACCGCGCCTTCGAGTTCGTCAAGGCCACGGTTGCCCACGGCGGCACCGTGCTCTTCGTCGGCACCAAGAAGCAGGCCCAGGAGGCCATTGCCGAGCAGGCGACCCGCGTCGGCCAGCCGTACGTCAACCAGCGCTGGCTGGGCGGCATGCTCACCAACTTCTCCACGGTTGCCAAGCGCATCCAGCGCCTCAAGGAGCTCGAGGAGATCGACTTCGAGGACGTGGCCGGCTCGGGCCACACCAAGAAGGAGCTCCTCATCCTCCAGCGCGAGAAGGACAAGCTCGAGAAGACCCTCGGCGGCATCCGCAACCTCTCCCGCACTCCGTCCCTCCTCTGGATCGTGGACACGAAGAAGGAGCACCTCGCGGTCGACGAGGCCAAGAAGCTCGGCATCCCGGTCGTGGCCATCCTCGACACGAACTGCGATCCCGACGAGGTCGACTTCCCGATCCCGGGCAACGACGACGCGATCCGCTCCGTGAACCTCCTCACGCGCGTCGTCGCCGACGCCGTGGCCGAGGGCCTCATCGCCCGCCAGAACCGCGGCTCCGGGTCCGAGGGCACGCAGGCCGAGCCGCTCGCCGAGTGGGAGCGCGAGCTCCTCGAGGGCGAGAAGGCCGAGGCCCCGGCTGCCGCCGAGGCTCCGGCCGCTGAGGTGCCGGCTGCTGAGGCTCCGGCTGCTGCCGAGGCCCCCGCCGAGGCGCCGGCCGAGGCTCCCGCCGCTGCCGAGCAGTCTGCCGAGGGCACGAACTAACTCGACCAAGACCCTCTCCGGGGTCCTGAGGGACCCGGAGGCCGCCGGCAGGATGGCCGCCCCGACGGGGCAGCCATCCTGCTGGCGGAAAGACCTGCAGAACATACGAGACGAGGGGTTCATATGGCGAACTACACCGCCGCTGACATCAAGGCCCTGCGCGAGCGCACCGGCGCCGGCATGATGGACGTCAAGAAGGCTCTTGACGAGGCCAACGGCGACGCCGAGAAGGCCGTCGAGATCATCCGCATCAAGGGGCTCAAGGGCGCCACCAAGCGCGAGGGCCGCTCCACCGCCGAGGGCCTCGTGGCCGCCAAGGTCGAGAACGGCGTCGGCGTCATGGTCGAGGTCAACTGCGAGACCGACTTCGTGGCCAAGTCCGCCAAGTTCATCGAGCTCGCCGACAAGGTGCTCGCCACCGCTGTCGCCTCGGGCGCTGCCGACCTCGAGGCCCTCCTGGCCGCCGACGTCGACGGCAAGCCGCTGGGCGAGTACGTCGTCGAAGAGGGCGCGGTCCTCGGCGAGAAGGTCGCCGTCCGCCGCATCGCCCGCGTCGAGGGCGCCACGGTCGACGCCTACCTCCACAAGACGTCGAAGGACCTCCCGGCCCAGGTCGGCGTCCTGCTCGCCGTCAACGGCCAGGGCGAGGCCGCCGATGCTGCCGCGCACGACGTCGCCGTGCACGTGGCCGCGATGGCCCCGAACTACCTCCGCCGCGAGGACGTCCCGGCCGACCTCGTCGAGTCGGAGCGCCGCATCGCCGAGGAGACCGCCAAGGCCGAGGGCAAGCCCGAGGCTGCCCTGTCGAAGATCGTGGAAGGCCGCGTGACCGGCTTCTACAAGGGCGAGGTCCTGGTTGACCAGGCGTTCGCCAAGGATGCCAAGAAGTCCGTCGGACAGGTGCTGTCCGAGGCCGGTGTCGAGGCGACCGCGTTCGCCCGCTTCCGCGTCGGCGCCTAGTACGCGCACCAGAGGGGCGGCCACTTCGGTGGCCGCCCCTTTGCTGTGGCCGCCGCCGCGCAGGCCTTACGCAAGTGCCGCTACTCTAGACGCAGGCTCCAGCCCAGACGCTCCACACGAGGGGACACATCCATGGAATCCGTAACGACCGCCGACCCCACTATCCCCTCCACTGACGAATCCCTGCCCGACGCGGCCGAGGCCGCCGCGCTCGTCGACGACCCGCAGCCGCACCGCCGCCGCGTCCTGCTCAAGCTCTCCGGGGAGGTGTTCGGCGGCGGCAAGCTCGGCGTCGACCCCGGGACCGTGCGCGGCGTGGCCGAGCAGATCGCCGCGGCAGTCGACGAGGTGGAGATCGCCATCGTCGTGGGCGGCGGCAACTTCTTCCGCGGCGCCGAGCTCTCCCTCTCCGGCATGGACCGCTCGCGTGCGGACTACATGGGCATGCTCGGCACCGTCATGAACTGCCTGGCGCTCCAGGACTTCCTCGAGCAGGCCGGGGTCGAGACCCGCGTGCAGAGCGCCATCACCATGGGACAGGTCGCCGAGGCCTACATCCCGCGCCGCGCCATCCGGCACATGGAGAAGGGGCGCGTCGTGATCTTCGGTGCCGGGGCAGGCCTGCCCTACTTCTCCACGGACACCGTCGCCGCGCAGCGGGCCCTCGAGGTCCATGCCGACGAGGTGCTCATGGCCAAGAGCGGGGTCGACGGCGTGTACACCGCGGACCCCAAGAAGGACCCCTCGGCGGTCAAGCTCGAGCACCTCACCTACGACGAGGCCCTGCGCCGGGACATCCGGGTCATGGACCAGACGGCCATGACCATGTGCAAGGACAACCGGCTCGACATGGTCGTGTTCGGCATGGAGGGCGAGGGCAACGTCACCAAGGCGATCCGCGGCGAGCACCTCGGCACCCGCGTGACCGTCTGAGCGCCGCCTACATGCGGCTAGGATGTTCCTAGTCCCCGACGGCGGGGGCCGGCGCCGCGCGCCCGGCCCCCGCCGTACGCTGCAAACGAAGTCCACAAGGAGTGCGACGTGATCGAAGAGACCCTGCTCGAAGCCACCGAGAAGATGGAGAAGGCGGTCGAGGTGGCCAAGGAGGACTTCGCGTCGATCCGGACGGGCCGCGCCAACCCCGCGCTGTACGCGAAGGTCATGGTGGACTACTACGGCACGCCCACGCCGCTGCAGCAGCTGGCCTCCTTCCAGGTCTCGGACGCCCGCACGATCCTCATCACCCCGTACGACAAGAGCGCCCTGCGCGACGTCGAGAAGGCGCTCAGCGACTCCGAGGTCGGCGCCAACCCGTCCAACGACGGCAACGTGATCCGCGTGGTCCTGCCCGAGCTCACCCAGGAGCGCCGCAAGGAGTACGTGAAGATCGTCAAGGGCAAGGGCGAGGACGCCAAGGTCTCGATCCGCAGCATCCGCCGGAAGGCCAAGGAGTCCCTCGACAAGCTCGTCAAGGACGGCGAGGTCGGCGAGGACGACGGCGTGCGCGGCGAGAAGGAGCTCGACTCGCTGACCAAGAAGCACGTCGATGCGGTCGAAGACCTCGTCAAGCGCAAGGAAGCCGAGCTGCTCGAAGTCTGATGAGCGAGCCCCAGCCCGACGCACCGAGCCCGGGGCCCCCCTCCTCAGACGGACACGTGCCGGGGGGCGGGCTCCCCGGACTGCGCCGCGACCGCAAGCCCAAGCCGCTCTCGCGGGCCGGCCGGAACCTGCCCGCCGCCATCTCGGTGGGCCTCGCCCTGCTCATCATCCTGCTCGCGGGCCTGTTCCTGTGGCCCCTGGGCTTCGTGCTGATCGCCGTCTCCGCGGCCCTGCTGGGTGTCTGGGAGGTGTACCGCGCGCTCGAGACGCACGGGACCCGGATCCCGGTCGTGCCGGTGCTGGCGGCGGCGGTGGCGATCCCCGCCACGGCCTACTTCGGCGGGCAGGAGGCGCAGCTGTTCGCCCTCCTCGCCAGCAGCGCGGCGGTGCTCCTGTGGCAGAGCCTCGAGCACCCCGCGGGGGCAGCGCGGGGCGTCTTCGCGGGCGTCTTCGTGGTCCTGTGGATCCCCTTCCTCCTCGGGTACGCGGTGCTCCCGCTGCACGCCACCACGCCGCCCCCGGGCCTCGGCCTGTGGCAGAGCGGCGCGGTGCCCCCCGCCACCCTCGAGCTCGCGCTGACCCTCCTGCTCGTCGTGGCCAATGACACGTTCGGCTACATCGTGGGGGCGAGCCTCGGCCGCCACCCGATGGCCCCCAAGATCAGCCCGAAGAAGTCCTGGGAGGGCTTCGCCGGTTCGGTGGGCGGGGCGATGGCCGTCGGCGTGCTCGGGGCGGTCCTCCTGCTGGGCCGGCCGTGGTGGGAAGGCCTCGTGCTCGCGGTCGTCATGGTGGGCGCCGCGACCGCCGGCGACCTCGCCGAGTCCATGGTCAAGCGCGAGCTGGGGATCAAGGACATGAGCAGCATCCTGCCGGGCCACGGCGGCATGATGGATCGCCTCGATTCGATCCTCTTCGCCACCCCGGCGGCGTTCCTCGTCTTCAGTCTCCTGCCGAGCTCCTAGCCGGCAGGTTCCCATGATGGTCTTTCGAGCACTCCAGAGAGGACGCACACACGTGGCGCACACCGAGGACAGCGCGGCGGCAGGGTTCGATCGGGTCGGCCGCAGCGACCTGGGCTACAGCCCCAAGCAGGTTGAGAAGTTCATGTCGGCGGCGCGGGACTTCCTCGAGGACCGGTCCGCACCGGTGGTGACGAGCCACGACGTCCGGACGGTCTCGTTCGACGCCGTGCGCGGCGGCTACGACGCCACCGAGGTCGACGCCGCCCTGGACCGCCTCGAGGACGCCTTCGCCCGGCGGGAGCGGGACGAGCTGATCCAGCATTCGGGCGAGGACGTCTGGCTGCGCGAGATCGGACAGCTCGCCGGGGTCCTCCGCGGCCGGCTTGTGCGCGCCGACGGCGAGCGGTTCCGCCGCCCGTCGAGCCCGAAGGCCCCCAGCTACCACGTCGAGGACGTCGACAGCCTGTGCGTGCGGCTCCTCGACTACCTCGAGCACGGCTCGCCGATGACGGCGGACGAGGTGCGCACGGCGGTGTTCCGCACCGTCACGGGCCAGGAGGGCTACGAGGAGACGCAGGTGGATGCCTTCCTCGACCGCGCCGTCGAGCTCATCGCCGCCATCGACTAGACGCACGACGCCGGCCGCCCGCCGCACGCTGCCGGGGCGCCTCAGCGCGGCTCGGGGGAGTGGAGCCGCACGAGGAAGCGGTCCGCGCCCCGCGGGACGCTGCGCCTGCTCGCGCGCGAGACGACGATCATCACGGCGAACGCGAGCGGCACGGTCCAGGCGGCCGGCTGGGCGCACGCGACGGCCACGGCCGAGGCGCGCGCAGCGTCGCCCCAGACGCCCGCGCCGAGGGCGGCGGAGGCCACGAGCGCCCCGCCGCAGGCAACGGCCCCGACGGTCATCCCGGCGATGGCGCCCGCCGGGGTCAGACGCCGCCACCAGATGCCCAGCACGAGCAGGGGGCAGATGGTCGAGGCCGTGAAGGCGAAGACGAGCCCCACGCTCCCCGCGAGGCCCTGGCCGCCCAGGCCCAGCGCCAGGAGGAGTGGAACGAGGGCCGAGAACGCCGCGGCCGTCCTGAAGCCGCGCACGCTGCCTCCGAACAGCTCCTGGCTGATGACCCCCGCCACCGAGACGAGCAGCCCCGAGGTCGTGGACAGGAAGGCGGCCATCGCGCCGGCGAGCACGAGCGCCGAGAGCGCGGTCCCGAGTGGGCCGGCGAGCAGCCGCTCGGGCAGGAGGATCGCCAGGGCGTCCCCCTGCGAGGCGAGGTCGGGTGCTGCGATCCGGCCAATGAGGCCCACGGCGGTGGGGAAGATGTAGAACACCGTCAGCAGCCCGAGCACGATCACGGTGGTCCTCCGGGCCGTGACCCCGTCCGGGTTGGTGTAGAAGCGGACGAGGACGTGGGGGAGCCCCAGCGTCCCGAAGAGCAGGGCGAGCAGCAGCGAGAAGGTGCGGTAGCCGCCGTCGGACGTCCCCGGCGCGGCGGAGAGGGCCGCGAGTCCTTCGGAGCCGGCCGCCGCTGGCAGCCCGCGGCCGGCGACCAGCAGCGCCAGGAACACCGCAGGGACGGCGAGGCACGCGAGCTTGAGCCAGAACTGGAACGCCTGCACGAACGTGATCGAGCGCATGCCGCCGAGCATGACCGCGAGGACGACGACGGCGACCACGGCCGCCGAGCCCGCCCAGCCGGGCAGCCCGGTGGTGATCCGCACCGCGAGCGCAGCCCCCTGCAGCTGCGGGATGATGTAGAGCCAGCCGATCAGGACCACCAGGACGCTCGTGGTGCGCCGGGCCGCGAGCGAGCCGAGCCGGGCGGCGGTGAAGTCGGGGATCGTGTACGCACCGGAGCGGCGCAGGGGCGCGGCGACGAACAGCAGGAGCATGAGGAAGCCGGCGGTGTAGCCCACCGGGTACCACAGGGCCTGCGACCCGCTGACCATGATGAGCCCCGCCACGCCCAGGAAGCTCGCCGCCGAGAGGTACTCCCCGCCGATGGCGGACGCGTTCCACCAGGGGGGCACCGTGCGGGAGGCGACGTAGAAGTCGCTGGTCGTGCGGGAGATCCGCAGCCCGTAGAAGCCCACGAGGACGGTGGCGGCAGCCACGGCGCCGAGGGCCGCGAGGCCGATGGCCGGCGTCACGGGTGGTCCTCGAGGAGTTCGGCGTAGCGCTGCTCCGTGCGGTTCGCGGCCCGGTAGTAGGCCACCGCGGCGACGAGGGCGGCCGGGTAGGGCAGGGCGCCGATCAGCAGCCACACGAGGGTGACCCCCGGCAGCCACGGCAGGTCCCCGGCGGCCTCCGAGAGGATCCAGAGCGCGGCCACCGCGGTGAGGAAGGCCCCAGCGACGAGTGCCGCCAGACGGAACTGGGAGCGCAGGAGGGAGCGCAGCACCACGCCGCCGAGCTCCGACTGCTCGGCCACCTCCCGCGAGAGCGGCGGCGTGCGGGGGGCCCTGGCGGCGCTCGAGGCGGGCGCGGTCACGCGCACCCGCCGCGAGCGGTCGATGCGCCGGTCTCCGGCCCCGGGAGCCGTCACGGCCGCGGCCGGATCCGGCCCGCGGCGAGCCGCTCGCGCAGCCCGGGCAGGCAGCGCCGGCTCACGGGGAGCTCCGAGCCGCCGGCCAGCACGGTCGGCTGCGGGCCGCCGAGCCGCAGCTGCTGCACGGCGTCCATGGCCACGAGGTAGGAACGGTGGATCCGCACGAAGCCGGCGGCGCCCCACTGCCGCTCGAGGTCCGTCAGCGGGACCCGCACGAGGTAGGTGCCCTCGGGCGTGTGCAGGCGCGCATAGTCGCCCTGGGCCTGCACGAAGGCCACGTCGTCCCGGCGGATCATCCGGGTGACTCCGCCCTGCTCGACCGTGATGACCTCGGGCGCGTCCGTCTGGGCGCCGCGCGCCCCCTCGCGTGCTTCGACGATGCGCCCCACGCACCGCTCGAGCCGCTCGGGCCGCACGGGCTTGAGGAGGTAGTCGGCGGCGGCGAGGTCGAACGCCTCGAGGGCGTGGTCGTCGTCGGCGGTGACGAAGACGACGGCGGGCGGTGCGGCGAAGCGGGCGATCACCCTGGCCAGCTCCAGCCCGCTCAAGCCGGGCATGTGGATGTCGAGGAAGAGGGCGTCGACCTCCTCGCGCTCGAGGACCTTGAGGGCCCCGGTCCCGGAGGTCGCCGAGTGGATGGCGCCGACGCGGTCGTCGCGGCCCAGCAGGTACGTCAGCTCCTGCACCGCCGGCAGCTCGTCGTCGACGACGAGGGCACTGATCATGCTGCTGAGTCTATCGGTGGCCGCACCACGTGCTCCGGCTGCGACTTGGGGATGCGCAGGGTCACGAGCGTGCCGTGTCCGGGGGCGGTCTCGATGACGAGGCCGTGGTCGTCGCCGTACACCTGCCGCAGCCGGGCGTCCACGTTCCGCAGGCCCACGTGGATCCCGCCGGCGCGGCCCGCGAGGACCTCGCGGAGCCGCTCCGGGTCCATGCCCGCGCCGTCGTCCTCGATCTGCACGAGCGCCTCGTGCGGGGAGTCCTCGGCGGTGATGCTGATGTGGCCCGTTCCCTCCCGGGCCTCGAGGCCGTGGCGCACCGCATTCTCGACGAGCGGCTGGAGGCTCAGGAAGGGGATGGGCACGCCGAGGACCTCCGGAGCGATGCGCAGGCTCACCTGGAGCCGTTCGCCGAAGCGGGCCCGCTCGAGCAGGAGGTACTGGTCGATGCTCTTCAGCTCCTCCGCGAGCGTTGTGAAGTCGCCGTGCCGGCGGAACGAGTACCGGGTGAAGTCGGCGAACTCGACGACGAGCTCCCGCGCCCGTGCCGGATCGGTGAGGATGTACGAGGCAATCGCGGTGAGCGCGTTGTAGATGAAGTGCGGGCTGATCTGCGCCCGCAGCGCGCGCACCTCGGCCTCCATGAGCAGCGTCCGGGACCTGTCCAGCTCGGCGAGCTCGGCCTGCGTGGCCACCCAGTCCGCCACCTCGCGCGTGGCCCGCACGAGTCCGGCGCCCGCGGAGGGGGAGAAGGCCACGACGGTCCCGATCACGCGGGTTCCGGCGCGGACGGGTGCGACGACTGCTCCGCGCAGCCGGCAGTCCGCCTCGGCGCAGCCCACCGCCGAGCAGTCGAGCTCGTCGGCGTCCGCCACGCGGGCGCGTCCGTGGGCAAGCGTCTTCGCGGCCAGGGCCATCACCGCCCCCGCATGCGCCGGGCTCTCGCCGTCCCAGGCGAGCAGGCGGGAATCGTCGGTCAGGGCCAGCGCGGGGGCGCCGAGCATGGAGCGGAGGTGGTGCGCGGCCTTCGCTGCGCCCTCGGGGCCGAGGCCCCCGCGCAGGGACCGGCCTGCCTGGGCGGCCGAGTGCAGGATCGTGTAGCTGGCCCGCTCGGCGTCGCTGCCGAACTCCCGGCGGCCTCCCCACGTCCGCCACGCGACGGCGCCCACGGCCACTCCCGCGGCCAGCACGAGGGCCAGCACCGCGAGCGTGAGGGTGTCGGGAGACATGATGCAAGGCTAGCCGCACCCCGCACCCCGCAGCCGCTCGGCGTGGGCGCGGCGCCGTTCGGCGCAGGCAGGCGGCCGCTCGGCGCTTGCCCGCGGCGGGGCTCTGGCTGGAGGCTCCCGAGGGGCGCAAAAGTGATGTGCATCACGCACCTGCCGGGCACCCGCGCCGGCCAACCTCAGGAGGACCCATGGGCAACGACGCCCCCCGGGACGCGAGGGCCGGCACGGCCCCGCATCCGGACTTCCAGCTGGTCCAGGCCAGCGACGAGTTCCGCGCGCTGCGCGCGAGCCACCGCAGCTTCGTGTTCCCGATCGCCGGAGCGTTCCTGCTCTGGTACTTCCTGTACGTCCTGCTGGCGGACTACGCGCACGACTTCATGTCGATCAAGCTGGCCGGCAGCATCACGGTCGGCCTCGTGCTCGGCCTGGCGCAGTTCGTGACCACGTTCGGCATCACCGCCTGGTACGTCCACCACGCCAACAAGAAGCTCGATCCGGCAGCGGAGGCCATCCGCGGCGAGATCGAGCGCGGGGAGATCGAGCGCGGCGAGGCGTCGCCGGAGGCCCACGCCGCGGGCCGCGAGGAGGAGAGCACCCGATGAACGTCGCCGCAAGCCTGCAGAGCAGCACCTGGCTCAACATGTCGATCTTCGCCCTGTTCGTGGCCGTCACGATCGTGATCGTGATCCGGGCCGGCAGGAACAACAAGACCGCTGCCGACTACTACGCCGGCGGCCGGTCCTTCACCGGCGGCCAGAACGGCACCGCCATCTCGGGCGACTACCTCTCCGCCGCCTCGTTCCTGGGCATCACCGGCGCGATCGCCGTCAACGGCTACGACGGGTTCCTCTACTCGATCGGCTTCCTCGTGGCCTGGCTCGTCGCGCTCCTGCTCGTCGCCGAGCTCCTGCGGAACACCGGCAAGTTCACCATGGCCGACGTCCTGGCGTTCCGCCTCCGCGAGCGCCCCGTGCGCATCGCGGCCGCGATCTCGACCCTCGCGGTGTGCTTCTTCTACCTCCTGGCCCAGATGGCGGGGGCCGGGGGCCTGATCGCGCTGCTCCTGGGCATCTCCGACTGGGGCGGCCAGGCCGTCGTCATCACCGTGGTCGGCGCGCTCATGATCATGTACGTGCTCCTCGGCGGCATGAAGGGCACCACCTGGGTGCAGATCATCAAGGCCATCCTGCTCATCGCGGGCGCCTTCGTCATGACGATCATGGTGCTGGCGATCAACGGCTTCAACCTCTCCGCCCTGCTGGACAGCGCGGTCCACACCGCCGGCGCGGGCGGCGAGAAGCTGCTCAACCCGGGCCTGGCGTACGGCAAGGACGGCACCTCCAAGCTCGACTTCGTCTCGCTCGGCCTCGCGCTCGTCCTCGGCACCGCGGCCCTGCCCCACGTGCTCATGCGCTTCTACACCGTGCCGACGGCGAAGGAGGCCCGCAAGTCGGTCGTGTGGGCGATCTGGATCATCGGCGCCTTCTACCTCTTCACCCTCGTGCTCGGGTACGGCGCGGCGGCGCTCATCGGCGCGGACACGATCAAGAAGGCCCCCGGCGGGGTCAACTCGGCGGCCCCGCTGCTCGCGTTCCAGCTCGGCGGACCGCTCCTGCTGGGCTTCATCTCGGCGGTCGCATTCGCCACGATCCTCGCGGTCGTGGCCGGCCTGACCATCACCGCGGCGGCCTCGTTCGCCCACGACATCTACGCCAACGTCCTCGCCAAGGGCAGGACCACGCCGGCCTCGGAGGTGAAGGTGGCCCGCCGCACCGTGGTGGTGATCGGCCTCTTCGCGATCGTCGGCGGCATCTTCGCCAACGGCCAGAACGTCGCCTTCCTCGTGGCCCTCGCGTTCGCGGTGGCAGCCTCGGCCAACCTGCCCACGATCCTCTACTCGCTCTTCTGGAAGAGGTTCACCACGCAGGGGGCGCTGTGGAGCATCTACGGCGGCCTGGCCTCGGCGGTCCTGCTCATCGCGTTCTCGCCGGTCGTCTCCGGGTCGAAGACGTCGATGATCCCCGGCGCGCACTTCGCGTGGTTCCCGCTGAGCAACCCGGGCATCGTCTCGATCCCGCTCGCCTTCGCCCTCGGCTGGCTCGGGACCGTCCTCGACAGGCGGCGGGAGGATCCGGCCAAGCAGGCCGAGATGGAGGTCCGCTCGCTCACCGGCGTGGGCGCCGAGAAGGCGGTCTCGCACTAGCCCACCACCCCGCACGACGACGGGCGGCGGCTCCCAGGAGGGGGCCGCCGCCCGCTGCGGTTCCGGGCAGCGCGAGCCGAGCGTCCGCCGTCGTGCCTCAGCGGGGCTGGATGCGGATCCCGTCCAGCAGGAGCGGATCGCCCTCCCACCGGTAGGAGAGGTCGAACGCGCGGCTGCCGCAGACGAGCCGCGCGGACGCTGGCCGGCGCGGGAGAGCGAGTCGGCGCGCTGGATGTCCGCGGCGCACGTCGAGTCGATCTGCAGCTCGGTGAGCCGGCTCGTGAGCTCGGTCTCGCTCAGGTGTTCCTTGAGGGCGGGGGTGAACTCGCCGTAGGCGCGGGTGAGGTCGCCCGAGGCGAGGTCGGAGCTCATCTGCTCCGAGGCCCGCTTGATGCCGGCCCCGGGGCTGAACACGGTGAGGGCCAGGACCACGGCCGCGGCCGCGGCGAGGAGGACCGCGGCGCCGCCCACGCCCAGCCCGATCCACAGCCACAGGCTGCGCTTCTGCCGGGCCCCGCCCGGGCCGGCCCACAGCTCCTGCGCGGTGGGCTCGCGGGGTCGCTCCATGCGGGCCTGGCTCCGGTTGGGCAGCTGGGGGAACGTCATCGGGCGGCTCAGTCCTCGGCGCTAGGCGGGCGGTCGGGGGCCCCTCGCGAGGAGCGGGTCCATCCTGAATGGTATGAGGTCGCCCATCGCGAGGGCGGTATCGGTCCGCTCGACGCCGTCCACGGCGAGGATCTTGCCGTTGATCCTGAACAGGTCCTCCGCGTCGAGGGCCACGACCCGGAGCAGGAGGTCGGCCGTGCCGGTGAGGCCGTGCCCCTCGAGGACCTCGGGGATGCCGGCGATGCGCTCGGTGATCTCCGCGAGCTTGCGCTGCTGGACGTGGACCGTGATGAACGCCAGCAGGGGATAGCCGAGCGACGCCGGATTGATGCGCCGGTCGAACCCGAGGAACACGTGGCCCGCCTCGAGGCGCGCGAGCCTTGCCTGCACCGTGTTCCGCGAGAGCCCCAGGTCCTGGGCGAGCGCCACGACCGTGCGGCGGGGATCCTCGGACAGCGCCCGCAGGATGCGGGCATCGGTGGCGTCGACGACGTGCATGGTGCGCAGGCTAGCACGCTGGGGACCTGCCGATCTGGGCATCCTGCGCAATGCGGCCGCGATTGGTTGTACCCCCTGATGGTTGTGAGTATGGTCACATTAACCCGGCGGCCCACAGGCCTCCCGAGATCAGAGAGGGATGCGTACCCAGTGTCCAGCTACCAGATGTCGACCGGCGACGACGGCTCGCCGATCCAGCTTCTCTCCCCCCACGGCGAACGCCGGCCCCACGAACGGTACGACGGCCTCCTCGCCGACCTCGGCCCCGAGGCGCTCGCCTCCCTCTACGAGGACATGGTGGTCGCCCGGCGCATCGACGCCGAGGGAACGGCCCTCCAGCGCCAGGGCCAGCTCGGCCTGTGGCCGCCGTTCCTCGGCCAGGAGGCCGCGCAGATCGGCTCGGCCCACGCCGTCGCACCCGACGACTTCATCTTCGCCAGCTACCGCGAGATCGCCGTCGCCTATGCCCGCGGGATCCCGCTGCCGGACCTCATGCGGCAGTGGCGCGGCGCCGCGAACGCGGGCTGGGACCCGTTCCGGCACAACATGGCACCGACGCAGGTGGTGATCGGCGCCCAGTCGCTGCATGCCGTCGGGTACGCCATGGGCGTGCAGTTCGACGGCGCGGAGACCGCCGTCATCACCTACTTCGGGGACGGCGCGACGAGCCAGGGCGATGTGAACGAGTCGATGGTCTTCGCGGCCAGCTTCCAGGCCCCGGTCGTGTTCTTCTGCCAGAACAACCACTGGGCGATCTCGGAGCCTGTGGGCGTGCAGGCCCACGTGCCGATCGGGCTGCGCGCCCCGGGCTTCGGCATCCCGAGCGTGCGCGTCGACGGCAACGACGTCCTGGCCTGCCTCGCCGCGACCCGCGAGGCCCTCGGCCGGGCCCGCTCGGGCAACGGCCCCTCGTACATCGAGGCGGTCACCTACCGGATGGGAGCCCACACCACCGCGGACGATCCCACGCGGTACCGCGACGCGAACGAGCTCGAGGACTGGCGCGGGCGCGACCCGATCTCACGGCTCGAGGCGTACCTGCAGGCCGAGGGTGTGCTCGACGAGGGCGTCCGGGCGCGGGTCGCAGCGAAGGCCGACGACGTCGCGGCCGCCCTGCGCGAGGCCACCATCCACATGCCCGATCCCGCCCCGGCGGAGCTCTTCGAGCATGTCTACGCGGGGCCGCACGCGGCCCTGGACCGGCAGCGCGAGCAGTTCGAGCGGTTCCACGCCGGGTTCGACGACCATGCCGGACACGCCGCCGGCGCACACACGGAGGGGGCCCGCTGATGCCCGGGATGACGTTCGCCAAGGCGCTCAACGCAGGCCTGCGCAAGGCCATGGAACGCGACCCGAAGGTCGTGCTGATGGGCGAGGACATCGGCCGCCTCGGCGGGGTGTTCCGCATCACCGACGGCCTGCAGAAGGACTTCGGCGCGCACCGGGTCATCGACACTCCGCTCGCGGAATCCGGCATCGTGGGCACCGCGATCGGCATGGCCTACCGCGGCTACCGCCCGGTCGTGGAGATCCAGTTCGACGGCTTCGTGTACCCGGCCTTCGACCAGATCGTCTCCCAGGTCTCGAAGATGCACTACCGCACCCGCGGCACGGTGGCCATGCCGATCACCCTGCGCCTGCCCTACGGCGGAGGCATCGGCTCCCCTGAGCACCACTCGGAGTCGCCCGAGGCGTACTTCGCGCACACCGCCGGGCTGCGGGTCGTCTCGCCCTCCACGCCCCAGGACGCGTACACGATGATGCAGGAGGCCATCGCCTGCGACGATCCCGTGGTGTTCCTCGAGCCCAAGCGCCGCTACCACGACAAGGGCGAGGTCGACGAGGCGCTCGAGCCGGGCGCCGGCGGCCTCGGCATGGGCTCCGCCCGGGTCGCGGCGGAGGGCGCCGACGTCACCCTCGTCGCCTACGGACCGATGGTGAAGACGTGCCTCGACGCCGCGGTCGCGGCCTCGGACGAGGGGGTCTCCATCGAGGTGATCGACCTGAGGTCCCTCTCGCCGGTGGACTACGGCCCGCTCGAGGCGTCCGTGCGGAAGACGGGACGGCTCGTCATCGCCCACGAGGCCTCGCAGACCCTCGGCCTCGGCGCCGAGCTGTCGGCCGTGCTCACGGAGCGGTGCTTCTACCACCTCGAGCATGCCCCCGTGCGGGTGACCGGCTTCGACGTGCCCTACCCGCCGTCCAAGCTCGAGTTCCACCACCTGCCCGACCTGGACCGCATCCTCGACGGCGTGGACCGCGCCCTGGACAGGCCCAACTCCCTCAGCGGCATGGAGGAGGACGCGTGAGCGCGGCCACGGCCGACCAGGGCGCGGGCTCCGTGACGCGGCCCTTCCTCCTCCCGGATCTGGGCGAGGGCCTCACCGAGTCCGAGATCGTGTCCTGGCGCGTCGCCGTGGGCGACTCCGTGCGCCTCAACCAGGTCATCGGCGAGGTCGAGACGGCCAAGGCTGTCGTCGAGCTCCCGAGCCCGTACACCGGTACCGTCACCGCGCTGCTCGCCGAGCCGGGGGACGTCGTGGCCGTCGGCGCGCCGATTGCCGAGTTCGAGGTGGCGGCCGACGCCGGCCGCGCGCCAGCCGCTGCCGGCGCGCCGACATCCTCGGACGCAGCGGGGGAGGCGCCCCGGCGCCAGGCGACGCTCGTCGGCTACGGCGCCATGCCGGAGACCGGGGCCCGGCCCGCGCGCCGCGCGCGCCTGACCGTGGTGGGGCAGGCGCCGACTGCGGGGCGGCCGCCGAGCCCAGCGGAGCGCACCGGGCACGCAGCGCCCAGCGAAGACGCAGCACCCGGTGGGGACGCAGCAGCGGAGCCGAGGCCCGCCCCCGCGGAGCGCCCCCGGTCCACCCCTCCCGTCCGCAAGCTGGCCAAGGACCTCGGGGTGGACCTCGCGGACCTCGAGGGCACCGGCCCGCGCGGCCTCATCACCCGCGACGACGTGCTCGCCTCGATCGGCACGGGTGCGGCCGGCACGGCCCCGGACAGCAGCCTCTCGGCCGCCCCGGCGGCAGGCGCGCCGGCCGCACCGCCGGCCGCCGGCGTCGTCCGCGAATCCCGGACCCCGATCAGGGGCGTGCGCAAGCACACGGCGGCCGCGATGGTCGCGAGCGCGTTCACCGCCCCCCACGCGAGCGAGTTCCTCACGGTGGACGTCACCCCGGCGATGGAGCTCATCGGGCGGCTGCGCGAGAACCGCGCCTTCGCGGGCCAGAAGATCACCCCGCTCACGCTCGTCGCCAAGGCAGTGCTCATCGCGCTGCGCCGGAGCCCGTCGCTCAACACGCGCTGGGACGAGGGGGCCCAGGAGATCGTCCAGTACCACTACGTGAACCTCGGCATCGCGGCCGCCACGCCCCGGGGGCTCATGGTGCCGAACATCAAGGACGCGCAGGAGCTCTCGCTCGCGGACCTCGCCGGGGCAATCTCTGACCTCGCTGCGACGGCGCGGGAGGGCCGCACCGCGCCGGCGGACCTGTTCGGGGGGACCATCTCGATCACCAACATCGGGGTCTTCGGGATCGATGCCGGCACGCCCATCCTGAACCCCGGCGAGGCCGCCATCCTCGCCATGGGCCAGGTCCGCAGGCTCCCCTGGGAGCATGGCGGAGAGGTCGCGCTGCGCCAGGTCATGACGCTCTCGCTCTCCTTCGACCACCGCCTCGTCGACGGCGAGCAGGCCTCCAGGTTCCTCGCGGACGTCGGCGCCGTCCTCGCCGATCCGGGCATGGTACTCACCATGGTGTGACCGCCCCGGAAGCCCGGCCGGCCCGCGGAATCGCGGGCCGGCCGGGCTTTTCCTCTGCCCGGACCCCACCGGCACCCGTAGTGCGCTCCGCCGCAGCCGAGTACCCCGCCAGTGGCCCCCTCGCCGGACCCTGCGTACCCGGTCCGAAATCCCCCGAGTAGGGGCCCACGGAGTACCCGGAAAGACGGGTACGGATTACTCGGGCGCCCCATGGGCCCCAATTTTTACGCTCCTTCTATCACGCCGCGGGCACCCCGCCAGCGGCGGCGAGGGTAGGGGAGCCTGCTCATGGAGCCCATCGGAAACCCACGGATCCGCGGCCGGCACCGTGCCCGGCGCGGCACGGTCCACGCGCCCCGAAGGGCCATCGCCGCCCTGCTGGCAGGAGCGCTCGCGGGTGCGGCGCTGCTCGCCGGGACGACGACGGCCTCCGCGGACGTCGGCACCGTGGACCAGGACAGCATGCGCACCGGGTGGGACAGCAACGAGAGCGCCCTCTCCCCGGCGGCCGTCGGGTCCACCAACTTCGGCAAGCTGTTCTCCACCGCTCTGAACGGGCAGGTGTACGCGCAGCCGCTCGTGGTGGGCCAGACCGTCATCGCGGCCACGGAGAACAACGCGGTCTACGGCCTGGACGCCACGACCGGCGCGGTGAAGTGGACCCGCTCGGTCGGTCCCGCGTGGCCCGCCTCCACGGTGAGCTGCGGGGACCTCGTCCCCAACATCGGCGTCACCTCCACCCCCGTGTACGACGCGGCGACCAACAGCGTCTTCCTCACCGCGAAGACGAACGACGGCGCGAACGCCCAGCTGCCGCACTGGTACATGCACTCGATCGACGTCGCGACCGGCACCGAGCGGGCCGGGTTCCCCGTGCTGATCGACGGGGCCCCGACGAACGACCCGACCCATCCGTTCAACGCGCTCACCGCCATGCAGCGGCCCGGACTGCTGCTCATGGGCGGGGTCGTGTACGCCGGCTTCGCGAGCCACTGCGACTACAACCCGTTCGTGGGCTACGTGGTCGGGGTCTCCACGGCGGGGAAGCAGACCACCATGTGGGCCACCGAGACCGGGGTCAGCAACGCCGAGGGCGGCATCTGGCAGTCCGGCGGCGGCCTCGTCTCCGACGGCCCCGGACGGATCCTGTTCACGACCGGCAACGGCATCGCCCCGCAGGCGTCTCCCGGGACCTCCCCGCCGACGACCCTGGCCGAGTCCGTGGTCCGGCTGCAGGTCGGCACTGACGGGAACCTGACGGCGAAGGACTTCTTCAGCCCGGCCGCCAACGTGAAGCTGAACCAGAACGACGCCGACCTCGGCTCGGGCAGCCCCATGGCCGTCCCCGACGGCTACGGCACCACCGCCCACCCGCACCTGATGGTGCAGACGGGCAAGGACGGCCACATCTACCTGCTCGACCGGGATGCGCTGGGAGGCATGGCCCAGGGCGCTGGCGGCACGGACGCCGTGGTGAACACGGCCGGCCCGTACAACGGGGTGTGGGGGCGGTCCGCGTTCCTCGGCACCACCCAGGGCGGGTACGTGTACCAGGTGGAGAACAGCGGCTACCTGCGCGCGTCGAAGCTCGTGCCCACGAGCACCGGCGGGGTCCAGCTCGCCTCGGTCGGGACGTCCAGCGGGACCTTCGGATTCTCGTCCGGGTCTCCCGTGGTGACCTCCTCCGGCACCGACCCGTCCACGGCGCTCGTGTGGGTCGTCTACACCGACAACGGGACGGGCGCCAACGCCCAGCTGCGGGCCTACCGGGCCATCCCGGACAGCACGGGCAAGCTCGCCCAGGTCTTCAGCGCCCCGATCGGCACGGCGGCGAAGTTCACCTCGGTCGCCACGAACGGCGGCAAGGTCTACGTGGGCACCCGCGACGGCAACGTGCTCGCGTTCGGCATCCCGACGACGGCCGCGGTGGGCTCGACCGGCGGCGACCTGGGCCAGGTGGCCGTCGGCGCGAGCGGGACCGCCACGGTGACCATGACGGCGACGCGTGCGGTGACGATCAGCTCGATCACCACGGCCGCCCCCTTCGGGATCGGGTCCGTGGCCCTCCCGAAGGCCCTGGCCTCCGGCGCGAGCCTCTCCCTCCCCGTGACCTTCGCCCCCACGGCGACCGGGGAATCGGACGGCTCGCTGACCGTGAAGACCTCGGACGGCGAGACGGACCTGCTGGGCGTCCACGGGATCGGCACGAAGGACGGCCTCGGCGCCACCCCGACGTCGCTCGCCTTCGCCAACGTCCCGACCGGCACGGTCAGCCGCCAGACCGTCAACATCGTCAACACCGGCACGACAGCGGTCTCCGTGACTGGGGTGACCCTGCCAGCCACCGCGAGCCTCGTCGCGGACCCGACCACCGTGCCCGCCGTGGGCGCGACCATCCAGCCCCTCGCCTCCGTGCCCGTGTCGATCACGTTCAGCCCGACGGCCGCGGCCACCGTCAGCGACTCGCTGACCGTGACGAGCAACCTCGGGGGAGTGACGGTTCCGATCAGCGCCACCTCCATCTCCGGCGCCTCGCACCTGCAGGTGCCTGCATCGCTCGATTTCGGCAACGTCGCGGTCGGGGCGTCCTCGACCCGCTCGTTCCAGATCCAGAACACCGGCAACATCCCGATGACGATCACCAAGGCGAAGGCCCCCCAGGGCGTCTTCGGCACCACGACCCCGGTCTCCGAGGGCCTGAGCATCCCGCCCGGGGACTCCGTGTTCCAGAGCGTGACCTTCGCGCCCACGGCGGTCGGCCAGGCCGGCACCGCGGACACCTACTACCTGATCACGGCCGACGACGGCTCCGGCGCGCAGGAGGTCATGCTCACCGGGTACGGAGTCAACGATCCGGTCGCGGCCTACGCCCAGAAGATCGGTGCGGGAACGTGGGCGTCCCCGCTCGGCCAGGCCCTCTCCACTGAGTACGCCGTGGGCACCGGCACGTGCCAGGACTACACCTCGGGCATCATCTGCTGGTCCCCGACCACCGGGACGCACGAGGTCAACGGGGCCATCTACACCCGCTACGCCGCGGCCGGCGGCCCCAAGGGCTTCCTCGGGTTCCCGACCACGGACGAGACCAAGACCCCGGACGGCATCGGGCGGTACAACCACTTCTCCGGCTCCGGCGGCGCCTCGATCTACTGGACGTCCACCACCGGGGCGCACTCGGTCCAGGGCGCGATCCGGTCCAACTGGGCGGCCTCGGGCTGGGAGCGCGGACCGCTGGGCTACCCCACCACGGACGAGATGGGCACCCCGGACGGCATCGGCCGGTACAACCACTTCAACGGCTCCGGCGGCGCGTCGATCTACTGGACGTCGAAGACGGGCGCGCACTCGGTGCGCGGCGCGATCCGGTCCAACTGGGCGGCCTCGGGCTGGGAGCGTGGACCGCTCGGCTACCCGACCACCGATGAGATGGGCACGCCGGACGGCATCGGCCGGTACAACCACTTCAACGGCTCCAGCGGCTCCTCGATCTACTGGTCCCCGACCACCGGCGCGCACTCGATCCGCGGTGCGATCCGGGCGGAGTGGGCCGCGAGCGGCTGGGAGAAGGGGCCCCTGGGCTACCCGACCACCGACGAGAAGGGGACGCCGGACGGCTCCGGCCGGTACAACCACTTCTCCAAGGCGGCCTCGATCTACTGGACCCCGTGGACGGGCGCGCACTCGGTGCTCGGCGCAATCCGGGCCACGTGGGCCTCGATGGGCTGGGAGCGCAGCTGGCTCGGCTACCCGACCTCCGACGAGTACTCGGTCACCGTAGGCCGCGCCGAGGACTTCGAGAACGGCAGCCTGACGTGGAGCGCATCCACCGGGATGGTGAACGCGGGGTGAGGTGAGGACCTGGGCCAGCGACCTGTCCCGTCTGCTGGCCCGCCGGGGGAGCGGCGCTCACGGCCTGGCCGTGAGCGCCGCTTCCGCCATGAGGGCGAGCGTCCCCCTGGCCGAGGAGGCCCTCACCCGCCCGCCCGGCCTGCGCACCGAGTGCGGCGTGGAGTTGATGAGGCCGAACACGGCCTGCGCCCGCATCCGCAGCTCCGCCGCGCTCGCCGCGGGATGCACAGGCCGCAGGGCATCGCACCACACGTCGACATAGGCGAGCTGCAGCGAACGCACCCGCCGGCGGTCCGCCTCCGCGAGGGAGCCGAAGTCGCGGTCCTGGACCCGGATCACGTCCGGCTGGGCCAGGGCGAAGTCCACGTGGAAGGCGACGAGCGCGCGGACGGGAGCGGCGTCGTCGTCCGCGCCCGATGCCGCCTCCTGCGCCACCCGGCGTCCGCCTTCGAGCAGCTCCTCGCTGACGCCGACCAGCAGCGCCCCGAGCACCGCCTGCTTGCCGGGGAAGTGGCGGTAGATGGCCGGCCCGCTCACGCCCGCCGCCGCGCCGAGGTCCTCGAGCGAGGCCCCCGCATAGCCCTGCGCCGCGAACAGCCCGGCAGCCGCGTCGAGGATGGCGCGCCGCCGCTCGGCCTTGGCCTGCACGCGCGGGCTCGTGCTCTCGCCCATGTCCCTCCCCGGTCCGGCGGAAACCCCTGTGCTGGACATCACAGTTAATCCACATTAACTTAGATTCCAGTTAGCCGTCACTAACCGAGTTGATGCGGGCGCCGCCCGTCCCGGAGGACCGATGGAGACCCTGACCAGCCGGATCGACCCGGCAGGCCCCGCCTTCGCCGAGAACAGAGCCGCCCAGCGCGCGCTCGCCGACGAGCTGCGCGCGCGACTCGCCGCGGCGGCCCTCGGCGGCCCCCAGCGCTCCCGCGAGCGCCACGTGGCCCGCGGCAAGCTGCTCCCGCGCGAGCGCATCGACGTCCTGCTGGACGAGGGCTCGCCGTTCCTGGAGATCTCGCCGCTTGCCGCGGACGGCATGTACGACGACGAGTGCCCGGCCGCGGGGGTGATCGCCGGCATCGGCCTGGTCCACGGCCGCCACGTCATGGTCGTGTCCAACGACGCGACGGTCAAGGGCGGCACCTACTACCCCATGACGGTCAAGAAGCACCTGCGTGCACAGGAGATCGCCCTCGAGAACCGGCTTCCCTGCATCTACCTCGTCGACTCGGGCGGGGCGTTCCTGCCCAAGCAGGACGAGGTGTTCCCCGACCGCGACCACTTCGGCCGGATCTTCTACAACCAGGCCCGCCTCTCCGCAGCCAAGATCCCCCAGATCGCCGCGGTCCTCGGCTCGTGCACCGCGGGTGGCGCCTACGTGCCGGCGATGAGCGACGAGACGGTGATCGTGCGGAACCAGGGCACGATCTTCCTCGGCGGCCCGCCGCTCGTGAAGGCCGCGATCGGCGAGGTGGTCACCGCGGAGGAGCTGGGCGGGGGAGAGGTCCACGCCAAGGTCTCCGGCGTGGCGGACCACCTCGCCGACAACGACGAGCACGCCCTCGAGATCGTCCGCAGCATCGTCGAGACCCTCCCCTCCCCGGCCGGGACGCCCTGGGCGGTGCGCACCCCCGCCGAGCCGGCGGCCGACCCGTCCGAGCTGTACGGCGTGGTGCCCGTCGACGTCAACGCCCAGTACGACGTCCACGAGGTCATCGCCCGGCTCGTGGACGGGAGCGAGTTCCACGAGTTCAAGAAGGACTACGGCCCCACGCTCGTCACGGGCTTCGCGCACCTGGACGGGCATCCGGTCGGGATCGTGGCGAACAACGGGGTGCTGTTCTCCGAGTCGGCGATGAAGGGCGCGCACTTCATCGAGCTGTGCGACCAGCGCGGCATCCCGCTCGTGTTCCTGCAGAACATCTCCGGCTTCATGGTGGGCCGCGACTACGAGCACGGGGGAATCGCCAAGCACGGCGCGAAGATGGTCACCGCCGTCGCCACGACCCGGGTCCCCAAGCTCACGGTGGTGATCGGGGGCTCCTTCGGCGCCGGGAACTACTCGATGTGCGGGCGCGCCTACTCGCCGCGGTTCCTGTGGATGTGGCCGGCGAGCCGCATCTCGGTGATGGGCGGCAACCAGGCCGCGTCCGTGCTCGCGACCGTCAAGCGCGACCAGTTCGAGGCCCGCGGCGAGGAGTGGGCCGCCGCCGAGGAGGACGCCTTCAAGGCCCCGATCCGGGCCCAGTACGAGGCCCAGGGGAGCCCCTACTACTCGACCGCGAGGCTGTGGGACGACGGCGTGATCGACCCGGCCGACACGCGCCGGGTGCTCGGAATGGCCCTCGCCGTCGTTGCCCAGTCCCCCCTGCCGGAGACGTCCTTCGGCGTCTTCAGGATGTGAGCCGCATGACCGCCACCACTGCTTCCGCCCGGCCCTTCGCCAAGGTCCTCGTGGCCAACCGCGGCGAGATCGCGTGCCGCGTGATCCGGACCCTGCGCCGGCTCGGCATCGCCTCCGTCGCGGTGTACAGCGACGCCGACGCCGGGGCGCGCCATGTCCACGAGGCCGACGAGGCCGTCCGCATCGGACCCGCCCCCGCGGCGCAGAGCTACCTGAGCATCCCCGCCATCGTCGAGGCGGCCCGTGCCACCGGGGCAGAGGCCGTGCACCCCGGCTACGGCTTCCTGAGCGAGAACGCCGCGCTCGCCCGCTCCCTCGCCGACGCCGGCATCGTGTTCGTGGGCCCCGCCCCCGAGGCCCTCGCTGTCATGGGGGACAAGATCCGGGCCAAGAACCACGTCGCGGGCCACGGCGTGCCGGTCATCCCGGGCGTCTCCGAGCCGGGCCTCACCGACGCCGAGCTCATCGGGCGCGCCGAGGGCGTGGGCTATCCGCTGCTCATCAAGCCCTCCGCCGGCGGCGGCGGCAAGGGCATGACCGTCGTCGAGTCCGCGGCAGACCTGCCGGGCGCCCTCGCGACAGCCCGCAGGGTCGCGACGGCCGCCTTCGGCGACGGGACGCTGCTCCTCGAGCGGCTCGTCCGCGCACCCCGGCACATCGAGGTCCAGGTCCTCGCGGACACCCACGGCACCACCATCCACCTCGGCGAGCGCGAGTGCTCCCTCCAGCGACGGCACCAGAAGGTCATCGAGGAAGCCCCCTCGCCGCTGTTCGACACCGAGCAGGGCCCGGACACCCGCGCCCGCATCGGCGCCGCCGCGTGCGAGGCCGCGCGCTCGGTCGGCTACGTCGGCGCCGGCACGGTCGAATTCCTCGTCTCCGACGAGGCGCCGGACGAATTCTTCTTCATGGAGATGAACACCCGCCTCCAGGTCGAGCACCCGGTGACGGAGATGGTCACGGGCATCGACCTCGTCGAGCAGCAGCTCCGGGTCGCGGCCGGCGAGCCCCTGGTCCTGCGCCAGGAGGACCTCCGCCTCGACGGCCACGCCATCGAGGCCCGCGTCTACGCCGAGGTCCCCGCCCGGGGCTTCCTCCCTGCCACCGGCCGGATCGAGCTCCTCGACGAGCCCGCCGCGGAGCGCGTGCGCGTGGACAGCTCCCTCGAGCCGGGCCTGGCCATCGGCTCGGACTACGACCCGATGCTCGCCAAGTGCATCGCGTGGGGACCCACCCGGGGCGAGGCCCTCGAGACGCTGGACGCCGCACTCTCCCGGTACACCGTGCTCGGCGTCGACACCAACATCGAGTACCTCAGGCTCCTGCTCGCCGACCCGGACGTGCGCGCCGGACACCTCGACACCACCCTGATCGAGCGCCGGCTCGACGGTCTCGCCTTCCGGACCCCCGGAGAGGCCGACTACGCGGCGGCGGCGCTCCTCACCGCCGGGACCGCAGCCAGTGCAGGCGGCGTGGCGGCGGCCGCCACGGGGCCGTGGGCCGCGGACGGCTGGCGCCTCGGCGCCCCCGCCGCCCGACGCATGAGCCTCGGCGGCCCGGACGGCGGCGTCGTGACCGTCGCCGTGCATGCACCCGCGGCCGGTGCGGCCGACGGTGCCGGGACGGTCCGCGTGGACGTCGGCTCCGAGCGGGGACCCGAACGCGGGGCGAGCCTCGAGCGGGTGGGGGAGGCCGGCGTCGTCCTCACCCTCGACGGCGAGGAGCACCGCTACTCCTGGGCGCTCGCGGAGGGCCCTGCGGAGGAGCGCACCGTGCACCTCGGCGACGCGGGCTGGTCCGCCGCCCTCCCCGTCCTCGGCCGCGCGGAGCGGCTCGAGCGGCTCCGCGCCGCCGTCCACCGCCACGAGGGCGAGGCGGCCCCCGAGGTCCGCACGCCCATGCCCGGCACCGTCGTCTCCGTCGCCGTCGACCACGGCCAGTCCGTCGAGGCCGGCCAGCCGCTCGTCTCGGTCGAGGCCATGAAGATGGAGCACCAGCTCGTGGCCGCCCTCGCCGGGACCGTGGCGCTGCACGTCACCCCCGGCGCGCTCGTCAAGGCCGACCAGGTCGTCGCCACCGTCACCCCCCACCCAGAAGCCCCACAGCGCGACGCGCACGAAGGAGCCTGAATCCATGGACTTCCAGCTCACCGACGAGTACCAGGAGCTGTCCGACACGGTGCGCGAGTTCGCCGACGAGGTCGTCGCGCCAGTGTCCGCGCGGCACGACGAGGAGCACAGCTTCCCCTACGAGGTCATCGCCCAGATGGGCGAGATGGGCCTGTTCGGACTGCCGTTCCCCGAGGAGTACGGCGGGATGGGCGGGGACTACTTCGCGCTCGCCCTCGCGCTCGAGCAGCTCGGCCGCGTCGACCAGTCCGTCGCGATCACGCTCGAGGCCGGCGTCTCGCTCGGCGCCATGCCGATCCACCGCTACGGCACCGACGCCCAGAAGGAGGCGCTCCTGCCGGACCTCGCCGCCGGCCGGGCGCTCGCCGGCTTCGGCCTGACCGAGCCCGAGGCCGGATCCGACGCGGGTGGGACCAAGACCACCGCGCGGCTCGAGGACGGCGCCGACGGGCGCGAATGGGTCATCAGCGGATCGAAGGAGTTCATCACGAACTCCGGCACGGACATCACCAGATTCGTGACCGTCACCGCCGTGACCGGCACCGAGGAGCGCCCCGACGGGACCACCCGCAAGGAGATCTCCACGATCATCGTGCCCACGGGAACGCCCGGGTTCCGCGCCGAGAATCCCTACAACAAGGTGGGCTGGAACGCGTCGGACACCCACCCGCTCTCCTTCAAGGACGCCCGCGTCCCCGAGGAGAACCTCCTCGGGGTGCGGGGCCGCGGCTACGCCAACTTCCTCTCCATCCTGGACGAGGGCCGCATCGCGATCGCCGCCCTCGCCACGGGCGCCGCCCAGGGCTGCGTCGACCTGTCCGTGAAGTACGCCAAGGAGCGCACCGCGTTCGGGACGAACATCGGCAAGTACCAGGCCATCCAGTTCAAGATCGCCCGCATGCAGGCCCGCGCCCACACCGCAAGGCTCGCCTACTACGACGCGGCCGCGCGCATGCTCGCCGGCAAGCCCTTCAAGACCGAGGCCGCGATCGCCAAGATGGTGGCGGGGGAGGCCGCGATGGACAACGCCCGCGACGCCACCCAGGTGTTCGGCGGCTACGGGTTCATCAACGAGTCGACCGTGGCCCGGCACTACCGCGACTCGAAGATCCTCGAGATCGGCGAGGGCACCACGGAGGTCCAGCTCATGCTCATCGCCCGCGAACTGGGGCTGTGAGCCGGCTCTAGCCAAAGGGGCCGGGCCTGACGTTGGATGAGGGCAGGCCCGGCAGCAACGCAACGAGGAGGGGCACGTGATCGACAAAGTGGTGGCGAGCGCCGAGGAGGCGGTCGCGGACATCGGGGACGGGGCATCGCTCGCCGTCGGCGGGTTCGGGCTGTGCGGCATCCCCGTGGCGCTCATCGACGCCCTGCACGCCCAGGGCACCGGCGGCCTGACCACCATCAGCAACAACTGCGGGGTGGACGACTGGGGCCTCGGGATCCTCCTCGCGGACGGCCGGATCACCCGCACCATCAGCTCCTACGTGGGCGAGAACAGGGAGTTCGCGCGGCAGTTCCTCGCGGGCGAGCTCGAGGTGGTCCTGACCCCGCAGGGCACCCTCGCCGAGAAGCTCCGCGCCGGCGGGGCCGGCATCCCCGCCTTCTACACGGCCGCCGGGGTGGGGACCCTCGTCGCCGAGGGCGGCCTGCCGCAGAAGTACGACGCCGACGGGAACGTGGTGCTCGCGTCCTCGCCGAAGGAGGTGCGCACCTTCAATGGCGCCGAGTACGTGCTCGAGGAGTCCCTCACCCCGGACTTCGCGCTCGTGCACGCCCAGAAGGCGGACCGCCACGGGAACCTGGTGTTCCACGCGACGGCCATGAACTTCAACCCTCTGTGCGCGATGGCCGGCCGGGTCACGATCGCCGAGGTCGAGGAGCTTGTCGAGCCGGGGGAGCTCGACCCCGAGAACATCGACCTGCCCGGCATCTTCGTCCAGCGCGTCGTGCACGTCCCGCCGGGCAGCCCGCACGCCGAGAAGCGCATCGAGAAGCGGACCGTGTCGACCACCGAGGGGGACTGAAGATGCCGTGGACCCGCAACGAGCTCGCCGCGCGCGTGGCCAGGGAGCTCGAGAACGGACAGTACGTCAACCTGGGCATCGGCATGCCCACCCTGATCCCCAACTACATCCCGGACGGGGTCGAGGTGGTCCTCCACTCCGAGAACGGCATCCTCGGCACGGGGCGGTACCCGCGCGAGGACGAGGTCGACCCGGACCTCATCAACGCCGGCAAGGAGACCGTGACCGTCAACCGCGGCGCGGCGTTCTTCGACTCGGCGACCTCGTTCGGCATGGTCCGCGGCGGCCACGTGGACGTCGCCGTGCTCGGGGCCATGGAGGTCTCCGCCCACGGGGACCTCGCCAACTGGATGATCCCCGGGAAGATGGTCAAGGGCATGGGGGGCGCCATGGACCTCGTCTTCGGCGCCAAGCGGCTCATCGTCATGATGGAGCACACGGACCGGAACGGGAACCCCAAGATCCTGCCCGAGTGCACGCTGCCGCTCACGGGCCGGGCGTGCGTCGACCGCATCATCACGGACCTCGCGGTGATCGACGTGCAGCGCAGCGGGGTGGGCGCCGGGATGGAACCGGGGCCCGGGCCGGTGCTCGTGCTGAGGGAGCTCGCGCCGGGGGTCACCGAGGAGCAGGTCGTCGCCGCGACCGCGGCCGAGCTCGAGGTGGAGATCCATGACAACGAGCCCTGAGCCGGCCCCGCTCCGCGTGATCGAGCAGCGCGGCCTCTACTTCGACGAGCTCGAGGAGGGCGTGGCCTACGCCCACCGCCCCGGGCGCACCGTGACCGAGGCGGACAACGTCCTGTTCACCACGCTCACCATGAACACCCAGTCGCTGCACCTCGACGCGGCGTGGAGCGCGGGCCAGCCCTTCGGGCAGCGGCTCATGAACTCGATGTTCACGCTCTCCACGATGGTGGGCCAGTCCGTGGCCCAGCTGACGCAGGGGACGATCGTCGCGCAGCTGGGCCTCACCGACGTGGCCTTCCCCCACCCGCTCTTCCACGGCGATACGCTCTACACCGAAACCGTCGTCGTGGAGAAGCGCCTCTCGGCCTCGCGCCCCGGACAGGGGATCGTGACCTTCGAGCACACCGGGCGCAACCAGGACGGCACCGTCGTGGCCCGGGCCCGCCGCTCGTGCCTCATGTGGACCAAGGAAGCGCATACCCGGTGACCGAGACGACCGCCCAGACCCACGCCCACGGAGCGCCCTTCGCCATGGGGCCAGCGCTGCTCTTCTGCCCCGCCGACCGGCCCGAGCGCTTCGCCAAGGCCGCCGAGCGGTCCGACGCCGTGATTCTCGACCTCGAGGACGCGGTGGCGCAGGACGCGAAGGCGGAGGCCCGCAGGAACCTCGCCGAGACGCCGCTGGACCCGGAGCGGACCATCGTGCGCGTCAACTCCGCCGGCTCGGTCCACTTCGACGCGGACCTCGAGGCGCTCGAGGCCACGCCGTACCGCACCGTCATGCTCGCCAAGGCTGAGGCGCCCGAGCAGCTCGCGCTCCTGCGCGCCTACCGGGTCATCGCCCTCTGCGAGACGGCCGCGGGCATCCTCGCGGCGCCGTCGATCGCCGCCGAGCCGAACACTGTGGGCCTCATGTGGGGGGCCGAGGACCTCGTGGCCTCCCTCGGCGGGACGTCGAGCCGTGCCGCGGACGGGGCGTACCGGGCCGTCGCCCTCCACGCCCGCTCCAGCGTGCTCCTCGCCGCCGGCGCCCACGGGAAGGCGGCGGTCGACGCCGTCTACACCGACATCCCGGACCTCGACGGGCTCTCCGCCGAGGCCGCGGACGCCGTCGCCTCCGGGTTCGCGGCGAAGGCCTGCATCCATCCGGGCCAGGTCGCCGCCGTGCGTTCCGCGTACGCGCCGTCAGCCGAGGCGGTCGCCGCCGCCCAGGCCCTCCTCGCCGCGGCGGAGGCCGCCGGCACGGGCGTGTTCCAGTACGAGGGCAAGATGATCGACGGCCCGATCCTGCGCCACGCCGAGGCGGTGCTGCGCCGGGCCGGGCTCGCCTGAGCGGAGCCGGAACCCTAGCTCGCGGGCCAGAACAGCTCGGTCCGCCACGTCGCCGGGTCCGGCTCGGCGTTCGGGTCGCTCATGTAGACCTCCCACATGCTCGCCCCCGGGGCGAGGCCCTGCTCCCGCATCCACCCGGTCACCTGCTGGTACGTCTCCGGCAGGGACTCGTAGGGGCCCACGTGCAGGGCGTGCACCGTCCGCCCGCCCGGCAGGACGCTGGCCGTGACCTCGCCGGTGCCGGAGAACGTCCCCGCCACAGGGAAGCCCGCCTCGACGTCGATGGTCTCGCCCGGCATGCCGTGGTACATCGCGAACGGCGGTCCGGCGACGCGGCCGCCCTGGTCCTGGACGGCCGCGACCACCGTGCCGAACACTCCGTCGAAGAAGTTCCGCAGCTCATCCATCTTCACGGTGGCGCGCACCACGGCGGTCGGCTGCTCGGGCAGGTCGCTGACGCTGATCTCAGTCATGGTCCCATGCTCGCCCATCGGCCCCCGCCGGCGCGAGTGCCGGGAGCCCCGGGTCCTGCCCTCCTCGCCCACGCCGGAGCCCCGCTCCTTCCGCAGAGGGGAGGCTCCGCTGTAGGGAATACTGGAGGGCATGCACACTTCCGGCACCGAGAGGGACCCGCAGGCGCAGCGCTCCGTCGTCATCCTCGGATCGACCGGCAGCATCGGCACCCAGGCGCTCGACGTGGTCGACGGCGCCCCCCACCGCTTCCGCGTCCTGGCCCTCAGCGCCGGCGGCGGCAACCTCGGCCTCCTCGCCCGCCAGGCCGTGCGCACCCGCGCCGAGGCGGTGGGCATCGCCTCCGGGAGCGCCGACGAGCTGCGGTCCCTGATCGGCGCGGCCGCGGCCGCCGAGGGCGTCGCCGGCTACGAGCCGGAACTCCTCGCCGGTCCCGACGCCTCGGCCCGCATCGCGGCGTGGAGCGGGCCCGGCGGCCCCGCCGATGTGGTGCTCAACGGCATCACGGGGAGCATCGGGCTCGCGCCGACCCTCGCCGCCCTCGCCTCCGGTGCCACGCTCGCGCTCGCGAACAAGGAGAGCCTGATCGTGGGCGGCTCCCTCGTGACGGGCGCGGCCCGGCCCGGCCAGATCGTCCCGGTGGACTCCGAGCACTCCGCCATCGCCCAGTGCCTGCGGGCCGGCCGCCCGGACGAGGTCGAGAGGCTCATCCTCACCGCCTCCGGCGGCCCGTTCCGCGGACGGGACCGGGCGTCGCTCGCGGGCGTCACCCCTGCCGAGGCGCTCAACCACCCCACGTGGGACATGGGCAAGGTGGTCACCACCAACTCCGCCACGCTCGTGAACAAGGGCCTCGAGCTCATCGAGGCGCACTTGCTCTTCGACGTCCCGCTCGAGGCGATCGACGTCGTCGTCCATCCCCAGTCAGTGGTCCACTCCATGGTGCAGTTCACCGACGGCTCGGTCATCGCCCAGGCGAGCCCGCCGGACATGCGCCTGCCGATCGCCCTGGGCCTCGGCTGGCCCGACCGCGTGCCGCGCGCGGCGCGCCCCTGCGACTTCACCCAGGCGGCGGCGTGGACGTTCGAGCCGCTCGACGTCCGCGCGTTCCCGGCCGTGGAGATCGCCCGCGACGCGGCGAAGCAGGGCACGACCTTCCCGGCCGTGTTCAACGCCGCCAACGAGGAGGCCGTCGAGGCCTTCCATGCCGGCAGGATCGGGTTCCTCGACATCGTCGACACGGTGGAGGCAGTGCTCGCCGAGCACGCCGGTTCCTCGGAACTCTCTGTGGATTCCGTGCTCGCCGCCGAGGAGTGGGCACGCGCGCGGGCCGGTGAGCGTTTGGGAACGCAGAAGCCTTAGGAGATCTCCAGCGTGAACCCCACTGTCCTCTTCATCCTCGGCGTCGTCTTCGTCGCCGTCGGCATCGCCGTGTCCATCGCCCTGCACGAGGTGGGCCATCTCCTGCCGGCCAAGCTGTTCAACGTCCGGGTCACCCGGTACATGATCGGCTTCGGACCGACTCTCTTCTCGTTCCGGCGCGGCGAGACCGAGTACGGCGTCAAGGCCCTCCCGCTCGGCGGCTACGTCGCGATGGTGGGGATGTACCCGCCCAACGCGACGGACGGCTCGGTGCGGCAGTCGAGCACCGGCATGTTCCAGAGCCTCGCGGAGGCGGCCCGCGACCAGGCGCACGAGGAGGTCCGGCCCGAGGACCACGGGCGGCTGTTCTACCAGCTGCCCGTCTGGAAGAAGGCCGTGATCATGCTCGGCGGCCCCGCGATGAACATCATCCTCGGGATCCTGTGCACCGCGATCCTGCTCATGGGGTTCGGGACGCCGCAGCCCACCACCCAGATCGCCAGCGTCTCCGCGTGCATGGTCACCCCGGGCAGCGGGGGCCAGAACACGGATCCGGCCACGTGCACCAAGACGCCGGCCGCGGCGGCCGGGTTCCAGCCGGGGGACACCATCGTGGCGTTCGACGGCAGGCCCGTGACCGGCTGGGACCAGCTCACCGGGTGGATCCGGGCCTCCGCCGGACACGAGGTCCAGATGACGGTCAAGCGCGGCGACGCCGAGGTGACCACGAAGGTCACCCCGGTGCTGAGCCAGCGGCCGGTCCTCGCCGCCGACGGCCAGCCGGTGAAGAACGCGGACGGCACCTACCAGACCACCCAGGCAGGCTTCCTCGGCATCGGGCCGCGCCAGGGCCTCGTGCCCCAGCCCGCCTCGAGCGTCCTCCCCGCGGTGGGCGAGAACATCGCCCAGGTGACCGGCGTCGTCGTCAACCTGCCCGCCCGGGTCGTCGCGGTGGGGCAGGCGGCGTTCAGCAGCGCCCCCCGCGACCCGAACGGCCCCATCAGCGTCGTCGGCGTCGGCCGGGTCGCCGGAGAGGTCGCCTCGATGGAGGACGTCCCGGTCCAGGCGCGGATCGCGACGCTCGTGGGCATCCTCGCCGGCGTCAACCTCGCCCTCGCAGTCTTCAACCTCGTCCCGCTCCTGCCGCTCGACGGCGGGCACGTGGCCGGTGCGCTCTACGAGGGCGTCCGACGCCGCGTGGCGGCCTGGCGCCGGCGCCCGGACCCCGGTCCGTTCGACATCGCCAAGCTCCTGCCGCTGACCTACGTGGTGGCCAGCGTCCTGCTCGTCATGAGCGCGCTGCTGATCTATGCGGACATCGTCAAGCCCGTCAACCTCTTCGGATGACGTTCAGCGGCACCGGCCGCGAGGGGGATAGTCTGGACCCATGACTGTCTTCGCCGTCGAATACCGCTATGTGTCCGCGCCGGAGGGGGCTGCCCGCCTCGACGAGGTGCGCCCCGACCACCGCGCGTGGCTGCGCGAGCGGGCCGAGTCCGGCGACCTCCTCGCGAGCGGCCCCTACGAGGGCGGCGCGAAGGCCCTGCTCATCTTCCAGGCCGAGGACCGCGCCGCCCTGGACGCCGTGCTCGCCGACGACCCGTTCGCCCAGGCATCCCTCATCGCGGAAACGGTCGCCACGCCGTGGAACCCGATCATCGGCCGCCTCGCCGACGCCGCAACGGTCTGACCGGCCGCCGCCCCTGAAACCACCCAGCAGTACCCCAAAGGAGCACCAGTGACCTCGGTCAGCCTCGGAATGCCAGCAGCCCCGCCGCCAGTCCTCGCGCCCCGGCGCAAGACCCGGCAGATCAGGGTGGGCTCGGTCGGCGTCGGCTCCGACTCGCCGATCAGCGTCCAGTCGATGACCACCACTCCGACCACGGACATCAATGCCACGCTCCAGCAGATCGCGGAGCTCACGGCCGCCGGCTGCGACATCGTCCGCGTGGCGTGCCCGTCCGCGGACGATGCCGAGGCGCTGCCGATCATCGCGAAGAAGTCCCAGATCCCGGTGATCGCGGACATCCACTTCCAGCCCAAGTACGTCTTCGCCGCCATCGAGGCCGGGTGCGCCGCCGTCCGCGTGAACCCCGGCAACATCCGCAAGTTCGACGACCAGGTCAAGGAGATCGCCCAGGCGGCCAAGGACCACGGCACCTCGCTCCGGATCGGCGTCAACGCCGGCTCGCTGGATCCCCGCCTGCTGCAGAAGTACGGCAAGGCCACCCCGGAGGCCCTCGTGGAGAGCGCCCTGTGGGAGGCCAGCCTCTTCGAGGAGCACGACTTCCACGACTTCAAGATCTCCGTCAAGCACAACGACCCCGTGGTCATGGTCCGCGCGTACGAGCTGCTCGCCGAGCGCGGCGACTGGCCGCTGCACCTCGGCGTGACCGAGGCCGGCCCGGCGTTCCAAGGCACCATCAAGTCCGCCACCGCATTCGGGGCCCTGCTCTCCCAGGGCATCGGGGACACGATCCGCGTCTCCCTCTCGGCCCCGCCCGTGGAGGAGGTCAAAGTCGGGATCCAGATCCTGCAGTCGCTGAACCTGCGGCCCCGCAAGCTCGAGATCGTCTCCTGCCCCTCGTGCGGCCGCGCCCAGGTGGACGTGTACACGCTCGCCGAGGAGGTCACCGCCGGCCTGGAGGGCATGGAGGTCCCGCTCCGCGTCGCCGTCATGGGCTGCGTCGTGAACGGGCCCGGCGAGGCGCGCGAGGCGGACCTCGGCGTCGCCTCGGGGAACGGCAAGGGCCAGATCTTCGTCAAGGGCGAGGTCATCAAGACCGTCCCGGAGAGCCAGATCGTGGAGACTCTGATCGAAGAGGCGATGAAGATCG
The DNA here is from genome assembly GCF_054782415.1 of Sinomonas soli. Classification (NCBI taxonomy): domain Bacteria; kingdom Bacillati; phylum Actinomycetota; class Actinomycetes; order Micrococcales; family Micrococcaceae; genus Sinomonas; species Sinomonas soli. The sequence continues at coordinate 108,624 of NZ_BAAGSN010000016.1, read as the reverse complement.
CCGAGGAGATGGGGGAGGCCGGTGGCGAAGATGCTGTCGAAGGCGGCCCCGTGGTCACCGTCTCGTAGCCGCCCCTCCGCGAGGGCGGTGCGCCGGCTCACGGACGAGGACACGCCGGCGCTCGCCGCGCTCGCGGCCGTGGACCCGGTCGCGAACGTATTCGTCGCCGCGCACCTCGCGGCGTACGGCACGGCGGCCGAGACGGGCACCGGCGCGGAGATCGTCGGGACGTTCGACGGCGACGGGCGGCTCGCCAGCGCGTGCTGGCTCGGCGCCAACATCGTCCCCGTCCAGGTCCCGGCCGAGCATGCGAGGGGCTACGCCGACGTGATCCGGCACTCCCGCCGCCGGTTCGCCTCCATCTTCGGCCCCGCCGAGGCCACCCTCGCCATCTTCGCCGAGCTGTCCGGGCCCCCGGCCCGGGACGTGCGCCGGGCCCAGCCCCTCCTGGCCATCGACGGCGCGCCCGCCGTGCCGGCCGACCCGCTCGTCCGGGTCACGACCCTCGAGGACTTCGACGCCCTTGCGCCCGCCTGCGTGTCCATGTTCGAGGAGGAGGTGGGCTACTCGCCGGTGGCCGGCGGCAGCGACAACTACTACCGCCGGGTGCGCCAGCTCATCGCGGAGGGCCACTCGTTCGCCCGCTTCGGGGCGGACGGGGAGGTCGAGTTCAAGGCCGAGCTCGGCTCCGTCTCGCCGGCGGCCTCGCAGGTCCAGGGAGTCTGGGTCGCGCCCGCGCACCGCGGCGAGGGGCTCAGCCCCGGGGGCATGGCCGCGGTCGTCGAGCATGCCCGGCGCGCCGCCCCGATCGTGAGCCTCTACGTCAACGACTACAACCACCGCGCCCGGGCCAGCTACCGCCGGGTCGGCTTCGAGCAGGTCGGCACGTTCGCGACCGTCCTGTTCTGACCACGCACTGCAACGGACATTGGGGGAAGACGTGCGTCCACTGTCAGCGCCGTGGCAGCGCAGCGCGCTCGCGGCAGTCTCCGCGGTGCTCGCCGTCGGCGCCCTGGCGGGCTGCCGCGCCGGCGTGCAGGTCCCGCCCTCCTCGGGACAGGGCGGCCCCGGACTCAACGCCTCCGGCGAGCAGCGCAGCTTCACGGGGGACGAACTCGTCGGGACGGCCGCAGCGGCCAAGACGGCGCTCAGGCTCGGCGGCTCGGTCCTGGACGCCCCGCAGCTCACGGCCCAGAAGGAGGCCGCCGTCCCCGGGCTGCTCGCGGACGCTGCCCCGGCAGCGTGCGCAGCCCTCACCGCTCCGTCCACGCCCGCGGGCCTCGACCGCGCCACCGCCGCGCTCGTGGTCGCCCCCTCGGACAGCCACGCCCAGCACACCGCAGTGGGGCTGAAGAGCCGGGCGACGCCCGAGGATGCCGCGGCAGAAGTCGCCGCCCTGAAGAAGGCCGCCGCAGCGTGCGGGCGCTTCCAGGCGTCGCTGGGGGGCCGGCGGGTGCCCGTCGCGGCGGCCGCGGCGGACCCGGGCGCCGACGCCCAGGACGCGGTCATGGTCACGTCCACGGCGCAGGTCCCGGACAGCGGCGGCGGCACGCCCCAGGAGCGCAGGGTCGTCCGGGCGCTCGCGGCCAAGGGGACCGTGGTCGTGGAGGTCCTCCTCGTCGACGCGCAGGCGGACGACGCCGCGGCCACCGTCCGCGGCTACACCGACATGGCGCTGGCCCGGCTGCCGCTCTAGGCCGAGGCCCAGCCCCCGGGCGCGGACAGCGGGCCGGTGAGGTGGCGCTCGAGCGCCGGGGCGAGGAGTTCCTCCGCACGCTCGGCGGGCAGCGAGGCGATCGGCTCGAGCTCGACGATGTACCGGGCGAGGAGGAACCCGACCACCTGGGTCGCGGCCAGCGACGCGCGCAGCGACCGCTCGGCCTCGTCATACGGCAGGCCCTCGGCGACCCGGACGAGGATCCTGCGGCGCACGACCTCGCGGAGCAGCCGCGTCCGCGCCGCCGAGCCGATCGTCGCGCGGAAGAACGCCGCGAGCACGCGGCGCTGCGGGCCCTCCCACAGCGTCAGGACGGCATGCGCCACGTACCGTCCGCGCCCCTCGGACGTGGAGGCGGACAGCCCCGCGAGGAGGTCTCCGGGGTCTGCCGGCAGCGCCACCGCGGCCGAGAAGAGCGCCTCCTTCCCGTCGAAGTAGTGGTGCACGAGCGCGGGGTCGACCCTGGCCTCCCGGGCGATCTGGCGCAGGCTCACGGCATCGAACCCCTGCTCGGCGAAGAGCCGTCCGGCCGCGGCGACGATCCGCGCGCGGCGGTCGCCGCCGTCGTCCGGGCGGCCGCGGCGCTGCGTGCTCACGAGCTCTTCCGGGGCAGGGTGGACGAGGCCAGGACGAGCAGTCCGACCACGATGGCGGCCATGATGCCGAAGTCGCGCCACATGGTCCGGGTGGGCTCGGTGTTCTTGGCGATCTCCTGGAGCGCATTGACCGAGTAGGTCAGCGGCATCCAGTCCGAGACGGCCTCGAACACGTCGTTCATGCGGTCGCCCGGCACGAAGAGTCCGCACAGGAGGATCTGGGGGATCACCACGACCGGCATGAACTGGACGGCCTGGAACTCCGTGCGGGCGAAGGCGCTGCAGAACAGGCCGAGGGCCACCCCGAGGACCGCGTTGACCACGGCGACGAGCACCACGAAGCCGCCGTTGCCCCTGATGTCCAGGTGGAACACCCAGTAGGCCACGGCCGTGGCGATCGCCGACTGGAGGGCGGCCATGAGCGAGAACGCGATCCCGTAGCCGAAGAGGAGGTCGCCCGTGTGGATCGGCGTGGTCATGAGCCGCTCGAGCGTGCCGGTGGTGCGCTCCCGCAGCATCGTGATCGAGGTGATGAGGAACATCACGATGAACGGGAAGATCGCGAGCATGATCAGTCCCACGCGGTCGAAAGTGCGGGGCGCCCCGGGAGGGAGGACCTCGTTCTCGTAGAGCCAGTACACGATCGCGAGCAGTGCCGACGGCACGACGACGATCATGGCGAGGCTGCGGTGGTCGTGCCCCAGCTGCTTGAGCACGCGCGCGGTGGTGGCCCACAGCATCCGCGGGTTCATGCCGCATGCTCCCTGGCCGGGAGCGGCAGGCCCGCGGCCTGCCGGTCGAGGTCGGCACGGATGATGCCGAGGAACGCCTGCTCGAGGTCGCTGCTCCCGCCGCGCTCGCGGAGGGCATCCGGGGTGAGCTGGCCGAGGAGGCGCCCTTCCCGCAGCAGGAGGAGCGAGTCGCAGCGCGCCGCCTCCTCCATGACGTGGCTGGAGACCAGCAGGGTCGCGCCGCTGTGGGCGAGCGCCCTGAACCTGTCCCACAGGTCCACGCGCAGCACGGGGTCGAGTCCCACTGTGGGCTCGTCGAGGACGAGGAGCTGGGGCTCCCCGACGAGGGCGCACGCGAGCGAGACCCTGCTGAACTGGCCGCCGGAGAGGTCCGCCGCGCGCCGCCGGGCGAGGTCTGCGAGGCCGACGGCGGTGACTGCCGCCCGGGCCTCCGCGGCGGACTTGCCGTGGAGGGCTCCGAAGTACTTGACGTTGTCGAGCACCGTGAGGTCCCGGTAGACGCTGGGCTCCTGCGTCATGTAGCCGATCGCGTGGCGCAGGGGCGCCGAGCCGGCTGGCCTGCCGAGGACGGTCAGGGATCCCCTCCAGAGCTTCTGGACTCCCACGATGGACCGCATGAGCGTGCTCTTGCCGCTTCCGGACGGGCCGAGCAGCCCGGTGACCCGGCCGGCCGGGACCGTGAAGCCCAGCTCGTGGAGGATGGGTCGGCGCCGGATGCGGACGGACAGGGCGTCCGCCTCGATGGCCGGGGCGGTCGCGGCGGCATGGGCTGGGGTGTGCGGCATGGGATGCTCCAGGGCTGGGATGCCAATTCATCACGTGGTGAATCGGAGGCTAGGCCCGCCCCGGCGCGCCGTCAAGAGGATGCGCTCACGCCTCCCGGCGGAACTGGACCTTCCATTCCACCGGACCCTCGGAGAGGTAGGAGACGTCGAAGGCGCCCTCGCGGTAGCGCTGCTCAACCTGGGCGAGGAGCGGCAGCGGCGCGTGGTTGGCGATGATCACGAGACCGGCGCCCACGGCGAGCGAGTCCAGGGCGCCGAAGATCGTCGCGTGGCGGATGGCGTGGGGGATGACCCGCACGTCGAGCTCGGGGAACCCCTCGCCGTCGTGCTCCCCGCAGGCGCACGAGGCCTTCTGGGTCAGGGTGAGGGGGTTCTCTGCGGTGTATTCCACGGCACGTCCTTCCGATCGGGTCTGCTGGCCGAAACTTTACTACAATAAATTCCGTGGAAAATAGTCCGCTCGGTCCCCAGCCCGCCGCCCCCGGTCCCGCCATGCCGCTCTCGGGCGCCCGCGCAGCAGTGCTCGACCTCGTCAGGGCACGGCGCACCCCGTGCACCGTCGACGAGCTCGCCGGCGAGACGGGGCAGCACCCCAACACGGTCCGCGAGCACCTCGAGGCCCTCGCGGCGGCGGGGCTCCTCGAGGCCGCCGCGGGTGCCTCCACACGGGAGGGCCGGCGCGGGCGGCCGGCGAAGCGGTACCGTCCCGCCGAGCTGGCTCCCCAGGCCCCTGGCTACGCCGCCCTCGCCGGGGTGCTCGCGGCGGAGGTGGCCCGGCTCGCCCCCGACCCTGCGGCGGCGGGCGCCGAGGCGGGCCGGAGCTGGGCGCGGCGCGCCCTCGCGCCGGCCGCCGGCCCGGTCTCGGCCGAGGACGCCCGACGCCGCGTGCTCACCGAGCTCGACGAGCTCGGCTTCGCGATCGCCCCGGCACCCGCGGCTGGGGCCCCGGCGGATGCCGAGGACGCCGGGGAGCGCGTCCGACTCGTGGCGTGCCCGCTCCTAGCCGCCGCGAGGGACGAACCACGGGTCGTCTGCTCGGTCCATGCGGGCCTCGTCGACGAGTCCCTGCTGCTGCTCGGCCAGCCCGGCCTGCGCGCCCGGCTCGAGCCCTTCGCCGAGCCGGGCGCTTGCCTGCTCACGATCGGCCCGGCATGAGCCGGGATGCCGGCGCCCGGGACGCCGGACCGCGCACGGCCGGTCCCCGCAGCCCGGCCGCCGCGCGCCGCCCCCGCCCCGGAACGGTGGTCTGGCACCGTGTGCTGCTCCTCGCCGTGGGCGGTGCCTCGCTCCTCGCGGGACTCGATGCGGCCCTGGTGCTGCTCGGGCTTCCGGCGCCGGTGGGCGGCCACGCGGCGCCCCTGCTGCCGGCAGACCATGGGACCCTCATGGTGCTCGGCTTCGTGGGCACGCTCATCGCGCTCGAACGGGCGGTCGCGCTCCGCCGGGCCTGGGGCTACGCGGCCCCCGCCCTGCTCGGCGGCGGCGCGCTCGCCGAGCTCGCGCCCTGGGGCCCCGCGTGGCCTGCACGCCTCGCGCTGCTGGCGGGCGCGATCGCCTTCGCCCTCGTGTACGTGCCGCTGTGGCGCCGGCAGCGGGACCCGGCGGTGCTCGTCCAGGCGCTCGGGGCCGTGGCGGCCGCCGGGGCCGCCGGGCTCCTGGCCGCCGGGGTGGCCGTGCCCACCGTCGTGCCCTGGCTCGCCGCGTTCCTCCTCGCCACCATCGCCGGGGAGCGGCTCGAGCTGGCCCGCCTGCGGATCCGAGGCCGTTGGGCCGAGCCGCTCCTCGTCGCGGCGAACGCCGCGCTCGTGGCGCTGTGCCCCGCCGCGATGCTGTGGCCGGGCGCCGGGTATCCGCTCTTCGGCCTCGCCGTGCTCGCGCTCGCCGCGTGGCTCGTGCGGTACGACGTCGCCCGCGCCACAGTGCGCTCGTCCGGCCTGCCGCGGTACGTCGCTGCGTGCCTCCTCGCGGGCTACGCGTGGCTCGCGGTGGCCGCCGGCGTGTGCCTCCTCGTCCCGGGCGCTCCCTCGGGAGCGGCGTACGACGCGCTCCTGCACGCGGTCTTCCTCGGGTTCGTCATGTCCATGGTCATGGCCCACGCGCCCGTGATCCTCCCGGCCGTGCTGCGCCGCCCGCTCCCGTACCGGCCGGCCATGTGGGTCCCGGCGGTGCTCCTGCACGCGACGCTGCTGCTGCGGCTCGGCCTCGGGGACGCGCGGGGAGACACGGTGGCCTGGCAGTGGGGCGGGGCCGGGAACGTCCTCGCCGTCCTGGCGTTCGTGGTGCTCGCCGCCTGGTCGGCGGCCCGCCCGGGCCAACCCAGAAGCACCAATGGGCCCAGAACCTCCAACGAACCCAGAACGGCCAGCGGGCCCAGAACCGCAGGGGAGCCCCGCCCATGATGCCCACCGTCCCTCCCACGGCCGCCGATCCGGCGGCCCCCGGCCGCCAGGCACGCACCGGGCGGGCCCAGTGGCACCGCTGGGCCAACGTCCCCACGCTTGTGTGGCTGCTCGCCATCGCGGTCCTCTCGGGGATCCACCGCGGCATCCCGGCCTCGGGGTGGCTGCTGGTGCACCTCGCGCTCCTGGGCGCGGTGACGAACGCCATCCTCGTCTACTCGTGGCACTTCGCCGAGGCGCTGCTGCGGCTGCCGATGCCGTCGCGGCGGGCGCTCGCGGTGCGGCTCGTGCTCCTCAACGTGGGTGCCGCCGCCGCGATGGCGGGAGTCGTGGCCGGGGTGTGGCCGCTGGCGGTGTCCGGCGCCGCCGCCGTGGGCGCGGCGGCTGGATGGCACGGGGCCGCGCTGCTGGTCAGGCTCCGACGGGCGCTGCCCTCGCGCTTCCGGTCCACCCTGCGCTACTACCTCGCCGCGTGCGCGCTCCTGCCCTTCGGCGCCGCGGCGGGGGCACTGCTCGCGCTCCCGGGGACCGACGACGGCGGCGACCTGCACGCCCGGCTCCTGCTCGCGCACGAGTCCCTCAACCTCCTCGGGTGGGTCGGCCTGAGCGTCCTCGGCACGCTCGTGACCCTCCTTCCGACGATGCTGCGCACACGGGCCGACGACTCCGCCGAGCCCGTCGCCCGCCGGGCCCTCTGGGTCCTCCTCGCGGGGGTCGGCCTCACCGCGGGAGGCGCCCTGGCGGGGGTGCGCGCGGCGGCGGGGGCCGGCGTCGTGCTCTTCCTCGCCGGGGTGCTCGTCTCCGCGGTCCCGCTCGCCCGGTCGGTGCGTCGCAAGGCGCCGGTGGCGTTCGCCCCGCTGTCGGCCGTCGCCTCGCTCGTCTGGCTCCTGGGCGCGCTGGCCCGCCTCGCGTGGCTGTGCCTGACGGCTCCCGACTGGGAGGCGCTCCACGTGGCCCTCGGCGGCCTCACGCCGGCGCTCGCCGCCGGCTTCGCCGCCCAGGTGCTCGCGGGCGCACTGTCCTACCTGCTGCCCGTGGTGCTCGGCGGCGGCCCCGCGGAGGTCCGCCGGCGCACCGAGACGCTCGACGCCGGCGCCTGGCTCCGCGTGGCACTCGCCAACGGCGCACTCGCCCTCTACCTCCTGCCCGTGCCCAGCACCGTCCGCGTCGCGGCGGCGGTGGCGGGTCTCGGGGCCCTCGTGGGATTCGTGTGGCTCGCCGGGCGCGCCTTCCTGCGCCGCCCCCGGCGCGACCCCGGCGACCGGGAGGAGCGGGCGCGCCGCCCCGGCGGCTCCGGGCCGGTCGAGGCGGGCGCCTCGGTGCGCAGCCGCCTCGGCTCCGGCGCGGTGGGACTCGCGGTGCTGCTCGCGGCGGTGGTCGCCGGCGTGGCCGCCGACCCGTCCGTCCTCCCCGTCCCCGGAGGCGGGAGCCCCGCGGCCGCCGCGGCCGGAGGGGCCGCGGTCGCACCGACCGGGCGCACCACGACGGTGGACGTCGCGATGTCCGGGATGCGCTTCGTGCCCGACACGGTCAGCGTCCCGGCCGGAGACCGCCTCGTGATCCGCCTGACGAACAGGGACCAGACCGCCCACGACCTCGTCCTCGCCACCGGCCAGGACTCCTCCCGGATCTACCCCGGCAGGAGCGGAGAGCTCGACGCCGGTGTCATGGCGCAGTCCGTGGACGGCTGGTGCTCCGTGGTGGGCCACCGGCAGATGGGCATGGTGTTCCGGGTTACCGTGACCGGCGCCCCGCAGCCCTCCGCGGCGGCCGTCCCCGCCCCGGGGAGCATGGACATGCCGGGCATGCAGCACGCCTCCTCGGGCGCCCCGGCCGCCCCGCACACCCCCTACCCGCCGGACCTTCCCGCGGTGCCCGCGGGCACGGTGCACCGCGTGACGCTGACGGTGCGCGACACGGTGGCCGAGGTCGCCCCCGGCGTCACCCAGACCCTGTGGACGTACAACGGCACGGCGCCCGGGCCCGTGCTGCACGGCAGGGTGGGGGACACGTTCGAGGTGACGCTCGTCAACGACGCCTCCGCCGGGCACTCGATCGACTTCCACGCCGGCGCGCTCGCCCCCGACGGGCCGATGCGGACCATCGACCCGGGCCAGCGGCTCACGTACACGTTCAGGGCCACCCAGCCGGGGATCTGGATGTACCACTGCTCCACCATGCCGATGTCCCTGCACATCGCGAACGGGATGTTCGGCGCGGTGGTGGTCGACCCGCCGGATGCGCCCCCGGTGGACCACGAGTTCGTGCTCGTCCAGAGCGAGCAGTACCGCGGCGCGGCGTCGAACGGCGCGCCGGGGATCGCGGACCCGGCGAAGATCGCCGCGGGCACCCCGGACGCCGTGGTGTTCAACGGGTACCCGAACCAGTACGACGCCGCGCCGCTCGCCGTGCGCGCCGGCGAGCGGGTGCGCGTGTGGGTGCTCGACGCCGGCCCCGGCCGCGCGACATCGTTCCATGTGGTGGGGGCCCAGTTCGCCGCGGTCTGGGCGGAGGGCGCGTACCGGCTTGCCCCGGGGCCGGGCGGGACACAGGCGGGCGCATCCCAGGCCCTCGACCTCGCACCCGCCCAGGGAGGCTTCGTGGACCTCACGTTCCCCGAAGCGGGGCACTACCCGTTCGTGAGCCACTACATGGTGGACGCGGAACGCGGCGCGCACGGAGTGTTCGACGTCGCTCCCGCGAAGTGAGCCGCCGCTCCTTCTGGCAGTCGCCTCCTGGGAGTCACCTTCTGAAGGTCAGGTCCTGGAGGTCAGGTGCTGCGGCTCGCCGCCGGTGAGGGGGGCGCCCGACGGCGCGTGGTCGCCGTCGGGCGCCGGAGCGGACCACCTCTCCGGGCCGCCGCCCGCAGGAGGCGACCCCAGAAGGTGACCCCCAGACGTGGGGGAGGGGGCGTGGGGGGCTGCGCCGCTGGGATACATTGGTAGCTGACTTTCCAGCCCTCTTCGCCCGCCCGGCCGCCTGCCCGACGGGCCCAGATACGAGAACGGATGCCCGCGTGGTCCTGCGACTCTCCACCCTGTTCCTGCGCACCCTGCGCGAGGATCCCGCCGACGCCGAGGTCGCGAGCCACAGGCTCCTCGTCCGCGCCGGCTACATCCGCCGCGCCGCGCCGGGCATCTACACGTGGCTCCCGCTCGGGCTGGCGGTCCTGCGGAAGGTAGAGCAGGTCATCCGCGAGGAGATGGCCGCGATCGGCGCGCAGGAGGTGCACTTCCCCGCGCTGCTGCCCAAGGAGCCCTACGAGGCCACGAACCGGTGGACCGAGTACGGCGAGGGGATCTTCCGGCTCAAGGACCGCAAGGACGCCGACTACCTCCTGGCCCCCACGCACGAGGAGATGTTCACCCTCCTCGTGAAGGACCTGTATTCCTCGTACAAGGACCTGCCGCTCTCGCTGTACCAGATCCAGAACAAGTACCGCGACGAGGCCCGCCCGCGGGCCGGCCTGCTGCGCGGGCGCGAGTTCATCATGAAGGACTCCTACTCGTTCGACGTCGACGACGCGGGCCTCGACGCGAGCTATGCGCGGCACCGCGAGGCGTACCTGAAGATCTTCGCCCGCCTCGGCCTCGAGGTGGTCCCGGTCAGGGCGACCGCCGGAGCCATGGGCGGCTCCCGGAGCGAGGAGTTCCTGCACCCGACCGAGATCGGCGAGGACACGTTCGTCCGCTCGCCGGGCGGCTACGCGGCCAACGTCGAGGCCGTCACCACCGTGGTGCCCGAGGCGGTCGACTACAGCGGCGCGCCCGCGGCGCAGGTGCTCGACACCCCGGACACCCCGACCATCGAGACGCTCGTCGCGGCGTCCCAGACGATCTTCCCCAACCCCGAGCGTCCCTGGACCGCGGCGGACACCCTGAAGAACGTGGTCCTCACCGTCACGCTCCCCACGGGCGAGAAGCAGCTCGTGGCCATCGGCGTGCCGGGAGACCGTGCGGTGGACCTCAAGCGCGTCGAAGCCAACATCGGCGCCTTCCTGCCGGTCGCCGGCGAGATCGGCCTTGACCCGGCGAGTGAAGAGGAGCTCCGCGCGAACACCGCCCTCGTCAAGGGCTACATCGGCCCGGGCCTCGCGCTGGACAAGCCGGTGCTGGGACTCGAGGGAGCGGCCAAGGTGCTCTACCTCGTCGATCCGCGGGTCGTGGCCGGCACGCGCTGGATCACGGGCGCGAACGAGCCCGGCAAGCACGTCTACGGCCTCGTGGCCGGGCGTGACTTCGGCTGGGACGGCGTCATCGAGTGCACCGAGGTGCGCGCCGGCGACCCTGCCCCCGACGGCTCGGGCCCGCTCGAGACCGCGCGCGGGATCGAGATGGGCCACATCTTCCAGCTGGGCCGCAAGTACGCCGAGGCGCTCGGGCTCAAGGTCCTCGACGCGAACGGCAAGCAGGTCACCGTCACGATGGGCTCGTACGGCGTGGGCGTCACCCGCGCGGTCGCCGCCCTCGCCGAGTCCAACCACGATGACCGCGGCCTCGTCTGGCCGCGCGCCGTGGCCCCGGCAGACGTCCACGTCGTGGCCGTCGGCCGCGGCGAGGAGATCTTCGCCGAGGCCGAGCGGATCACTGCCGAGCTCGAGGCCCGCGGCCTGACCGTCATGCTGGACGACCGGCCCAAGGTCTCGCCGGGCGTGAAGTTCGGCGACGCGGAGCTCATCGGCGTCCCGACGATCGTGGCCGTCGGCAAGGGCCTCCCCTCCGGCGTGCTCGAGGTCAAGGACCGCCGTTCCGGGACCGCAGAGGACGTGCCGGTCGGCGAGGTCGTCGACCACGTCGTCGCCGCCGTCCGCGGCGCCTGAGCGCGCCGGCGTGCTGAGCGGCTTCGAGGCCGTCGACCCCCTGACCGTGGCCCTCGTGGTCGTGGCCGGGTTCTGCGCGGGCTGGGTCGACGCCGTCGTGGGCGGCGGCGGCCTGATCCAGCTCCCGGCCCTCCTCGCCGTCCCCGGCATCACTCCGGTCCAGGCGCTCGCGACGAACAAGATGGGCTCGGTCTTCGGCACGACGACGAGCGCCGTCACCTATGCGCGGCGCGTGCGCCCCGACCTGCGCACCGCGGTCCCCATGGCGCTCGTCGCGCTCGGCGGCGCGTTCGGCGGCGCGGCCCTGGCCACCGCCCTGCCCGCGCGGGTCTTCAAACCGATCATCCTCGCGGCGATCATCGCCGTCGCCCTCTTCACGGTGCTCCGCCCGCAGATGGGCCAGTACACCCAGCTGCGGCTCAAGGGCGGCCGCCACCTCGCCGCGGCCTGCGGACTCGGCGCCGTGATCGGGTTCTACGACGGCCTCATCGGACCCGGCACAGGCTCGTTCCTCGTGATCGCGCTCGTTTCCGGGATGGGGTACGCCTTCCTGGAGGCGAGCGCGAAGGCCAAGATCGTCAACATGGCCACGAACATCGGCGCCCTGCTGCTCTTCGCACCCTCCGGCGTCCTGCTGTGGGGGCTCGGGCTCGTCCTCGGTGCCGCCAACATGCTCGGCGGGTACACCGGGGCCCGCATGGCCGTCTCCCGGGGCAACAGGTTCATCCGGTGGGTGTTCCTCGCCGTCGTCGCGGCCCTCGCGGTCAAGCTCGGCATCGACGTGTGGAACGAGAACTTCGCCTGAGGCCACCGGGCCGGCCCTGTCGGCCCGGCGCCGCGCGGCGTAGCATCACGCCATGCTCCGCCCCGAGGACTACTCCGAGGCGCTCGCCCGCGCCGACCACCATGCCCGGCGCTGGCTGGGCAGCGTCCCCTCCCGGCACGTCGGCCCGCGGGCAACGGCGGACGAGGCAGCCGAGGCGTTCGGCGGCGCCCTGCCCGAGGCCGGCCTCGATGCCGCCGAGACGGTGGACCTGCTGGCCGGGCTGGCCGAGCCCGGGCTCATGGCGATGGGCTCCGCCCGCTTCTACGGGTGGGTGATCGGGGGCACCCTGCCCGCCGGCCTCGCCGCCGACTGGCTCGTGTCGGCGTGGGACCAGAACGCCGGCCTGAGGTTCGCCACGCCCGCGGCGGCTGCGGCCGAGGAGGCCGCCGGGCGCTGGATCGTCGACCTGCTCGGGCTGCCCGCGGGCGCGGACGTCGGCTTCGCCACCGGCGCGAGCATGGCCAACTTCTGCGGGCTCGCCGCAGCGCGCTGGCGGGTCCTCGAACGCGCAGGCTGGGACGTCAACGAGCGGGGCCTCTCCGGCGCACCGGGGGTGCGCGTGCTCGTCGGCGCCGAGCGCCACGACACGGTGGACATGGCGCTGCGGCTGCTGCGCCCCGGCGCCCCAGAGGCCGTGGCAGTGGACGCCCAGGGCAGGATGCGGCCAGAAGCCCTCGGCCGTGCGCTCGAGGCCGGGACGGGCCCGGCCATCGTGGTGCTTCAGGCGGGCAACATCCACTCCGGCGCGTTCGACCCCTTCGCCGAGGCCATCGCCGCGGCCCGGGAGCACGGGGCGTGGGTCCACGTCGCCGGGGCCTTCGGGCTGTGGGCGGCCGCGGCCGGCGCGACGCGCCCGCTCGTGCGCGGCATGGACGCCGCGGACTCGTGGGGCACGGATGCGCACAAGAACCTCAACGTGCCGTACGACTGCGGGATCGTCGTCTGCCGCGACGTCCCGGCCCTGCGCACGGCCCTCGGCATGCATGCCGACTACCTCGTCCACGATCCGCACGGCGACCACGGCCCCGGCGACCCCCTCGAGAAGGTCCCGGAGCTCTCCCGCCGGGCCCGCGGGGTGCCGGTGTGGGCCGTGCTCCGCTCGCTCGGCCGCAGCGGCGTGGAGTCCCTCATCGGGGGCCTCGTGGACCACGCCCAGCAGCTCGCGCGCCGCATCGGGGAGCTCCCGGGCGCCGAGGTGCTCAACGACGTGGTGTTCAGCCAGGTGTGCCTGGCGTTCGGTTCCGACGCGCGGACCGAGGCCGTCGCGGCCTTCCTGGCGGAGGATGGGCGGGCGTGGATGAGCGGCTCACGCTGGCGCGGCCGGTCGGTGCTGCGCATCTCCGTGGCGAACTGGTCCTCCGGCCCCGAAGACGTGGAGGCCTCCGTGGGCGCCGTCCGCGACGCGCTCGCGGCCACCGAGGGCCTCTGAATCAGTCGAGGCGCTCGAGGTCCTCGAGCGCGGGGAGCCCGGGCAGCGGCCGCGAGCACAGCGCACTCGCGACCCAGAGGGAGCGCGCACGGTCGCCCTCGTGCCCGGGCCGCTCCGCGTACCAGAGCGCGTTCTCGACCTCGCGCAGCACCGCCCAGGCCCGCGCGGCCTCCGCGTCCAGCCCGCCCTCGCGGGCCAGCAGCGCGCAGCGCTCCAGGAGGGCGGCGGGCGCGTCCGGCCCGGCCAGCTCGGGGAGGCGGTTCCAGAGCATCGGGGCCACCGCGAACTCCGCCTCGCCGACCGACGCCTGCGGATCGATCGCCCGGAAGGAGGGGCCGCCGTCGTGCGCCGCGGTCCCCGGCGTCGCGAGCACGTTCATGCCGTGCAGGTCGGTGTGCACGAGGACGTCCCGCCCGCCCCGCCGGCCCACCGCGCCGCGGGTGGCCGCCGCGTCGAGGCCGGCCTCCAGCAGCCAGCGCGGGAACGGTCGGCCCAGGCGGTCCCAGCGTTCGGGCAGCTCGTCGCTCCAGCGCTCGGCCACGGCGTCGATGCGCTCGAACCGCCCCCAGCCGGGCCGCTCGTCCGGGGCGATCGAGAGCTCGCGCACGAGGGCGCCCCACACCCTCGCAGCCTCGGGGAACGGCACGTCCTGCAGGCGCCGGCCGGCGTCGAGCCGCTCGAGCAGCAGCGCGGAGGAGGCAGGGTGGTCCTCGAGCAGGCGCACCGCGCCGCGCCCGTCCCAGAGCCGCAGGGCGGGCGCCTCCGAGGCCGTCTCGGGGAACGGCCGGGAGAGCTTGAGGGCCAGGCGTTCGGCGCCGCGCCGGACAGGGACCACGAAGGCCCACATCCCGGCGTGCGCGGCACCTCCCGGGGGCAGGTCAGGAGTCAGATTCCATGCCGCGAGCCGGGCAGCGAGGAGGCCGGGCACGGCCTCAAGCCATGCCCGGCCTCCGGCGCTGCGCCGGCAGCGTGCGAGCAGCGCCTCCGGAATGATTCCGGAGGGCGTCATGCGATGCCGGTGGTCCCCAGCAGACTGCCGAGCCCGAAGGTGGCAGCGAGGGCGATCGCCCCGCCGATCACCACGCGGGTGGACGCGCGCGCCCGCGAGCCGCCGCCGATCCACGCGCCGACCCAGCCCGTGATCGCGAGGGCGACCAGGACGATCACGAACGTCAGCGGAACGCGCAGCGCAGGAGGCACCAGCAGCATGGTCAGCATCGGCAGCACGGCGCCGGCGAGGAAGGCGATGGCGGAGGCGAGGGCGGCGTGCCAGGGGCTGACGATCTCGTCCGGATCGATGCCGAGCTCGATGTCGAGGTGGGCGCGGAGGGCGTCCTTCGCCGTGAGCTCCCTGGCCACCGTCGTGGCCGTCTGCTCGGAGAGGCCCTTGTGCCGGTAGAGGGAGACGAGTTCGGCGAACTCCTCCTCCGGCTGCTCCCTCAGCTCGGCGGTCTCCTTGGCGATGAGGGACTTCTGGCTGTCGCTCTGGCTGCTGACCGAGACGTACTCGCCCAGCGCCATGGAAATGGCCCCGCCGACCACGGCGGCCATGCCGGCGGCGAGGATCGGGCCGTTCTCCGCGGTGACGCCGGCAACGCCGACGACGACGGCGGCGACGGAGACGATGCCGTCGTTCGCGCCGAGCACGCCGGCGCGGAGCCAGTTGAGCTTGGCCGCGAGGTCAGTGCCCTGGGGCTCGGGGTGGAGTTGGGTGTCGCTGCTCATGGCACCACTGTGACACCGGCGCCCCCGGCCTTCCAGCGAGAGAAGGCTTTCCTTACGGCGCGTCGCCCACCCGGGACCCGGAGGCGGCGGTCGGCGGCACCGGGGCCGCCGCGGCGGGGGAGGACGCGGCGGACTGGGCGGCGCGGTGTCCGGGGAAGGCGGCGGCGGCAGGGGAACCGAGCGCCCCGGCTGCGGCGGCGCCACGGGCCGCCCGTTCGAGGCCGCCGGCGGCCGCCGACCGGGTCCGGACCCCCACGACCCCGACGAGGTCCGACCATGCGGCGGTCGCCGAGGTTTCGAGGGCGGCCACCTGGGCCGGGCTGCCGGCATCGGCGGGGAGGGCGAAGCCGGCCTGCGCTGCCGGGAGGTCCACGCACGCTGCTGCGGCGGCCTCCTCGAGCGCGTCGAGCTGGGCGCGGTGCACTCCGACGGCCGCGAGGAGGCCCGGCCGCTCCGCGGCGCCGGCGCGGGCCGCGAGGACCGTGTAGGTCCAGACCGCTGCCTCCTCCGCGGACTGGACGGCATCAAGCCCCGCGGCAGGTCCGCGCGCCGGCGGTACCGTCGCGGCGGGGGGCCGGGAACCGCCGGACGCCGCCGTGGACGACGGCGTGGGGGCACCTCCTGCTGTGCCGGCGGCGGAGGAGCCGGACGCCGAAGGGCACGTGCTCGCGGCCGGGGACGCCGAGGAGGACGGGGCTGCAGCCGGGTCGGGAGAAGGCACGCCGGCGGCCGCGCCGAGGCGCTCGGACTCGAGCTGCTGGCCGGCCGCAACCGAGGCCAGGAGCGACGCCGTCGGCCCGTCGACCCCGGCCAGGTCCCCGCGCAGCGCAGCGGCGCTTCCCGAGAGCTGCGCGGTGAGGGCCGCAGGGGAGACCGCCGCGGAGCCCGGGGACGTCGGGGTCGGCGTTGCCGCGGCCGTTGCGCCCGATGTTCCCGCTGCCTCCGGCACCGACGCGCCCAGGACCCGGGCCTGGAGCTCGAGCACCTCTGCGATCGCCCCGGCGGCCTGCCGGACGGGAGCGGGGGCAGCGGCGGGCGGGGTGGGGGTGCCGGCCGCCGACGGGGTGCCGTCCTGCCCCCCGGACGCGAGCCGACGGGCTGCAGCAGCGAGGCGCGCGGCGCCGTCGTGCGCCCGCACCAGCGCAGCCTCGTTGGCGGAGGGCAGCCTTGCCGGCGGCCCCGGAGCGGCCAGCAGGGCGCCGCCCGCTCCGACGGCGAGGGCGAGGACCAGCACGGCGGCCCAGACCCATGGCGGCGCCGTCCGGCGGCTCCTGCGTCCCCGTCGGCGCGCGGACGGGCCCGGGGGCGCAGTGGTGGATTTCACGGTCTCGATGATGCCACGCGTCCGGCCCCGGTCACGCGGCCGGGCGCCGAGCAGATAGGCTAGGAGGACAACTGAGCAAAAGGAGGCGGACCCCCATGTCCGAGCCCGATCTGCCCTCGCGGGGCGCCCCGACCCCGGCAGGGCAGGATCCGCAGGCGGGCGGGGAGGAAGCCCGTCTCCACGCGCTGCTCGAGCCCATCGTGCAGGCCCGCCAGCTGGTCCTCGAGGGCGTCTCCGTCAAGGCCGCCGGGAAGCACCGGACGGTGGGCGTGGTCGTCGACCTGCAGGACGATGAGACCGGCGGGGTGGGCCTCGACGTCATCGCCGAGCTCTCCCGCGAGCTCTCCGACGCCCTCGACGCGGACCCCGCGGCGGACACCCGGCCCTACGACCTCGAGGTCTCCTCCCCGGGCGTCTCGCGCCCCCTCACCCAGCTGCGCCACTGGCGCCGGGCGGTCGGCCGGCTCGTCAGGGTCAACGTCATCGGCGAGGAGAACATCACGGGCCGCCTGCGCGAGGTGACCGAGGGCGGCATCGTCCTCGTCCCGGACCTGCCCGCCAAGAAGGGCGTCAAGCCGAAGCCGGGTGCCCCGCTCGAGCTGGCCTTCGACGCCATCCGCAGCGGCAAGGTCGAGGTCGAGTTCTCGCACCTCGAGGATGCCGACCTGGGCCCCGCCGCGGACGGGCCCGAGAACGACGACACCGACGAGACCGAGGAGGCCTAGTGGACATCGACATGAGCGCGCTCCGCCTGCTGGAGCGCGAGCGGGACATCCCCGTGGAGAAGCTCATCCCGACGATCGAGCAGGCCCTCCTGCTCGCCTACCACAAGTCGCCGGGCGCGATCGAGACGGCCCGGGCGGAGGTGGACCGCCGGAGCGGCCACGTGACCATCTGGGCCACCGAGCTCGACGACGAGGGCAACGCCGTCGGCGAGTTCGACGACACCCCGGAGGGCTTCGGCCGCATCGCCGCAACGACGGCCCGCCAGGTGATCCTCCAGCGGCTGCGCGACGTGGAGGACGACAACGTCCTGGGTGAGTTCAAGGGCCGCGAGGGCGAACTCATTGCGGGCCTCATCCAGCAGGGCCACAACCCGAACATGGTCCAGGTCAGCCTCGGCACCATCGAGGCCGTCCTGCCTCCCCCCGAGCAGGTGCCGGGGGAGAAGTACCTGCACGGCGCCCGCATCCGCGCCTACGTCGTGGACGTGCACCGCGGCCTCAAGGGCCCCTCGATCACGCTCTCCCGCTCCCACCCCGGACTGGTCAAGAAGCTGTTCGAGCTGGAGGTCCCCGAGATCGCGGACCGCAGCGTCGAGATCGTCGCGATCGCCCGCGAGGCAGGCCACCGCACCAAGATCGCCGTGCGCGCGCTCGTCCCCGGCGTCAACGCCAAGGGCGCCTGCATCGGCGAGATGGGCTCGCGGGTGCGCGCCGTCATGACGGAGCTGAACGACGAGAAGATCGACATCGTCGACTACAGCGACGACCCGGCGACGTTCATCGCGAACGCCCTCTCGCCCTCGAAGGTCACGAGCGTGTCGATCGTCGACGACGCCACGCGCTCGGCGCGGGTCCTCGTCCCCGACTACCAGCTCTCGCTCGCGATCGGCAAGGAGGGCCAGAACGCCCGCCTCGCCGCGAAGCTGACCGGCTGGCGGATCGACATCGGCTCGGACGCCCAGGCCTGAGGCCTCGGCTCCACGGCATTCCGGGATCCGGGCCCGAAGGGTCTAGAATAGTTAGGTCCGGGCCTGTGCCCGGCGGCAGGGCAGGGCACCGGGCAGGCAGCTCGGGTGCTCGGCCCCTTCGATGTGGGAGAGCAAGGATGGAACGGACAACCGCCCAGCCTCTGCGGACCTGCATCGGATGCCGCCGGACGGCAGCCCGGTCGGAACTGCTCCGGCTGGTGATGGACCGTGGAGACGCTCAGCGCGTCGTCGCGGACCCCAGCCGCCGGCTGCCCGGTCGCGGCGCGTGGCTGCATCCCGACCAGGCATGCCTGAAGCAAGCCGTCAGGCGGCGCGCGTTCCACCGAGCCTTCCGGGGTCCGGTGGACATCAGCGGCGTCGACGACTACTTCAGGTCCTCCGTCCCGGCTGCCGCCGGGCCGGACACCGTCCAAGCTGAAAGCGGGTCAGAAATCTGATGGACACCCGATGAGTCCCCGACCGATGAGTGCGTAGCAATGAACTTCTCGTTGCGCACCGCCGAGGGCTTCCTGATGCACACGAGTGCAGAGGGAGCCTGCAGCAAGCAGTAGACGGTCCGTGCCTGGCTCGGCGCGGACCGAGACAGGAGAAATGTGGCCAAGGTCCGCGTACACGAGCTCGCCAAGGAGCTCGGTATCACCTCCAAGGACGCCGTTGCCAAGCTCGCAGAGCTGGGCGAGTTCGTGCGTTCCGCGTCCTCGACGATCGAGGCGCCCGTCGTGAAGAAGCTTCGCGACGCCTACCCCGCCGACGGCGCGAAGGCGAAGGCCAGCGACAGGCCGGCCCGCCCCGCCGCCCGGCCGTCCGCCGGTGCCCCGACGCCGGGACCGTCGCGTCCGGCGCCGTCCCCGCGCCCGGCCGCTGCGCCGTCGCCCGCCCCTGCCGCCAAGGCCGAGGCACCCGCGGCGAGCCAGCGCCCGGCCCCCGAGGCCGAGCGTCCCGCTGCGGAGGCCCCCCGTCCCGCCGCCGAGGCCCCGCGTCCCGGCGCCCGTCCGGCGCCCCGTCCCGCGGCCGGCGGCCGCGGAGCGACCCCGGGCCCGCGTCCCAGCGGCCCGCGCCCCGGCAACAACCCGTTCTCGTCCTCCCAGGGCATGCAGCGTCCGGGCCGTGACGGCGACCGCGCGCCCCGTCCGGGCAACAACCCGTTCGCGTCCTCCCAGGGCATGCCCCGTCCCGGCGGCGGCCGCGACGGGGACCGCCCCGGCGGCCCGCGTCCGTCGGCGCCGCGCCCGGGCGGCACCTCCGGCATCCCGCGTCCGGGTGCTCCCCGCCCGGGTGGTGCCCCGCGTCCCGGCGCGCCCCGTCCGGGTGGTGCCCCGCGTCCCGGCGGCACCGGCGGACCCCGCCCGAACCCCGGCATGATGCCCCCGCGCACCGAGCGTCCCCAGCCGGGTGCCCGGCCTGCGGGCACCGGCGGCCGCGGTCCGGGCGGCCCTGGCCGTCCCGGCGGCGGCGGTCCTGCCGGCGGCGGCTTCGGCAAGGGCGGCCGCGGTCGCGGCGGCACCCAGGGCGCCTTCGGCAAGGGCGGCGCCGGACGCGGCAAGCAGCGCAAGTCGAAGCGTGCCAAGCGCCAGGAACTGGAGCAGATGAGCGCACCGTCGCTCGGCGGCGTCTCGGTGCCCCGTGGCGACGGCAGCACGATCGTGCGCCTGCGCCGCGGCGCGTCCATCACGGACTTCGCCGAGAAGATCGATGCGAACCCCGCCTCGCTCGTCACGGTGCTGTTCCACCTCGGTGAGATGGCCACCGCGACCCAGTCCTTGGACGAGGAGACCTTCTCCCTCCTCGGCGAGGAGCTCGGCTACAAGATCCAGGTCGTCTCGCCGGAGGACGAGGAGCGCGAGCTGCTCGAGTCCTTCGACATCGACCTCGAGGCAGAGCTCGAGGCGGAGACCGACGAGGAGCTCGAGGCCCGCCCGGCCGTCGTGACCGTCATGGGCCACGTCGACCACGGCAAGACCCGCCTCCTCGACGCGATCCGCAACACCAACGTGGTGGAGGGCGAGCACGGCGGCATCACGCAGCACATCGGTGCCTACCAGATCGCATTCGAGCACGATGGGCGCGAGCGCAAGCTGACGTTCATCGACACCCCGGGCCACGAGGCGTTCACCGCCATGCGTGCCCGTGGTGCCCAGGTGACCGACATCGCGGTGCTCGTCGTGGCCGCGGACGACGGCGTGATGCCGCAGACCGTCGAGGCGCTCAACCACGCCCAGGCGGCCGGTGTGCCGATCGTGGTCGCGGTGAACAAGATCGACAAGGAGGGCGCCAACCCGGAGAAGATCCGCGGCCAGCTCACCGAGTACGGTCTCGTCCCCGAGGAGTACGGCGGCGACACCATGTTCGTGGACGTCTCGGCGCGCCAGAACCTGAACATCGACGACCTGCTCTCGGCGGTCCTGCTCACGGCAGACGCCGCGCTGGACCTGCGGGCCAACCCGAACAAGGACGCCCGCGGCGTGGCCATCGAGGCCAACCTCGACAAGGGCCGCGGCGCCGTCGCGACCGTCCTCGTGCAGTCCGGAACGCTCCACGTCGGCGACACCATCGTCGCGGGCACCGCCCACGGCCGCGTCCGGGCCATGTTCGACGAGGACGGCGATGCGGTCGAGGCCGCGCTGCCGTCCCGGCCGGTCCAGGTGCTGGGCCTGTCCTCGGTGCCGCGCGCCGGCGACACGTTCCTTGTGACCGAGGACGAGCGCACCGCGCGGCAGATCGCCGAGAAGCGCGAGGCCGCCGATCGCAACGCCCAGCTGGCCAAGCGCCGCAAGCGGATCAGCCTCGAGGACTTCGACCAGGCTGTGGCCGAGGGCAAGATCGACACCCTCAACCTCATCCTCAAGGGCGACGTGTCCGGTGCCGTCGAGGCGCTCGAGGACTCGCTGCTCAAGATCGATGTGGGCGAGGGGGTCCAGCTCCGCGTCATCCACCGCGGCGTCGGCGCGATCACCCAGAACGATGTCAACCTCGCCACGGTCGACAACGCGATCATCATCGGCTTCAACGTCAAGCCGGCGGAGCGCGTTGCCGAGCTCGCGGACCGGGAGGGCGTGGACATGCGCTTCTACTCGGTCATCTACGCGGCGATCGAGGACATCGAGCTCGCGCTCAAGGGCATGCTCAAGCCGGAGTACGAGGAGGTCCAGCTCGGCACCGCCGAGGTCCGGGAGATCTTCAAGTCCTCCAAGTTCGGCAACATCGCCGGCTCGATCGTCCGCAGCGGCATCATCCGCCGCAACGCGAAGGCCCGCGTGCTCCGCAAGGGCGTCGTGGTGGGCGACCGCCTCAGCATCGAGTCGCTCAAGCGGTTCAAGGACGACGCGACCGAGGTCCGCGAGGGCTACGAGTGCGGTATCGGGCTCGGGTCGTTCAACGACCTCCAGCTCGAGGACGTCATCGAGACCTTCGAGATGCGCGAGAAGCCGCGCGTCTGACGCGCATGATGGGCGGGGCCCCGGGTTGCCGGGGCCCCGTTCGCACGTCGGCAGGCAGCGGTCCGCCCGCGGGCCGCTGCCTGCCGAGACGAACAAGCACCCCAGACGATAGGAGGGACCATGGCCGATCCGGCCCGCGCCGCGCGGCTCGCGCAGCGCATCAAGGTGGTCGTGGCAGAGGCCCTGCGCAGGGCCGTGAAGGACGAGCGCGCCGAGGCGATCACGATCACCGACGCCCGCGTCACGAACGACCTCCAGCACGCCACGGTGTACTACACGGTCCTGGGGGACGCCGCCGCCACGGCAGGCGCGCGCGAGATCCTCGAGACCAAGAAGGGCGTGCTCCGGCGCGAAGTGGGGCGCAACCTCACCATCCGCCTCACGCCGACCCTCGAGTTCGTGGCGGACGAGGTCCCTGTGAACGCCTCGCACGTCGAGGACCTGCTCCGGCAGGCCCGCGAGCGCGACGCCGAGGTGGCCCGCCTGGCCGAGGGCGCGCGCCCCGCCGGGGACGCCGATCCGTACCGCAAGGCGGACGAGGCCGGCGACGACTCGTACGACGACGGGTTCGACGACGTCGAGCCGCGCGAGGACTGACGCTCGCGAGGACTGACGCTTCAGGCCAGCCGTGCGCCGACGGGGCGAGGACTCCACAATGTGGAGTCCCCGCCCCGTCGGCGCATGCGGGCAGGAGCGCCCCCGGCGCTCCATATACTGGGAGGCGTGCTTTCTGGACTGGTGATCGTGGACAAGCCACGCGGGTGGACGAGCCATGACGTGGTGGGCAAGGTCCGCCGGCTCGCAGGGACCCGCAAGGTCGGCCATGCGGGGACCCTCGATCCCATGGCCACGGGAGTGCTCGTCGTCGGGATCAACAAGGCGACCCGCCTGCTCTCCCACATCGTCGGCACCGAGAAGACCTACAGCGCCACCATCCGGCTCGGCCAGCGCACGGTGACGGACGACGCCGAGGGCGAGATCCTCGAGGAGCGCATCGCCGCGGCCGTCACCGAGCAGCAGATCCGGGATGCGGCAGCGAAGCTCACCGGGGACATCCTGCAGGTCCCCAGCAGCGTCAGCGCCATCAAGGTCGCCGGCGAGCGGTCGTACGCCCGCGTCCGCGCCGGCAAGGAGGTCGTGCTCGAGGCCCGGCCCGTGACCATCCACTCCTTCGACATCCACGGCGTCCGCCGGGAACGCGGGGGCAGGCTCCAGGACGTCGACGTCACGGTGCGCTGCTCCTCCGGCACGTACATCCGGGCCCTCGCCCGCGACCTCGGCGCCGACCTCGGCGTGGGCGGGCACCTCACCGCGCTCCGCCGCACCCAGGTGGGCCCCTACCGGATCGAGCAGGCGCACACGCTCGAGGAGCTCGCCGGCTCCCTCACCGTCCTGCCGCTCGCCGACGCCGCCCGGACGCTCCTGCCGGTCCGCGAGCTCAGCGACGGCGAGACGGTCGAGCTCTCCTACGGGCGCCGCATCCCCGCGACGGGATCGGCGGAGCTCACCGCGGCGTTCGCGCCCGACGGCGAGCTGGTCGCCCTCCTGAAGGACGTGGGCGGGCAGGCCAAGCCCGAGCTCGTGTTCGCCGCGCACGGCGAGGGCGCCTGACGTGGACCCGTTCTTCGTCGTCGGCGCGGTCCTGTGCGCGCTCTCGCTGATCCTGTGCGTGGCCGCCGTCGTCACCAAGACCTATCCGGGGGACGCGGCGATCGTGTCCGTGGCCGTCGTCGAGCTCTTCCTCGTCGTCTTCGGCATCGGCGCAGGCATCCGGCAGGCCGGGGGAGAGGCCGTGCGGGGGGAGCCGTGGGAGTTCTGGGGATACCTCGCGACGGCGCTGATCGTGCCGATCGCGGCGTTCTGGTGGGCGATCGCGGACCGCACCCGTTGGAGCAACGCAGTGCTGGCCGCCGTGCCGGTGACGATCTTTGTGATGCTGTTCCGCATGGAGCAGATCTGGAATGGAGCACCCTTCTCATGACCTCTCCCGAGCCGTCCCCGACCCCCACGGGCCCGACCGGGCCCGAGCACTCTCCCCGCACCCGCAACGTGGGCCTGGGCCGCATCCTCGTGGCCGTGTACGGCGTCTTCGCGCTGTCGGCGACGGCGCGCGCCGGGTACCAGATCGCCACGAAGTTCTCCGAGGCACCGCTGGCCTACCTGCTCAGCGCCGTCGCGGCCGTCGTCTACATCGTCGCGACCGTCTCGCTCGCCCGCCGTGGCGTCACGAGCTGGTACGTGACCCTCGGGGCCATCCTGCTCGAGCTCGTCGGCATCCTGGCCGTCGGGACGGCCAGCGTAGTGGACGCCTCGGCCTTCCCCCACGACACCGTCTGGAGCGGGTTCGGCCGGGGCTACGGGTACGTCCCGCTCGTGCTGCCCTTCCTCGGCCTCGCGTGGCTGCTCTACCACCGCCCCCGGACGGCCGCTGCCGTGGACGCCGGCGGCGGCCGGTAGTCTTGTCAGGCACACACAGGGCGACGAGGCGAGGACGATGGTCTTGATCTGGCACGGAGCGGACGAGATTCCCGGGGATTTCGGCCCGACGGCGGTCACCATCGGTAACTTCGACGGTGTCCACCGCGGCCACCAGCAGGTCCTCGCGCGCCTGCTGGCCACGGCGAGGGAGAGCGGCAGCCGCGCCGTCGCCGTGACGTTCGATCCCCACCCCGCCCAAGTCCACCGGCCCGACACCGCCCCGCACCTCATCATGGGGATCGAGGACCGGCTCGCCGCGCTGTCGGGCTACGGGCTCGACGCGATCCTGGTCCTGCACTACACCCTCGAATTCGCGCAGCAGAGCGCCGAGGACTTCGTCCGCGGCATCTTCGTCGACGCCCTCCACGCCTCGCACGTGGTCGTGGGCCACGACGTCCGCTTCGGGCGCGGGAACGCCGGAGACCTCGCCGCGATGCAGCAGCTGGGGGAGCGGTTCGGCTTCGGCGTCGTCGTCGTGGACGAGTTCACCGAGCAGGCCCCCCGGCACCGTGCCGCAGAGCCTCAGCCCGCCGCCGCGGCCGAGGACGACGACGCCGAAGAGCGCCGCTGCTCCTCGACCTGGGTGCGCGAGGCCCTGGAGTCCGGCGACGTGCGGACCGCGGCGGAGATCCTCGGCCGGCCCCACGCGATGCACGGCACCGTGGTCCACGGCGCCTCCCGCGGGCGGGCCCTCGGGTTCCCGACCGCGAACCTCTCCCATGACGCCGCCGGCCACGTGCCCGCCGACGGGATCTACGCCGGCTGGCTCCTCGACCAGGCCGGGACCCGCTGGCCGGCGGCGATCTCCGTGGGCTCGAACCCGACGTTCGAGGGTGTGGCCCGCCAGGTCGAGGCCCACGTCATCGACCGGCCGGACGAGGCCCCCGAGGACTTCGACCTCTACGGCCAGAACGTCGTCGTCGAGTTCGTCGACCGGCTGCGCGGCATGGTCGCCTACCGCGGGCCCGAGGCGCTGGTGGAGCAGATGAAGCTCGACGTCGATGCCGCGCGGGACGTGCTGGCCGCCTCCGGGCAGGGCGGTGCCTCCCCCCGCTGAAGCAGCCGCGTTTCGACACGGTGAGGCCTGAACCGATAGAATCCTCGGTGGCCCTCGCTGCAGTCCGTGGCGGCCTGGGCCGCACCGGCCCCGCCACCGCGGGAGACCATGCCGGTGTTCCCCGGGGACGCAGCGTCCAGCGGGCCGCACGGCACGAAACGAGGAGCTCCAATGGCTTTGGATCCCGCCGTCAAGCAGGAGATCATCAAGGAATACGCGACGAAGGAAGGCGACACCGGGTCTCCCGAGGTCCAGATCGCCGTCCTGACCAAGCGCATCAAGGACTTGACTGAGCACATGAAGCAGCACAAGCACGACTTCCACACCCAGCGCGGCCTGCTCGCGCTCGTGGGTCGCCGCAAGCGCATGCTCGCCTACCTGCACGACACCGACATCGCGCGCTACCGCTCGCTCATCGAGCGTCTCGGCCTGCGCCGGTAGTCTGGGAGCAGTCCGCCCGTCCGCGTCCAGGCGCGGGCGGGCGGCCAGCTTCCCCCACGCCCCGCCGTCGGCGGGGCACGACAACTGAACCACCATCAGGAGGCACCGGCTGCCTGCGGTCCTCGGTAGTGGCTCTTGAGGGCGTCCGGGACACGGACGCGCCAAGGGCCTCGATCGAAGACCGGGTTCCGGACAGCCTCCGCCACACAAGGAAACGGAGGTGCTCTCCTATGGAGGGTCCCGAGATCCAGTTCTCTGAGGCCGTCATCGACAACGGCCGCCACGGCCAGCGCGTCGTCCGCTTCGAGACCGGCCGCCTCGCCAAGCAGGCCGCCGGCGCGGCGATGGCCTACATCGACGATGACACCGCCCTGCTCTCCGCCACCACGGCGGGCAAGACCCCTCGCGAGGGCTTCGACTTCTTCCCGCTCACGGTGGACGTCGAGGAGCGCATGTACGCCGCGGGCCGCATCCCCGGCTCGTTCTTCCGCCGCGAGGGCCGCCCCTCGACGGACGCCATCCTCGCGTGCCGCCTCATGGACCGCCCGCTGCGCCCGGCCTTCGTCAAGGGTCTGCGCAACGAGGTCCAGGTCGTGGTGACGGTCCTGGCGATCAACCCGGACGAGCTCTACGACGTCGTCGCGATCAACGCCGCCTCGATGTCCACCCAGCTCGCCGGCCTGCCCTTCTCCGGCCCCATCGGCGGCGTGCGCGTGGCCCTCGTCCACGACGAGCAGGGCGCCCAGTGGGTCGCGTTCCCGAAGCACTCGCAGCTGCAGAAGGCGACCTTCGACATGGTCGTCGCCGGGCGCATCGCCGGCGACGACGTGGCGATCATGATGGTCGAGGCCGAGGCCACCGACCACTCCTGGAGCCTCATCAAGGACGAGGGCGCCACGGCCCCGACCGAGGAGATCGTCGCCGAGGGCCTCGAGGCCGCCAAGCCGTTCATCCGCGCGCTCTGCGAGGCCCAGCAGGACCTGGCCGACCGTGCCGCCAAGCCCACCGCCGAGTTCCCCGTCTTCCTCGACTATGAGGCCGACGCGTACGACGCCGTCGAGGCCGCCGCCGCCGCCAAGCTCGCCGAGGTCTTCCAGATCGCCGACAAGCAGGAGCGCGAGGCTGCGTCCGACGCGCTCAAGGCCGAGGTGCTCGCCCAGCTGGCGGCCCAGTTCGAGGGCCGCGAGAAGGAGCTCTCCGCGGCGTTCCGCTCAGTGACCAAGAAGGTCGTCCGCCAGCGCATCCTCACCGAGCAGGTCCGCATCGACGGCCGCGGCCTGACGGACATCCGCCAGCTCACGGCCGAGGTCGAGGTCCTCCCGCGGGTCCACGGCTCGGCGATCTTCGAGCGCGGCGAGACCCAGATCATGGGCGTCACGACGCTGAACATGCTCAAGATGGAGCAGCAGATCGACTCGCTCTCGCCCGAGACGCACAAGCGGTACATGCACAACTACAACTTCCCGCCGTACTCCACCGGCGAGACCGGCCGCGTCGGCTCCCCGAAGCGCCGCGAGATCGGCCACGGTGCCCTGGCCGAGCGCGCGCTCGTGCCCGTGCTGCCGTCCCGCGAGGAATTCCCGTACGCGATCCGCCAGGTGTCCGAGGCCCTCGGCTCCAACGGCTCGACGTCGATGGGCTCCGTGTGCGCCTCGACCCTGTCGCTGCTCAACGCCGGCGTGCCGCTCAAGGCCCCGGTCGCTGGCATCGCCATGGGCCTGGTCTCCGACGAGGTCGACGGCCAGACCCGCTACGCGGCCCTCACCGACATCCTCGGTGCCGAGGACGCCTTCGGCGACATGGACTTCAAGGTCGCCGGCACCGCCGAGTTCGTCACGGCGATCCAGCTCGACACCAAGCTCGACGGCATCCCCGCCTCGGTCCTGGCCGCCGCCCTCAAGCAGGCCCGCGAGGCGCGCCTGCACATCCTCTCGGTGATCAACGCCGCGATCGACCGCCCGGACGAGCTCTCCGAGTTCGCCCCGCGGATCATCGCGATCAAGATCCCCGTGGACAAGATCGGCGAGGTCATCGGCCCCAAGGGCAAGATGATCAACCAGATCCAGGAGGACACGGGCGCCGACATCTCGATCGAGGACGACGGCACCGTGCTCATCGGTGCGACCGATGGCTCCTCGGCCGAGGCCGCCCGTGCCGCGGTGAACGCGATCGCGAACCCGCAGATGCCCGAGGTCGGCGAGCGCTACCTCGGCACCGTCGTCAAGACGACCACGTTCGGCGCGTTCGTCTCGCTCACGCCGGGCAAGGACGGCCTGCTGCACATCTCCGAGCTGCGCAAGCTCGCCGGCGGCAAGCGGGTGGACAACGTCGAGGACGTCGTCTCCGTGGGCCAGAAGGTCCAGGTCGAGATCACCAAGATCGACGACCGCGGCAAGCTCTCGCTCGCGCCCGTCGTGGCCGACGCCGACGCCGCGGACCAGGGCGAGGCCTCGGCGGAGGTCGAAGCGTAGCCGCATGGCAACAGTCGAACTGCCGCTGACCTCGGGCCAGCTCGTGGACGGCGCTCCGGCGTCGACCACGATCTTCGGGAAGGATGGCGGCGCCGTCGTGCGCCGGTCCATCCTTCCCGGGGGCGTACGTGTCCTCACGGAGGCGATGCCGGGCCAGAGGTCGGCGTCGATCGGCTTCTGGGTGGGCGTGGGCTCCCGTGACGAGGCTTCGGGCCAGCACGGGGCCACGCACTTCCTCGAGCACCTGCTGTTCAAGGGCACCGGCCGCCGCACCGCCCTCGAGATCGCCTCGGCGTTCGACGAGGTGGGCGGCGAGTCCAACGCCGCGACGGCCAAGGAGAGCACGTGCTACTACGCGCGGGTGCTCGACACCGACCTCCCCATGGCCATCGACGTCATCGCGGACATGATCACCTCGGCGGTCCTCGACCCCGACGAGCTCGAGCAGGAGCGGGACGTCATCCTCGAGGAGATCGCCATGGACGGCGACGACCCGACGGACGTGGCGCACGAGCACTTCGTCGCCGCCGTGCTGGGCGGCCACCCCCTCGGCCGTCCGATCGGCGGCACCCCGGAGGCCATCCGGGCGGTGCCGCGGGACTCCGTGTGGGAGCACTACCGCCGCTACTACCGTCCCGAGGAGCTCGTGATCACCGCGGCGGGCGGCCTCGAGCACGACGCCGTGTGCTCGCTCGTGCTCGACGCGCTCCAGGGCGCCGGCTGGGACCTCGGGTCCGCGGCCGCCCCGGTGGGCCGCCGCTCCGCGGCGCCCGCGGCCATCACCGGCCAGCCGGGCCTGTCCGTGGTCAAGCGGCAGGTCGAGCAGGCGAACGTCATCATGGGCTGCCCCTCGATCACCGCCACGGACCCGCGCCGGTACGTCATGAGCGTGCTCAACGCGGTGCTCGGCGGCGGCATGTCCTCGCGCCTGTTCCAGGAGATCCGGGAGAAGCGCGGGCTCGTCTACTCGACCTACTCGTTCGCCTCCGCCTACGCGGACGCCGGGTACTTCGGCATCTACGGCGGCTGCGCGCCGGCCAAGGTCCCGCAGGTCCTGGCGCTCATGGCGGCCGAGCTCGAGAAGCTCGCCGAGCACGGCATCACGGACGAGGAGCTGCGCAAGGCCGTGGGCCAGCTCTCGGGCGGGATCGTCCTCGCGCTCGAGGATACCGGCTCGCGCATGTCCCGGCTGGGCCGTGCCGAGCTCGTCTCGGGGGAGTTCCAGGACATCGAGGAGACCCTCGCGCAGATCGGCGCGGTCACCGCGGCGGAGGTCCAGGACCTCGCCCGCGTGCTCGCGACCGCCCCGCGCACCACCACCGTGGTGGGCCCGTTCGAGGAGAGCGAGACCTTCGGCCTCGCCTGAGGCGAAGCAGACCACAGGGACATGACCCCTCATCGAGAGCTCTCGATGAGAGGTCATTTCCCTGCTTTGAGGGGTCATGTCCCTGCGTTGCGGGGTCATGTCCCTACGTTGCGGGGTCATGTCCCGGGCTCAGGCGAGGATGTCCTTGGTGGTGAACCGGCCGTAGGCGAGGGCGCCGAAGAGCGCGATGTAGCCGGCCTGCAGCCACGCGTTCGCGGCGAACGAGTCCCACGAGACCGGATCGCGCAGGAAGTCCGCGAGGCCCAGCCAGTGGTCCGTGAAGAGCCACGGGTGCAGCCAGTCGAGCTGGTCGAGCGCGTCGAGGATCTGGGAGACGACCGCGAGCACCGCCGTCGCGGCCATCGCCCCGACCGGCACCCCGGTCAGGGTCGAGGCGAACAGCCCGATCGCGGCGAGCCCGAGCAGCGACACCGTCGCGTACGCGGCCATGAGCAGCAGCCGCCCGAAGGACTCGGCCGGCCCGATCTGCGTGCCGGACAGGAGCGTCGCCTGGCCGAGCGGGAACAGGGCCAGCCCCACCGCCGTTCCCCCGAGGACGACGGCGATCCCCGCCGCCGCGCAGAAGACGGCAGAGCTGAGGTACTTCACCGCGAGCAGCCGCGAGCGCCCCGCGGGGGCGAGGAGCAGGTAGCGCAGCGTCCCCAGGCTCGCCTCGCCGGCAATCGCATCCCCAGCCACGACGCTGATGGTCAGCGGCAGGAACAGCGGCGTGCAGACCACGAGCCCCACGACCCCGGCGAAGAGCCCGTTGTCGGTGATCTGGTCGAGGAAGGCGGGCCCGCGGCCGCTCGGCGGCCGGCCGGGGGAGAACTTCACAGCGAGCCCGATGAGCACGGGCACCGCCGCGAGGGCCGCGAGCATGGCCCACGTCCGCCACCGCCCGAACAGGACCCGCAGCTCCGAGGCGAGGAGCTTGGCCGTGTGGCTGGCCCCGCGGGCGTCCACCGCGGGGCGGGACAACTCAGCCTGCGACATCGAAGCCCTCCCCGGTCAGCTCCACGAAGCGCTCCTCGAGCGTGGCGCCCTCGGCGCTGAACCCGCGCACCCGCACACCGGCCGCCACGAGCGCCGCCACCAGGTCCTCCGCCGGCGGAGAACCCGCCCCGGCAGCAGGCGCAGGCGCGCCGGCCGCGGGCGGCGGGTCCCCGGCGTCGTGCGCGGGTCCGGCACCGCCGCCGTCGGCGGACCCGGCGGCCGCGGCGGCGACGACTGTGCCCGGCCCGGCAGGCTCGACGTGCAGGCCGAGGCGCCGCAGGACGTCGGCCGCCGCGGCGGCGTCGGGAGTGCGCACCTCGATCCGCGGACTCGCCCCCGCGCGCAGCTCGTCGAGGGTCCCCTGGGCCACGAGGCGCCCGGTGCGCAGCACGGCGGCATGCGTGCAGATCTGCTCGACCTCTGCCAGCAGGTGGCTCGAGACGAAGACCGTGGTGCCGTCCTCGGCGAGCGAGCGGATCAGGCCCCTGACCTCGCGCGTGCCCTGCGGGTCGAGGCCGTTGGTGGGCTCGTCGAGGACGAGGAGGTCGCGCGGGGCGAGCAGTGCCGCGGCCAGCCCGAGGCGCTGCTTCATGCCCAGCGAGTAGGCGTGCACCTTCTTGCCCGCGGCGTGCGAGAGCCCCACCCGCTCGAGGGCCGTCCCGACGCGCGCGCGACGGGTGGCCCGGGCGGTGAGGGGATCGGCGGCGTCGAACCGTGCCAGGTTGGCGGCCCCGGTGAGGAAGGGGTAGAACGCGGGCCCCTCCACGAGGGCCCCGACGCGCGGCAGCACGCTGCGCGCCGCCCGCGGCATCGGCTCGCCGAGCACCTCGGCGTGCCCCGACGTTGGGGCCACGAGCCCCAGCAGCATCCGGATGGTGGTCGTCTTCCCGGAGCCGTTGGGGCCGAGGAACCCGAACACGGCGCCGCGCGGCACCTCGAGGGCGAGGGAGTCGACGGCGGCGTGCGCGCCGAAGCGCTTCGTGAGGGCGTGGGTACGGAGGGCGGTGCCCCCGGCGCCGGGGCGGGTCCGCGCAGCGTCCGGCCCCGCCGTCACCTGGCGGCCGCTGCCTCGAGGGCCGCCGCGGGGACGGCCCCCGCCAGCACGCGGCCGTCGTCCAGGAGCAGCACGGTGAACAGCGAGGTGCTGATCACCCGGCCGCCCGCGGCCGGCGCGGCAAGCTGCTTCATGAGCGGCTGGTCCTTCAGGCCCGCAGGCACCTTGTCCGCCGGGATGATGGTGATGGCGTCCCAGCCCCCCGGCGCGGCCGAGGCCGGGGCGTGCTGGGCCTTCGCCGGCCGGTGCTGCGCGGGGGCGGGGAGCTGCTGCTGTGTGACCTTCGCGCCGGCGGGCGGGGTGAAGGCGAAGACGGAGGTATCCGGTGCCGCCAGGGTCAGCTGGGTGAAGGCGGCGTGGAAGGCTGCGGCGTCCTGCCCCTTCGCGTACACATCCACGGCGAGCGGCAGCCCAGTCTGCGCCTCGACCGCGATCCGGACGGAGGCAACGAGGGTGCCGGCGGCCTTCGGGGTCAGCACGAGCGTGTAGGCGCTGTGGCCTGCGACCGTGGCGGGCTGGGCGAGGGAGACTGCGGTGCTCGGCCCGGCGGCGGCCAGCAGCCGCTGCGCGAGCTGGTCAGGGGACACGGCGGCCGCGCTGGGCACCGCGGCCGCACCTGCCGAGGGCAGGGCGGCGTGGGTGACCGCGTGGGCCCGGGAATCGTAGGTCCACAGGTCGCTGCCGTTGCGGACGGCGTCGCGCTCGGCGAGCTGGTCGAGGACCTGCACCCGCTCGCGCGTGGGACCGTCGGCGTAGACCTTCGCGGTGTGCGCGCTCGTGAGCAGCTCCAGCATCGCCGCCTCGGAGCCGAAGGAGGTGCTGCCCTTCGCGGCGCCGAGCGCCTGGCCCGGGATCGAGGGCAGCCCGAGGTCGGAGCTCTGCTCGACCGTGCCGGAGAACTGCCGGGCAGTGTGGCCGGCTGCCAAGGCGAGGACCTGCTCGGGGGTCGCGGGCGGGGGCGGGGATCCGGCCGTCGCCCCGGAGGCGAACAGGCCCACGGCCACGACGGCAGGGACCGCCGCGGCCGGGATCCAGCGGAGCCAGCGGCGCTGGGTGTCGGCGTTCATCGAGACCTCCGGGGAAGGAACCTTTGCCTCAACGCTACGCCGGTCCCGGGCGCCTGTCGTCATCCCTGGGGCGGATCCCGGTTCGGGGGCTCAGCCGCCCGCGAACGGGGGCAGCACATCCACCACGTCGCCGTCCGCGAGCACGCGCGCACGGTCCCGCACGGCCACCTCGTTCACCAGGAACGAGCACCGGCGCAGCACCTCGGCCAGCGGCGGGGCGCCCGTGTCGGAGGAGGCGGGGACGCGGACGACGGCGAGCGCCGCCTCGAGCGCCTCGGCGAGGCTCGCGCCGTCGGGCGCCGACAGCGACTCCTCGGCCCTGCCGGCGGCGGCCTGGGCCGCGGCGTAGTACCGCAGCGTGATCTGCAAGGGCTCTCCTAGGGTCGCTCGGAGGCTGCGGGTCAGCCGCCGATGGCGGACATCGAGCGGTCCGGCTGCACGAAGCCGTCCGCGCCGAGGCCCGTGTGGTCCATGCCGTGGGCGCGCGGCTTGAGCCACATCGCCTCCTGCCACCGCCGCGTCACCTGCTCGTCGGAGGCCCCCGAACGCAGGAGCCCGCGGAGGTCCACCTCCTCGTGGGAGAAGAGGCAGCTCATGACCTTCCCCTCGGCCGTGATGCGGGTGCGCTTGCAGTCCGCGCAGAACGGCTCGGTCACCGAGGCGATGATGCCGACGGTACCGAGCAGCGCGCCGCCGTCCTTCGCCCGCACCTCGAACCGCTCGGCGGGCGCACCGTCGCGGTCCCGGGGATCGGGGGAGAGGCCGAAGCGCTCCGAGAGCAGCCCGCGGACCTCGCCGGCGGCGACCATGCCGTCTCGGGTCCACCCGTGGTCGGCGTCGAGGGGCATCTGCTCGATGAACCGCAGCTCGTAGCCGCGCTCGAGGCACCACGCGAGCAGGTCGGGACCGTCGGCGTCGTTGATCCCGCGCATGAGTACGGAGTTGATCTTGATCGGCCCGAGCCCGGCCGCGTCCGCGGCCTCGATCCCGGCGAGGACCCGGTCGAAGAAGGGGCGGCGGGCCAGCTGGGCGAACGTCTCCGGGTGCAGGGTGTCGAGCGAGACGTTGATGCGCGTCAGTCCGGCGGCCTTGAGCGCGGCGGCCTTGGCATCCAGGCCCACGGCGTTGGTGGTGAGGGCGATCGGCAGGTCGGGGTGCGCCGCGCGGAGAGCCGCGACGATGTCCACCAGGTCCGCGCGCACGAGCGGCTCGCCGCCCGTGAGCCGCAGCTCCCGCACGCCGAGCACGCGGACGCCGATCCCCACGAGGCGCACGATCTCCGCGGCGGACAGGAGCGCGTCCTTCGCGAGCCACGGCAGGCCCTCGGCCGGCATGCAGTAGGAGCAGCGGAGGTTGCACTTGTCCGTGAGCGAGAGGCGCATGTCCGTCGCCACGCGGCCGTACCGGTCCTGGAGGCCCGGCAGACCCGCGGGCCGGTCCGCCGCCAGCGCCCCCACCGAGGGCTCCGAGGCACGCACCTGCGGCATCCCGAGCTCAACACCCATGCATCTACAGTACGCGAGTGGCGCCCGCCACGGGCCGGCCGGGCGCAGGGGACCTATTCTGGTGCCATGAGCGCAGGACCTGAGCCCCTCGCCGCGCCGGCGGGGCAGCGGCGCGCCAGCCGGGTCCGGGGCGCGGCCGCCGCCGGGGCGGGCGTCGTCGCGGCCGCGGCCGGGGTGCTCTCCGGGGAACTCGCCGCCGGCCTGCTCAGCCCGTCCCTGAGCCCGGTGTCCGCCGTGGGCAGCGCCGTCACCGATCTCGCCCCGCCCGCGGCCAAGGACTGGGCCATCCAGACCTTCGGCACCGGGGACAAGGCGTTCCTCGTCACCGCCATCGGCGTCGTCCTCGCGCTCCTCGGCGCCGCCGCCGGCCTCCTCGAACTCCGCCGGCCCGGGGCCGGGGCCGCGCTCGCCGGCGCCGTGGGCCTCGCGGGGCTCGCGGCCGTGGCCACCCGCTCGCTCGGTGCGCCGGCCGCGTGGACCTGCGCGCTCCTGGCAGGCGCCGTGGCCGTGTCCCTGCTCCGCTGGCTCGTGGGCCGCCTCCGGCGGGAGGCCGGCGCGCCGGGGCAGCTGCCGGCCGGGCTGCCCCGCCGGGGCTTCCTGCGGGCCCTGACCGGCACGGCGGCCGCGGTCGCCCTCGGAGGGGTGCTGACCGGCGTCGTGCGCAGCGCCTCGCTCGCGGCGGACGCGGCCCGCGCCGCCCTCCGGCTCCCCACCCCCGCCCAGCCCGCCCCGCCGCTTCCCGCCGCGGCCGAGGTCGGCGTTCCGGGCGTGAGCGCCCTCGTCACCCCTAGCACCGAGTTCTACCGGATCGACACCGCGTTCGTCGTCCCCTCCGTCGACCCTGGCAGCTGGCGCCTCGCGGTCACCGGGCTCGTCGGCCAGCCGGTGACCCTCACCTGGGCCGACCTCCTCGCCCAGCCGCTCGTGGAGCGGTACATCACCCTCACCTGCGTCTCCAACGAGGTGGGCGGGGACCTCGTGGGCAATGCCCGCTGGCTCGGCTGGCCCGTGCGGGAGCTGCTCGCCCGCGCGCGCCCCGCGGCCGGGGCGGACATGGTCCTCTCGCGCAGCGTCGACGGGTTCACCGCGGGCACCCCACTCGAGGCCCTCACCGATCCCGGCCGGGACGCGCTCCTCGCGATCGGCATGAACGGGGCGCCCCTCCCGCCCGAGCACGGGTTCCCCGTGCGGCTCGTGGTCCCGGGCCTGTACGGCTACGTCTCCGCGACCAAGTGGGTCACCGAGCTCAAGGTCACCACGTTCGCCGCCGACCAGGCCTACTGGAGCACCCGCGGCTGGAGCGAGAAGGGCCCGGTCAAGACCGCCTCGCGGATTGACGTGCCCCGCCGCGGCAGCCGGGTCGCTGCCGGGCAGGTCGTGGTGGCGGGCGTCGCATGGGCCCAGCACCGCGGCATCTCGCGCGTGGAGGTCAGCGTGGACGACGGCGCGTGGCAGCAGGCGCGGCTCGGCACCGGCATCTCGCGCGACACCTGGTACCAGTGGGCCGCGCCGGTGCGCCTGGCCGCAGGACGGCACCGCATCGCCGTCCGCGCGACCGACGGCGACGGGCAGGTCCAGACAGCAGCGATCGCCGCGCCCGCGCCCGACGGGGCCACGGGGTACGACATCATCGAGGTGGAGGCCACATGACGCATTCCGACTCCGGCGCGGCGCCCGCGGCGCCGGCCGAGGCCCGTCCGCACGACCGACGCCCAGGGCACGGGCCAGCGCACGATCACCGCCACCGGCACCGCAGCGTCGAGGAGCACCGGGAGCTGATGGCCCGGCTCCTCGCCCCGCTCGCCGACAGGGCCGCGCAGGACCGCTCGCTCGAGGCGGCCCTCGGCACTGCCCTCGCCTCCGACCTCGTGGCCCCGGCCAGCCTCCCGCCGTTCGACAACTCCCAGATGGACGGCTTCGCCGTGTGCTCGTCGGACCCCGGCTCGCGCGACGGGGACGGCTCCCGGGGCGGGGCCGGGTCGGGCCTGCGCCGGTTCACGGTGGCAGCGCCGATCCCAGCGGGCGCCCCCGCGCCGCCGCTGCGCCCCGGCCACGCGGCGCCGATCATGACCGGGGCCATGCTCCCCGCCGGCGCCGACGCCGTGGTGCGGGTCGAGCTGGCCGTCCCGTCCGGCTACCCGCCCGAGGGCGGCACCGTGGACCTTCCAGTGGTCGAGGCCGGGACCTACGTGCGGCGGGCCGGGAGCGACGTGGCGGCGGGCGCCGTCGTGCTTCCCGCCGGCACAGCACTCGGCCCGGCCCAGCTCGGGCTCGCCGCCGGGCTCGGACTGTCGCTGCTGCGGGTGCGGCCGCCGCTGCGCGCCGTGCTCGTCAGCACCGGGGCGGAGCTCGCGGCCCCCGGACGGCCGCTGGGCCCCGGCCAGATCCACGACGCGAACGGGGCGCTCCTGCGCGCCGCGCTGCGGGAGGGCGGGGTGGAGGCGCGCGCGGTCGCGGTGCGCAGCGACGAGCCGGCCGAGCTGCGCGGCACCCTCGAGCGGCTCGCCCGCGGACCCGAGCGGCCCGACCTCCTCATCACCACCGGCGGCGTCTCGAAGGGCGCCTTCGAGGCGACCAAGCTCGCCCTGGACGGGCACGACGTCGAATTCGCCCACCTCGCGCTGCAGCCCGGCGGCCCCCAGGGGATGGGCACGTTCGCGGGGCTGCCGCTCATCGCGTTTCCCGGCAACCCCGTCAGCTGCTGGATCTCCTGGGAGGTCCTCCTCAGGCCCGTGCTCGCGGCGCTCCTCGGTGCGCCCCGCGCCCGCCGCCGGGTCCGCGTCCCCCTCGCCGAGCCGCTCGAATCGCCCGCCCGCACCCTCCAGGTCCGCCGCGCCCGGCTGCGGCCCGACGGCGCGGTCGGAATCGTGGGCGGCCCCGGCTCCCACCTCCTCGGCGCCCTCGCCGCCTCGGACGCCCTCGTCATGGTGCCCGAGGACGTCACCGCGCTCGCCGCCGGGGCCGACGTGGAAGTATGGCTCACGTGACTGAGACCCCCCACCCCGCACCCGGCCCGGGCCTGACCCACGTCCGCGCCGACGGCAGCGCGCACATGGTCGACGTGAGCGCCAAGCCCGAGTCCACCCGGGAGGCGACGGCCCAGGCGGTCCTGAACACCACCCGGGAGGTCATCGCCCTCCTGGCGGAAGGCGGCCTGCCCAAGGGCGATGCGCTCGCCGTGGCCCGGGTGGCCGGCATCATGGCTGCGAAGAAGACCCCGGAGCTCATCCCGCTGTGCCACCCGCTCCCCATCGCCAAGGTCACGGTCGACTTCGAGCTCGGCCCCGCGGCCGTCACCGTGTTCGCCACCGTGAAGACCCGCGGCGTGACCGGGGTGGAGATGGAGGCCCTCACCGCGGCGTCCGTCGCCGCCCTGGGCGTGTACGACATGGTCAAGGCCGTGGACAAGCACGCCGTCATCACCGATGTGAGGGTGCTCGCCAAGTCCGGCGGCAAGAGCGGGGACTGGGATGCCCGCACTGGAGGCGGGGCATGAGCGGGCACGACGCCGCGCACGCCCCCGACGGCGGGCGCCGGGCGGGCATCGTGATCGCCTCCACCCGTGCGGCCACCGGCGTGTACGAGGACCGCACGGGCCCCGTGGTCGCGGACTGGCTCTCCGACCACGGCTTCGAGGTCATCCCGCCCGCGGTGGTCCCGGACGGCCCCAGCGTCGGGGCGGCCCTGCGCGCCCTCCTCGCGCTCGGGCCGGACGCGATCATCACGAGCGGCGGCACCGGCCTGAGCCCCGACGATGTGACCCCTGAGGAGACCCGCCCCCTGCTCGACCGCGACGTGCCGGGCATCATGGAGGCCCTGCGCGCGGCCGGCACCGCCAAGACCCCGCTGGCGGCGCTCTCGCGGGGGCATGCCGGCCTCTCCGGGCGGACCTTCATCGTCAACCTGCCCGGCTCGCCGTCCGGCGTCATGGACGGCCTGGCCGTCCTCGACCCGATCATCGGCCACATCTGCGATCAGGCCGCCGGCCGGGGAGGAGCCAGCCATGACCACCACTGAGCCCGTCGAGGTCCTGCACGCGGCCGTGACCACCGACCCGCTCGACGAGGCCGCCGCCCGGGCCGCCGTCGACGCCCCGGACGCGGGCGCCGTCGTGCTCTTCTCCGGCGTGGTCCGCGACCACGACGACGGCCGCGGCGTCGCCCGTCTCTCCTACAGCGCGCATCCGAGCGCCGAGGCGACCCTGCGCTCCGTCGTCGCGGCGACCATCGGCGACGTGCTGGCGGCGGCCGACGGCGGGACGGCCGGCGCGCCGGAACGTCCCCTGCGGGTGTGGATCGCGCACCGCGTCGGCGAGCTCGCGGTCGGCGACGCGGCGTTCGTCTGCGCGGTCTCCGCGGCCCACCGCGGCGAGGCCTTCCGGCTGTGCTCCGAGCTCGTGGACCGGGTCAAGGCGGAGGTTCCCATCTGGAAGGAGCAGTTCTTCGCCGACGGCGGGAGCGAGTGGGTCGCGGCGCTCGGCTGAGGGCGGCCTCCCGGCGCCACGATTCTGACCACCGCGGCCCGCGCCAGTAGGCTGGGCCGCATGGCAGAACGACTTCCCGTGGCAGTGCTGGGCGCGAACGGGCGCATGGGTTCCGAGGCCGTCAGGGCAGTCGGCGCGGCCGAGGACATGGACCTCGTCGCAGCGCTCGGCCGGGGCGACTCCCTCGAGGGCCTCCTCGACGCCGGCGCCCGGTACGTCGTCGA
The DNA here is from genome assembly GCF_054782415.1 of Sinomonas soli. Classification (NCBI taxonomy): domain Bacteria; kingdom Bacillati; phylum Actinomycetota; class Actinomycetes; order Micrococcales; family Micrococcaceae; genus Sinomonas; species Sinomonas soli. The sequence continues at coordinate 69,959 of NZ_BAAGSN010000016.1, read as the reverse complement.
CCTCACCGTCCCCGACGCCACCGAGGCCAACGTCCGGTTCGCCGTCGAGCACGGCCTCCACGCCGTCGTGGGGACCACCGGGTGGAACGAGGAGCGGCTCGGGTCGCTGCGCGACCTGCTCGCCGCCCATCCCGGGACCGGCGTCCTCATCGCGCCGAACTTCGCCCTCGGGTCCGTGCTCGCCTCGGCCTTCGCCGCCAAGGCCGCCCGCTACTTCGAATCGGTCGAGATCGTCGAGCTGCACCATCCCGACAAGGTCGACGCCCCCTCCGGCACGGCCGTGCGGACGGCCCAGCTCATCTCCGCTGCCCGCAGCGAGGCCGGACTCGGCCGGTCCCCGGACGCGACGACCAAGCAGCTCGACGGCGCACGGGGCGCCGACGTCGACGGCGTCCGCGTCCACGCCGTGCGCCTCCGCGGCCTCGTCGCCCACCAGGAGGTCCTCCTGGGCGGACCGGGGGAGCAGCTGACCCTCCGCCACGACTCGTTCGACCGCGCATCCTTCATGCCCGGGGTGCTCGTGGGGCTGCGCGAGGTCGCCGCGCACCCGGGCCTCACCGTCGGCCTCGACGGCTACCTGGACCTCGGGCTGTGAGCGCCATGGACCCCGCGGATCGCCAGAACCGGAACAACTCCCAGGACCCGCAGCGTTCGCCGCGGTCGGGCGGCGCGTGGGCCTGGTTGATGGCGAACAAGACCAAGATCGGCGTCGTCGCCATCACCGTGCTGCTGGTGTTCTACCTCATCCTCACCTTCGACCGCGCCCGGATCCTCCTGCTCGACCCGGCTCCGGTCGCCAAGGCAATCGGCGCCGGCTACCTCCTGCTCCCGGTCGTGGGGGTGTGGGCGCTCCTGCGCGAGCTCGCCTTCGGCACGCGGCTCGAGCGCATGGGCAGGGAACTCGAGGCCGAGGGCGGCCTGCCGGAAGACACGCTCCCGCGCACGGCCGGCGGAAGGATCGTGCGGTCGGCCGCCGACGCCGAGTTCGCGCAGTACCGCCACGAGGCGGAGGCGGCGCCCGAGGACTGGCGGTCGTGGTACCGCCTCGGGCTCGCCTACGACGCCGCGGGCGACCGCAAGCAGGCACGCTCCGCCATGCGGCAGGCGATCGCCCTCCACCGGGCCCGCTGAAACAGGCCAGCCGGCCGGGCTGCAGGGGGCAGCGCTGCCGGCGGCAGCCCTACCGGTGCGAGGACGCGCTGCGGCGCGCCGGGCCGCGGGCGCCGGTCCTGCCGGCGACGCCGAGCTGGGCCGCAGCATGCGCCACGGCCTCCAGCGGCCCCCGCCAGCCGTTGGCCCGGACGAAGAGGCCGAGCGCGAGGGCGGCAACGACGTGGACGGCCAGCAGCGCCTCACGGGTGAGGTGCGCCCAGTCCGCGAGCGGGAGCGTGAGCGCCGCGACGTGGGCCGAGTAGAGGGTCAGCGTCATGGCCCCGGCGCCCGCGAGCGGTGCGAGCAGCCCCGTCCGCGCCAGCGGCGCGATCCGGGCGAGGAGGAGGAAGGCTCCGATGGCGGCGGCCGAGGTCCCGGCCGTGTGCAGGAGATCGAGCGACGTGCCGGCGTGCGGGGCGGCAGAAGTCAGCCACCACCACGTGCCGGTCTGGTCGACCCCCGTGAGGTTCCCCTCGAGCATGGCGCGCAGCGGCCACACCTTCGCCTGAGGGGTGGACAGGAGGACGTTGAGGCCCCCGAGCGGGCCGAGGAAGGCCCAGGCGCAGGCCTTCGCGAGCACGGCCGCCGCGGCACCCGCAAGGACGAGCCACACCTGCGTCGCGGTCCGGGTGAGGTCCGCGCGGCCGATCCACAGGCCGACCAGGAGGTAGGCGAACCACTGGAGGGCCGGGTAGTAGCCGGTGACGGCGAGGTCCGCGACGAGGCGAACCGGATCGGAAAGGTCCGGCCAGGACGGGCTGTGGCCCAGCCGGAGCGGGGGCACGGACGCGAGCAGGAGCGGCCGGAGCAGGTACGCCGCGACGGGGGCGAGGAGGATCCAGACGACGGCCAGCAGCCCGAGGGTCTGGCGGCGGAGCCGGAGCACGCCGAGCGCGCACCAGAACAGCACCGCGTAGTCCACGAGGATCACCGCGACGCCCACGCGCGCGAGGCCGAGGGTGAGCCCGACGGCGGCGATCACCGCCGCGCGCAGCGCGAGCCCGAGCCGGTTCCGCTCCGCGGGGACCCGTCCCAGGGTGAGCGAGACGCCGGCGAGCACGGCGAACAGGGCCGCCGCCCGGCCCGAGAGCACTGATCCGACCCACGTGGCGGCGAAGGCACCCGTGTCCGGATCCTGCGCCACCGTCGGCAGGATGTGCGTGGCCATCATGGCCAGCAGGGCCGTCCCGCGTGCCATGTCGAGCCCCGCGAGCCTGGCCGGCCCGCCCCCGCGCGCCCGGCCCGCCGACGAGCCCCGGGTGCCCGCCACCCCCGATTGTCCGCCCATGCTCCCGATGCTCTCACGGCGTGCCGGCGCCCCGCGGCCGGGGCCCGCGGCGGGAGGTGCCGCGCGCCGGGGCCGTGTATCCGGGTGGCCTAGGATGGGCCTATGTCCGCCGAGCTGACCGTCTCTGCCGTGCAGTCCGTGGCGCTCCCGGGCGGGCTGGCCGCGAACATCGACGAGCACGTGCGCCTCCTCGAGGACGCGGACGCCCATGGGGCCAGGCTCGCGGTCTTCCCCGAGCTCTCGCTCACGGGCTACGACCTCGACCTCTTCTCCGACGAGTCCGCCTGGCTCACCCGTCCCTCGGCCCAGCTCTCCGAACTCCAGGCGGCCTGCGAGGACATGGGCATCTCCGCCGTCGTGGGGGCGGCCGTCCGCGAGCCGGACCGCACGCCGCACCTCGCCTCCGTCCTTGTGCGCCCCGGGGCGCCGGCCGTGATCGCGCCCAAGATGCACCTGCACGGCAGGGAGCGGGAGATCTTCGAGCCCGGGTCCCGCCTCACCGTCGTCGACGTCGACGGCTGGAATGTGGCCCTCGCCGTCTGCTTCGACGTCGCGCAGCCCGGCCACGCCGCGGAGGCCGCGGCCGCCGGAACCGACCTGTACGCGGCGTCGGCCGTCTATGTGGCGGGGGAGGAGCGCCGGCTGGACCTCCACTTCGGGGCCCGCGCCATGGACAGCCGCTTCTTCGCCCTGCTCGCCAACGCCGGCGGAACCAGCGCCCTGGGCCACTCGTGCGGACAAAGCGGGGTGTGGGGGCCGGACGGGCACCGGATGGCGTCCGCGGCCGGGACCGGGACCGAGGTCGTCACGGCGGTCCTGTTCCGTTCGGCGCTCGAGCGCTACGCCCGCCCGTCCTGACGCGTTGCCCAAAGCGGCGGCGTCCACGGTAACGTTCTGTATATGGCAGACGAGAACCGCACGCGCACTTTCGGCACGCTCCTCACGGCGATGGTGACCCCGTTCACCGCCGACGGCGACGTCGACTACGATGCGGCGGCGTCCCTGGCGGCCAAGCTCGTCGACGACGGCTGCGACGGGCTCGTCGTCACCGGCACCACGGGGGAGACGTCCACCCTGACGGACGAGGAGAACCTCGGCATGTTCAAGGCCGTCCTCGAGGCCGTGGGCGGCCGGGCCAAGGTCATCGCCGGGACGGGCACGAACGACACCCGCCACTCGGTGAGCCTCTCGCGCCGCGCCGAGGCCCTCGGCGTCGACGGTCTCCTCCTCGTCACGCCCTACTACAACAAGCCCAGCCAGGCCGGCGTCCAGGCCCACTTCGAGACGGTCGCCTCGGCCACCGAGCTGCCCGTCATGCTCTACGACATCCCGGGCCGGTCGGGCATCCCGATCGCCCCTGAGACGATCCTCCGGCTCGCCGAGCACCCCCGCATCGTCGGCCTCAAGGACGCCAAGGCCGACTTCGCCTCGGTGACGCGCGTGCTCGCCAAGACCGACCTCGCCGTCTACTCGGGCGACGACGGCCTGACCCTCCCGTGGATGGCCGCCGGAGCGCTCGGCGTCGTCTCCGTCACCGCGCACGTCGCCACGAAGCAGTTCCGCGCGCTCGTCGACGCGGCGCTCGCGGGCGACTTCGCGGCCGCGCGCCAGGTCCACTTCGACCTCGACCCGGTGATCCGCGGGATCATGACCCGGGTCCAGGGCGCGGTCGCCGCCAAGCAGGTTCTCAAGTGGCAGGGTGTCCTGCCCAACTCCGTGGTCCGGCTCCCGCTTGTGGAGCCCGGCGACGCGGAGCTCGCCCTCATCCGCAACGATCTCGCCGAAGCCGGAATGGACTTCGGCGCCTAGGAGCAGCCCAGCATGACCCAACGAGCCCTGTCCATCCTCACCACTCCGCCCCCGCTCCCGACGGGGACCCTGCGGATCGTCCCGCTCGGCGGGCTCGGTGAGGTCGGACGGAACATGGCCGTCTTCGAGATCGAGGGCAAGCTCCTCGTCGTCGACTGCGGCGTCCTCTTCCCCGAAGAGACCCAGCCGGGCGTGGACCTGATCCTGCCCGACTTCTCCTACCTCGAAGGCCGCATCCAGGACATCCTCGCCGTCGTGCTCACGCACGGCCACGAGGACCACATCGGTGCCGTCCCGTACCTCCTCCGCCACCGCCGGGACATCCCCCTCGTGGGCTCGCAGCTGACGCTGGCCCTCGTGGAGGCCAAGCTCGCCGAGCACCGCATCACGCCGGTGCTGCGGGTCGTGGAGGAGGGCCAGGTGCTGGACTTCGGTCCGTTCCAGACCGAGTTCGTGGCCGTCAACCACTCGATCCCGGATGCCCTGGCCGTCTTCATCCGCACCGCCGGGGGCACGGTCCTCCACACGGGCGACTTCAAGATGGACCAGCTCCCGCTCGACGGCCGCATCACCGACCTCCGCCACTTCGCCCGGCTGGGCGAGGAAGGCGTGGACCTGTTCATGGCAGACTCCACCAATGCGGACGTCCCCGGGTTCACCACCGCGGAGAAGGAGATCGGCCCCACGCTCGACAGGCTCTTCGGGCAGGCACGCAAGCGGATCATCGTGGCCAGCTTCTCCTCGCACGTCCACCGCGTGCAGCAGGTGCTCGACGCTGCCCACCAGCACGGCCGCAAGGTCGCCTTCGTGGGCCGTTCTATGGTGCGCAACATGGGGATCGCGGCCAAGCTGGGCTACCTCGACGTGCCGCCGGGCATCCTCGTGGACATGAAGGCCATCGACAGCATCCCGGACCACCGCCTCGTGCTGATGTCCACCGGATCCCAGGGCGAGCCCATGGCCGCGCTCTCGCGCATGGCGAACGGCGACCACCGCGTGCAGGTCGGCGACGGCGACACGGTGATCCTCGCGTCCTCCCTCATCCCCGGCAACGAGAACGCCGTCTTCCGCGTCATCAACGGCCTGCTCAAGCTCGGCGCGAATGTGATCCACAAGGGCATGGCGAAGGTCCACGTCTCCGGCCACGCGGCCGCCGGCGAGCTCCTCTACTGCTACAACATCGTCGAGCCGCTCAACGCGATGCCGGTGCACGGCGAGACCCGCCACCTCATCGCCAACGGCAACCTCGCCCTCGAGACGGGCATGGAGCCGGACAGTGTCATCCTCGGCGACAACGGAACCGTGGTCGACCTCAAGGACGGCGTGGCGAAGATCGTCGGGCAGATCGAGGTCGGCTTCGTCTACGTCGACGGCAGCAGCGTCGGCGAGATCACCGACGTCGACCTCAAGGACCGCCGGATCCTCGGGGAAGAGGGGTTCATCTCCGTCATCACCGTCGTGAACCGCTCGACCGGCAAGGTCGTCAGCGGGCCGGAGATCCACGCCCGCGGTGTCGCCGAGGACGACGCCGTGTTCGACGACATCATCCCCAAGATCAATGCCGCGCTCGAGGAGGCGATCCTCGCCAAGCCCGACCACACCGCCTACCAGCTCCAGCAGGTGATCCGGCGGGTCATCGGCAACTGGGTGAGCCGGAAGCTGCGCCGCAAGCCCATGATCATCCCCGTGGTCCTGGAGGCCTGACGCCCCGGCCCTTCCGCCGCCCAAGGCCGCCGCTCCCGTGGAAATCCGCGGGGGCGGCGGCCTTTCGCGGTACCGTGGCGAATATGGCGACTCGTACCTCTTCCACGCCAAAGGCCGGCACGTCCAAGACCAGACCCACCCGGACCTCCGCACCCGCGGCCCGGGGCCGGTCGGGCGCGGGCGCGTCCCGGGCCAAGGCATCCGGCAAGGGGACCACCGCGCCACGGGGCGTGACCGCGACCGACGCCGGCCAGCCATGGCCCGCGCGCCTCATCGGCGGGACCTGGGGTGCCCTCGCCCACACCGTCGGCGGAGGGGTCCGCCGCGTCGGCACCGACGTGAGCGGCATCGACCCCGAGGAGCGCCGCGACGGCGCCGCGCTGTTCAACCTGGTCCTGGCCGTCTTCATCGCGACCTTTGCCTGGTGGGGCTGGAAGGGCTGGTTCCCGGACGCGGTCTACGCGGTCGTCAACGGCACGTTCGGCTGGGTCTCGCTCCTGCTGCCCCTCATGCTCGGCGTCTGCGCATTCCGCCTCTTCCGCAAGCCCGCGGACCACCGCGGCAACAACCGGGTGGGCATCGGCTTCCTCGTCATGACGTTCGCCGCGACCGGGCTCGCCGATGTCCTCGGGGGGCTGCCCTCCGCCGCCGCGGGCTTCGACGGGCTCCGCGCCGCCGGGGGCATGCTCGGCTTCCTCGCCGCCTCCCTCCTCGCAGCGGTGCACCCGGCCATCCCGGTCATCGTCTACTCCGCGCTCGCGTTCATCTCCGTCCTCATCGTCACGGCCACACCGTTCGCCGCCATCCCGCGCCGGATCCGCGCCGGCTGGGAACACCTCATGGGCCTCGACCTGACCCCCGAGGAGCAGGAGGCCCACGACCGCAGCTACCTGTACGACTCGGAGCGGCGCGCCCAGGAGGCGGCGCGCCAGCGCCGGACCAAGAAGCGGCGCCTGTTCGGCAAGGATGCCGGGGAGGCCCCCGAGCCCGGGGACGGCTTTGCCGGAGACGAGCCCTACGAGCGCGCTGTCGTGGACGACCCCGAGGCGACGGCGGCCATGGCCGCACCGGCGCCCGGCCGGTCCCAGGCGGAGGCGGCGATCCAGAAGATCCGCGCCGCCCAGGGCCGGGGGAGTGAGCAGGGCGCCGACGCCAAGCCCGTGGAGGGCGCCACCGAGGCCATCCCGACGGTCGGCCTTCCTGCCCCGTCCGCGGCCCCGGCCGTCCACGTCCCCTCCACCCCGGTGGCGCCCGCGCCGCCGCCCACGCCCATTCCCCAGCGCACCGAGCAGCTCCAGCTCTCGGGCGACGTGGCCTATACGCTGCCGTCCTCGGACTTCCTCGTCCAGGGCTCCGCTCCGAAGGAGCGGACGGAGGCCAACGACGCCGTCGTCGCGGCGCTGACCAGCACGCTCACCCAGTTCAACGTGGACGCCGAGGTCACGGGCTTCTCCCGCGGCCCCACGGTGACCCGCTACGAGATCGAGCTTGCCCCGGGGACCAAGGTCGAGAAGGTCACGGCCCTGTCGAAGAACATCGCCTACGCGGTGGCGAGCTCGGACGTGCGCATCCTGAGCCCGATCCCCGGCAAGAGCGCCATCGGCATCGAGATCCCGAACACCGACCGCGAGACGGTCTCGCTCGGCGACGTCCTGCGGAGCCAGAACGCGCGCCGCACCGACCACCCGATGGTCATGGGCGTGGGCAAGGACGTCGAGGGCGGATTCGTCGTCGCGAACCTGGCCAAGATGCCCCACCTGCTCGTCGCGGGAGCGACGGGCGCGGGCAAGTCCTCGTTCGTGAACTCGATGATCACCTCGATCCTCATGCGCTCGACCCCGGACGAGGTGCGCATGGTCATGGTCGACCCGAAACGCGTGGAGCTCACGGCCTACGAGGGGGTCCCGCACCTCATCACGCCGATCATCACGAACCCCAAGAAGGCCGCCGAGGCCCTCCAGTGGGTGGTCCGCGAGATGGACGCCCGCTACGACGACCTGGCCAACTACGGGTTCAAGCACATCGACGACTTCAACAAGGCGGTCCGGGCGGGCAAGGTCGTCCCGCCGGCGGGCTCCGAACGGAAGATCCGCGCCTACCCGTACCTCCTCGTCATCGTCGACGAGCTGGCCGACCTCATGATGGTCGCGCCGCGGGACGTCGAGGACTCGATCGTGCGCATCACCCAGCTCGCACGCGCCGCGGGCATCCACCTCGTCCTCGCGACCCAGCGGCCCTCGGTCGACGTCGTCACCGGCCTCATCAAGGCCAACGTGCCCTCCCGCATGGCGTTCGCGACCTCGTCGGTCACCGACTCCCGCGTGGTCCTCGACCAGCCGGGCGCCGAGAAGCTCATCGGCCAGGGCGATGCCCTGTTCCTGCCGATGGGCGCGTCGAAGCCCATGCGCGTCCAGGGAGCCTGGGTCTCCGAGTCGGAGATCCACAAGGTCGTCGAGCATGTGAAGGGCCAGCTCCAGGTCACCTACCGCAACGATGTCGCGGCGGAGCCCGAGAAGAAGCAGATCGACGAGGAGATCGGGGACGACCTCGAAGTGCTCCTGCAGGCCACCGAGCTGGTGGTCACGACCCAGTTCGGGTCCACGTCCATGCTCCAGCGGAAGCTGCGGGTCGGCTTCGCGAAGGCCGGCCGGCTCATGGACCTGCTCGAGAGCCGTGGGGTGGTCGGCCCCTCCGAGGGCTCCAAGGCCCGCGACGTGCTCGTCAAGCCGGACGACCTGCCGGCCGTCCTCGCTGCGCTCCGCGGGCAGGACTCGCCGTCCTCCGCGACTGCGGCCGCCGACGAGGCACTCGCCGACAACGCCAGCGCCAACCACCACGTGGGACAGTACGAGAACGACTCGCCGTACGCCGAGGACCTCGTCGCCAAGGACCTGGAGGGGCGTCCGCAGGCGGTCGACTACCACGACGGCGACGACGACGAGGGCGGCGAAGACGCATGGTCGCTGACCGGACGCTAGGCTGAGACGGTGACCACCCCGCCGTCGGCGTCCCCCTCCCAGCTCTGGAACCTCCCGAACATCCTCACGATGGTGCGGATCGTCCTCGTGCCGTTCTTCGTCTGGTCCCTGCTGGCCGACGGCACGGCGCACGGGCCGTTGCGCTGGGTCGCCTTCGTCCTGTTCGCCGTGGCGATCTACACCGACCAGCTCGACGGCTCGATCGCCCGCCGGCGCAACCTCATCACAGACTTCGGCAAGATCGCCGACCCGATCGCGGACAAGCTCCTGACCGGGGCCGCGCTCGTGCTGCTCTCGGTGCTGGCCGAGCTGCCCTGGTGGATCACGGTGCTCATCCTCGTGCGCGAATGGGGCATCACGGCGCTGCGCTTCGTCGTCATCCGCTACGGCGTCATGCCCGCCTCGCGCGGCGGCAAGCTCAAGACCGTGCTCCAGACGGTGGCGATCCTGCTGTACCTCTTCCCCCTCACCCCCGGTCTGGCCGTGCTCTCCGCCATCGCCTTCTGGGTGATGCTCCTGGCCCTCGCCGTGACCGTGGTCACCGGTGCCGACTACGTCCTCAAGGCCGCGCGGCTGCGCGCGTCCGCCCGGAAGGCGGACTGAGCCGATGCCCGAGGACCAGGGCCGGCCCGTGACAGCGCACGAGGTCGTGGAGGCCTTCATCGCCCGCGGGGCCACCGCCGCCACCGCCGAATCGCTCACCGCAGGGCTCGTCGCGGCCGCACTCGCGGACATCCCCGGCGCTTCAGGGATGCTCCGCGGGGGCGTCGTGAGCTATGCGGGCGCGGTGAAGGCGTCGGTGCTCGGGGTCTCACCGGAACTGCTCGCGCGGGCCGGCTCGGTCGACGCTGACGTGGCCCGGCAGATGGCCGACGGCGCCCGACGGGTCTGCGGGGCGGACTACGGCGTCGCGACCACCGGCGCCGCCGGTCCAGAGCCGCACGACGGCAAGCCGGTCGGGACCGTGTTCGTCGCCGTCTCGGGCCCGGCGGGCTCGGCCGTGCACGCCTACGCGTTCGACGGCGACCGGGCCGCGATCCGCCGCGCCGCCACGGAGGCGGCACTCGCCGCCCTGCTCGAGGCGCTCCGGGACGCCGCCCCTGTGCCGGGTGCGGAAACTGGGAGCGAGCTGTGAATTGGTTCAGCGCGGTGCCCGGCGGGGAACAATGCAGCTGTCCGCAGAGTTGTGGATAGTGTCGTCAACCGAAGGCGGCGCCACTAGGATGAGTCACACGGAGCCCCGAAAGGTCGGGGAGCCCGAGCCAAGGAGCGCATCGATACACATGGTTAAGCAGCCCGTATCCGTCAACGGCGTAGTGCGCTGGCGTGATGTGGGATTGGCCGACATCGGTAAGCAGGAACAGAAGGAGCGCAAGATGGTTGTTCTGCGTCATGAGATTGGGGACGTCCTGCGCGACGTCCGCCAGCGCCAGGGCCGTACGCTCCGTGAAGTCTCGCACAACGCGCGTGTATCGCTCGGGTACCTGAGCGAGGTGGAGCGCGGCCAGAAGGAAGCGTCCTCCGAGCTGCTGTCGTCGATCTGCTCCGCACTGGACGTCCCCCTCTCGGTCATGCTGCGCGAGGTCAGCGACCGGGTCGCCGTCGCAGAGGGCATCACCATTCCGGACACGGTGCCCCAGGAGTTCGCCCAGCGGTACGGGCGGGACATGAACACGGATTTCGACGCAGAGCTGACCCAGGTCAGCTGACGTCGCCAGCAGGGAAGGGCCGGGCGCCGGGCGCCCGGCCCTTTGTCGTGTTGCGGGGCGCCGCCCGCGGCCGTGCCGGTCAGGGGCGGGGCGACAGGTCCTCGTTGAGCCGGTGCAGATAGCGGGCAAGCTCGGCCAGCTCACCCGTGTCCCACGACGCGAGGCGCGCGGCGAAGTACTCGTGCCTGCGGGCCCGCAGATCTTCGACATGGCTGCGCCCTGCCGGGGTCAGCGCCACGTGCTGGGCGCGACGATCGTGGGGGTCGGCCTCCTTGGCCACGAGCCCGATCTCCTCGAGGAGGGCGATCTGGCGGCTGACGGTGGGCTTGCCGACTCCGACCGTTGCGGCGAGGTCCGTCACCCGCCGGGGCCCCTCGCCGTGCAGGATCGTCAGCAGCCCGTAGGCGGCCGGGTCGAGGTCGGGGTGCAGGTCCTTCGACAGGCCGAGGGACGCGGCGCGCCCGCGGCGCCAGAACAGGCCGAGCTGCTGCTCGACGTCGACCAGGGCCGCGTCGAACCCGGCGGGGGCAGGCGGAAAAGGCATGCCACCATCTTAGGTGCGGCGGTGCCGGCCACGTGCGGCCCGCACTGCGGTGTGAAGGAGAATGGACGGGTGAGGAACAGCGATTTCTGGCGGCTCATGGAAGACGAATTCGGCAGCGGGTACGCCCACGTCCTCGCCTCGTCCGCCGTGCTCGCCGCCGTCGGGGGCCGCACGGCGGAGGAGGCGCTCAAGGCGGGCGTCCACCCCCGCACCGTATGGCTCGCCCTCTGCGACCTGCAGGATGTGCCCGCCGAGCGCCGGCTCGGGAAGGACCGCCCGCTGAAGGACTGACGGCGGACCCTGCGACACGCCGGAGAGGATTCGAAGATGTGTTCGGGAGAGGGGTAATCTCCTGCACAGAGGATTCCATACGCGGCAGCGCCCGAGATGTGCACATAGCGGGGTCGACGCGTTCGACTGTCGGTGGGCATCGGTAGCGTGAGCGGCATGGAGGAGCGGCGGGCAGGACAGGGCACCGCCGCGAACGACCAGACCCGGAGGTAGACATGGCAGCAGGAACGCCAGAGCGCCAGAAGGCACTCGAGGCAGCGCTCGCGCAGATCGACAAGCAGTTCGGCAAGGGGTCGATCATGCGCCTCGGGGACGACACGCGCGCCCCGATCGAGGTCATCCCGACGGGGTCGATCGCGCTCGACGTCGCCCTCGGAATCGGCGGCCTTCCGCGTGGACGCGTCGTCGAGATCTACGGCCCGGAGTCCTCGGGCAAGACCACGGTCGCGCTCCACGCCGTCGCCAACGCGCAGCGGAACGGCGGCATCGCGGCCTTCATCGACGCCGAGCATGCGCTCGACCCGGAGTACGCGGCCAAGCTCGGCGTCGACACCGACGCCCTGCTCGTCTCGCAGCCGGACACCGGCGAGCAGGCGCTGGAGATCATGGACATGCTCGTCGGATCGGGTTCGCTCGACATCATCGTCATCGACTCCGTCGCCGCCCTCGTGCCGCGCGCGGAAATCGAGGGCGAGATGGGCGACAGCCACGTCGGCCTCCAGGCCCGGCTCATGAGTCAGGCGCTGCGGAAGGTCACCGGCCGCCTCAACCAGACCAAGACCACGGCGATCTTCATCAACCAGCTCCGCGAGAAGATCGGCGTGTTCTTCGGGTCCCCGGAGACGACCACCGGTGGCAAGGCGCTCAAGTTCTACGCGTCCGTCCGCATCGATGTCCGCCGGATCCAGACGCTCAAGGAGGGCGCCGACTCCGTCGGCAACCGCACCAAGGCCAAGATCGTCAAGAACAAGATGGCCCCGCCCTTCAAGCAGGCCGAGTTCGACATCATCTACGGCCAGGGCATCTCCCGTGAGGGCGGCATCATCGACATGGGCGTGGAGCACGGCATCATCAAGAAGTCCGGCTCCTGGTTCACCTACGACGGCGACCAGCTCGGCCAGGGCATGGAGAACTCCCGCCGGTTCCTGCGCGACAACCCGGAACTCGCCGCGGAGCTCGAACGGCTCATCAAGGAGAAGCTCGGCGTGGGCGTCAAGCCGGAATCGGGTGAGGAGCAGCCGCGCCTGAAGGCTGTCGACGGGGAGTAGTCCCATGGCGGCCCGCAGTGGACGGCCCGTGCCGCCCCGGGCGGAGCAGGATCCAGAGCCCGACCCGGAGTCGGTGGCCCGGGCCATCCTGCTCCGCCAGCTGACCCTCGGCCCGCGCAGCAGGCTGCAGCTTGAGCGGAAGCTCCGCGAGCGCAACGTCCCGGCGGGCCTCGCGGAGAGGCTCCTGGACCGTTTCGAGGAAGTGGGCCTCGTCGACGACGCGGAGTTCGCCCGGCTCTGGGTACGCAGCCGCGGCGAGACGAAGTCCCTCGGCAGGGCGGCACTCCGGCGGGAGCTCGGTGAGAAGGGGATCACGGGTGATGCCGCCGAGGAGGCACTCGGAGAGCTCTCGTCCGACGCCGAGGAGGGGGCGGCCCGTCGGCTGCTCAGCCGCCGGGTCCGGCCTTTCGACCGCGACGATCCAGCCGCGCGGGACAAGGAACTGAGGCGGCTGGTGGCGATGCTCGCCCGCAAGGGCCACGCTCCCGGCACCGCCTTCCGGATCGCCGCCGAGGTCCTCGACGGAGCCGAGCAGGAGGCGGGCTGACGCTGCACGCATGGCAGCCGCGGAAGCCCGCACCACAGCCTGCTGCAGCGTACGGACCGCCCCACGGCGTGTCTGTGTGAATGCTGAGAATCCTGTGACTAGAGTGACAAACGGGATTCCTGCGGTATCGTCTGACGCGTGCGATCTGAACGAAGTGCCCTTGCAGGCGGCCGGGTCGGCGCCGCGCGTGCGGCGCTCGTCGTCGCCCTCTGCCTGGCGTCTCTCGTCCCGGCCGCGGCGCCGAGCGCGACCGCCGATGACAATACGCCGCCTTCGGGCTACCCGACGTGGGCCGACGTCCAGGCCGCCAAGGCCAACGTGGACTCCGCGAAGGCCGAGAGCGACCGGATCGCCTCCCTGCTGACCACTGTCGAGTCCAGCGCCGCCGATGCCTCGGCCAAGGCCGTGTCCGCGGGGGCCGCTTATGCCAAGGCCGCCCAGGCCGTCAAGGACCAGCAACAGGTGGTCGCCGCCCTCGAGCAGGAGTCGGCCAAGCGGGCCGCGGAGCGGGACGCCGCCCAGCGTACTGCGGGCCAGTTCGCGGCCGACTCGTACATGGGCGGCTCGCCCGGCGACCCCATCGAGACCCTCTCCGTCCTCGGCCAGCAGGACGGCATCGGCCGGCTCCAGACCCTGCAGGTGCTCGGCGACCAGGCAGCGCAGGCCGTCACCGACTACCGCGTAGCGGCCAACGCGGCGACGGCCGCCGAGCAGAAGTCGCGGGCGGCCAAGGACGCCCTCGCCGACCTCGCGGCGACCGCGGCCCAGCAGCTCAGCGCCGCCCAGGACGCCCAGAAGCGGGCCCAGGACGCCGTCTCCCAGACCCAGCAGCACGAGAACACGCTGCTCGCGCAGCTCGCCGACCTGAAGGGGACCTCGGCGAACGTCGAACGCGGCTACCGGGAAGGCCAGGCCGCGCAGGCCGCGTACGAGGCCGCCCAGGAGGCCAAGCGCCGCGCCGCCGAGCAGGCTGCCCTCGAGGCCCAGCGCCGGGCCGCCGCGGAGGCTGCCGCGCAGGCCGCCGCCCAGCGGGCCCAGCAGGCAGCCCAGCAGCAGGCCATCCAGCAGCAGAACGCCGCCGCCGCGGCCCAGCAGGCTGCCCCCGTCCCCGCGCCGGTCGTCATCCCGCCCCCGCCCCCGCCGGTCGTCAGCCCCGGGGTCGGGGTCGCGGACGACCCCGGGGGCGCTCAGGCCTACGCGTCCGGCCAGCTCGGTGGGTACGGCTGGGGCGGCGGCGAGTACGGCTGCCTCGTCAACCTCTGGAACAAGGAGTCCAGCTGGATGACGGACGCGACCAATCCCTCGAGCGGCGCCTACGGGATCGCCCAGGCCCTTCCGCCATCCAAGTACTCCACCGCGGGCAGCGACTGGCTCACGAGCTACCAGACCCAGATCACGTGGGGCCTCGGGTACATCAGGGACCGCTACGGCTCACCCTGCGGCGCCTGGGCCCACGAAGTCGCCAACAACTGGTACTGACGCCTCCACCCTGCACCGGGCACGGGTCCGGGCGGCATGCGGAGGCCCCGGTCCGCTGCCGGTACCCTTGACGGGTGAGTTCCACGCTGCCCGCCCCGACCGCCGAGCCCGCCGGCACGGCCGCACCGCGCTCCTACGAGGTGCGCACCTTCGGCTGCCAGATGAATGTCCACGATTCCGAGCGGATGTCCGGCCTCCTCGAGGCGGCCGGCTACGTGCGGGCCACCGAGGGCGCCGAGCCTGACGTGGTCGTGTTCAACACCTGCGCGGTCCGCGAGAACGCGGACAACCGGCTCTACGGGCACCTCGGGCAGCTGCGCCCGGTCAAGGAGCGGCACCCGGGCATGCAGATCGCCGTCGGCGGCTGCCTTGCCCAGAAGGACCGCGACACGATCCTCGCGAAGGCGCCGTGGGTCGACGCCGTCTTCGGCACCCACAACGTCGGCGCGCTCCCCGCGCTGCTCGAGCGGGCGCGCCACAACGACGAGGCCCAGCTCGAGATCCTCGAGTCGCTCGAGGTGTTCCCCTCGACCCTGCCCACCAAGCGGGACTCCGCCTACAGCGGCTGGGTCTCCATCTCAGTCGGCTGCAACAACACCTGCACGTTCTGCATCGTGCCCAGCCTGCGCGGCAAGGAGCGCGACCGCCGCCCCGGTGAGATCCTCGCGGAGGTCCAGGCCCTCGTCGACGACGGCGCGATCGAGGTCACCCTCCTGGGCCAGAACGTCAACTCCTACGGCGTCGAATTCGGCGACCGGCTCGCCTTCGGCAAGCTCCTGCGCGCCTGCGGCGACATCGAGGGCCTCGAGCGGGTGCGGTTCACGAGCCCGCACCCGGCCGCCTTCACGGACGACGTCATCGAGGCCATGGCCGAGACGCCCAACGTCATGCCCCAGCTGCACATGCCGCTCCAGTCGGGCTCCGACAGGATCCTGCGTGAGATGCGCCGCTCCTACCGCAGCGCGAAGTTCCTCGGCATCCTGGACAGGGTCCGCGAGCGGATCCCGCACGCGGCCATCACCACCGACATCATCGTGGGCTTCCCGGGGGAGACCGAGGAGGACTTCCAGGCGACCCTCGACGTCGTCGAGCGCTCCCGCTTCTCGAGCGCCTTCACGTTCCAGTACTCCCAGCGCCCCGGCACCCCGGCGGCGACGATGGCGGACCAGCTGCCCAAGGCCGTGGTCCAGGAGCGCTACGAGCGCCTCATCGCGCTCCAGGACCGGATCGCCGCGGAGGAGAACGCCGCGCAGGTTGGCCGCACCCTCGAGGTCATGGCCACGGCGCAGGCCGGCCGCAAGGCGGGGGAGACCCACCGCCTCTCCGGCCGGGCGCGGGACAACCGCCTGGTGCACTTCTCCGTCCCCGGGGGCGCCCAGGCGCCCCGGCCGGGCGACCTGGTCACCGTCACGGTGACCGAGGCGGCCGCCTTCCACCTCATCGCGGACCCCGCCGGCCCCGCCGACTACTCGCTGCGCCGCTCGCGCGCGGGCGACGCGTGGGAGCGCGCGCAGGCCGACTCGTGCGGGGTGCCCGCGCCGGGGGCCGGTTCCACGGGCCGCGGCGTCAGCCTCGGAATGCCGGCGCTGCCCGTCCGCGGCGCATGACCCCAGCGGGACAGGCGGCGCCGCGCGAGCAGGGAGGTCCAGCGGACGACGCCGGCCGCCCACCCGCCGTTGTGCCCCCACCCGAGGCGCCGGCCGGTGGTGCGCCCGTCCCGGCCCCGCCGGTCATCGCGGTCGTCGGGCCGACCGGCTCGGGCAAGTCGGACCTCGCCGTGGACCTCGCGCTCGCCCTGGACGGCGAGGTGGTCAACGCCGACGCGCTGCAGTTCTACCGCGGCATGGACATCGGCACGGCCAAGGCCACCCTGCGGGAGCGCCGCGGCGTCCCGCACCACCTCCTCGACGTGCTCGAGGTGACCGAGGAGGCCTCGGTCTCGCGCTTCCAGGGCTGGGCGCGGAACGCGATCGCGGACATCCACGCCCGCGGCCGGCGCGCGGTCCTCGCCGGCGGATCCGGCCTCTACGTCCGCGCCGCGCTCGACGTCCTCGAGTTCCCCGGCACCGACCCCGCGGTCCGCGCGCGCCTCGAGGCCGAGGCCCGGGAACGCGGACTGGAGCCGCTGCGCGAGAGGCTGCGCCGCGTCGACCCCGTCTCGGCGGGGCGGCTGGGCGACGCACGGCGGGTCATCCGCGCCCTCGAGGTGCATGAGCTCACGGGGCGCCCGTTCAGCTCGTTCATGCCCGAGCGCCGGTACGCCGCCCCGGCCGTCCAGATCGGCCTCGACCTCGACCGGGCCGAGCTGCACCGGCGGCTCGCCGCCCGCGTCCACCGCATGGTCGACGCCGGCCTGCCGGCGGAGGTCGCCCGGCTCGCCGCCGCGGGGCTCCGGGAGGGCCGGACCGCCTCGCGCGCGCTGGGCTACGGCCAGTTCCTCGCGGTCCTCGACGGGACCGCGACCGCCGAGCAGGCCACGGAGGAGACCATCGTCGCGACCCGGCAGTTCGCGCGCCGGCAGCTGACCTGGTTCCGCGCGGACCCCCGGGTGCACTGGCTCGACGCGCAGGCCCCGGACCTCCTGGACCAGGCGCTCGCCGTCGTGCGCGAGGCGGATGCCGCCCGCCCGGCGTCCGCCCACTCCCGGCCCGGGGCCTCCGGGGCGGCCCGGTAGGCTTGGGCGCATGACCGTTCCGGCGACCTCGGCCCCCCATGTCCTCGCATCCCTCAAGGGCGTGCCCTTCGTCAAGGGGCACGGCACCGGCAACGACTTCGTTCTCGTCGCCGACCCCGACGGTGCGCTGCACCTCGGGGAGGCCGAGGCCGCGGCCCTCTGCGACCGGCACCAGGGCCTCGGTGCCGACGGCCTGATCCGCGCCATCCGCTCGCGCCGCCTCCCCGAGGGCGAGGCGGTGCTCGTCCAGGAGCCGGCGGCCGAGTGGTTCATGGACTACCGCAACGCGGACGGGTCCCTCTCGGAGATGTGCGGCAACGGGGTGCGCGTCTTCGTCGCGTTCCTGCTCGACGCCGGCCTCGTCGAACTCGCACCCGGCGAGATCCTCCCCATCGGGACGCGGGCCGGGGTGAAGCGCGTGGAGCGGCGGGAGGACGGCTTCGCGGTCGACATGGGCCCATGGACGTTCATCCACCCCGAGCAGGCCGCCGCAGAGGCCAGCGATGCGACCGTGACGGCCGTGGGCCTCGACGTCGCCCGTCCCGGCCTGAGCGTGAGCATGGGCAACCCCCACACCGTGGTGGCCCTCGCCGAACCGGGCGAGCTGGCCGGACTCGGCCTCCACACGGCCCCGCTCGTCGACCCCATGCCGCCGCACGGGACCAATGTCGAGTTCGTCGTGCCCTCGGACCCGCTCGTGGCGTCCGGCGTGGGCAGCATCACCATGCGCGTGCACGAGCGCGGAGTCGGCGAGACCCAGTCCTGCGGGACCGGCGCCTGCGCGGCCGCGGTCGCGATCCGCTACTGGGCCGGCGCCGGCGCCCCCGACCGCTGGGCGGTGGCCGTCCCGGGCGGCACGGTCGGGGTCGCGTTCGTGCCGGGCACGGACGGCCGCGAGCACGTCGAGCTCTCCGGACCGGCCGTCATCGTGGCGCGCGGGACGCTCGCCTGAGGCCTCGCCCATCCTCGGGCAGGGTGTCAGGCAGGGGCTCAGCCTGAGCCAGCCCCGTCCGGGGGCGGGTAGGTGATGCGCCCGTCCGCGTCGACCCGGGCGAACGGGGTGAGCCGGGCCCGCTCGTGGGACGTGGGCGAGATGAGGTGCACCACCTCGGCGCCGGCCACGAGCAGTGCGTCGGTGATGAGCCTGCGGTGGCAGCGCCACGGGACCGCCTCGCTGCACATGATCGCCGGGACGCGCTCCTCGGCCAGCCCGAGGAGTTCCGTGAGGCCCTCGTGGAACTCGCTGCCGGCCATGTAGTCGGCGTAGTCGCGGAAGCCCTTGACCCGCCACCCGCCGTTGGGGGTCGGGGTGCCGGCAGGGGTGTGCCGGCGGCCGCCCAGGGCCGGCAGCCACCGGTAGCCGAGCCCCGCGGGGAGGCCCTCGCGGACCGCCTCCTGGTTCCACTGCGGGTGCTTCCTCGAGGCCGGGAACGAGCGCACGTCCACCAGCTCCGTCACCCCGTGCGGGCGCAGCATGGCCACGAGCTCGGAGAGCTGGCGGGTCGAGTGGCCGATCGTGAAGACCTCCGTCACGGTGTCCCTAGCGGCGGCGGGTGAGGCGCAGCACGCGGAAGCCCTTCGACGTCGCCGGCCGCTCGACGTCGAACGCGTCACCGAGCTCCTCCGCGAGCCAGCGGGCGAGCGAGTCCGCCCCGAGGTTCTTCTGCACCACGAGCCACGCCTCGCCGCCCACCTCGAGCCGGGGAAGCCACGTGCCCAGCAGCTCGTGCAGGGCGGCCTTGCCGATGCGGATGGGCGGGTTGGACCAGATGGTGGCGAAGCGGATGCCGGGGTCGACCTCGCCCGGGAGCTCGGCCGCCACATTCGCGAGCCCGAGCAGGCCGGCGTTCTCGGCGGTGAGGGACAGGCTGCGGGTGTTGACGTCCACCGCGTGGACGCGCGCCGCGGGGGAGCGCAGGGCCATGGTGAGGGCGATCGGGCCCCAGCCGCAGCCGATGTCGAGCAGGTGGCCTTCGCGGGCCGGGTCGGGCGCCTCGGCCAGGAGCACCGCCGTGCCCTTGTCGATCCCGTCCGGGCTGAAGATGCCAGCCGAGGTCCGCAGCGTCACCTCGCGCCCGTCCAGGACGACGGCGAGCGGCCGGCGCACGTCCGGGGTGTCCGGGTCGGCGTTGAAGTAGTGAGCCTGGTCCATGGGAATCGAGCCTAGTGCGAATCCCTCGGGTGCGTGAGCCGTGCACAGTGCGGCCCAGCGCGTCCGCTCCACGGCGTCCGGTATACTTGATCCATGCGCCTGTTCAAGTGACCCGATGACGCCTCCTGCTGCCCCCGAAGGGCTGCGCAGCGGGGGATTTCCGGGCGATCCCCGAGCCGATGGACCTTCCGGCCGGACCCACGAACAGAGACATCCAAGGAGCACCGTGCTACCCGAGCACCCTCAGGGCGCTTCTCCACAGCCCACCACGCCTCGCAGTGGCGCCTCCGCGCGCCCGCACTATTCTGGAACTGCATCCTCGAAGGAGACCATGACCGACGAACAGCACACCACGGGTTCCTCCCGTGCAGCAGGGGGCAGCGACGCGCCCCAGGACCTCAGCCCCGCCGACATCCAGGCGGTGATCGACAGGATCCTCGCGAAGGAGGAGGCCGCGACGGCCAAGGGCGCCGAGCAGCGCCCCGAGCGACCGCGGAGCGCGCTCGGCGACGGCCGGGCGCTGGCGATCTCCGACGTCGAGACCGAGCACGGCGACTATGACGGCGACCAGCAGGACCTCGCCGAGCGGCGCGCACTGCGGCGCGTGGCGGGCCTGTCGACCGAACTCGAGGACATCACCGAGGTCGAGTACCGGCAGCTGCGCCTCGAGCGCGTCGTGCTCGCCGGGCTCTGGTCCGAGGGCACGCTCGAGGACGCCGAGAACTCCCTCCGCGAGCTCGCCGCGCTCGCAGAGACGGCCGGCTCCGAGGTGCTCGACGGCGTCGTCCAGCGCCGCCAGAAGCCCGACGCGGGGACGTTCCTCGGCTCGGGCAAGGCGCTCGAGCTGCGCGACATCGTCGCCGCGACCGGCGCCGACACGGTGGTCGTGGACTCGGAGCTCTCCCCGTCGCAGCGCCGCGGGCTGGAGGACATCGTCAAGGTCAAGGTCATCGACCGGACCGCGCTCATCCTCGACATCTTCGCCCAGCACGCGAAGAGCCGCGAGGGCAAGGCCCAGGTCGAGCTGGCCCAGCTCGAGTACCTGCTCCCGCGCCTGCGCGGCTGGGGTGAATCGATGTCCCGGCAGGCCGGCGGCCGCGTCGGAGCCGCGGGCGGCGGCATCGGCTCCCGCGGACCGGGCGAGACGAAGATCGAGCTCGACCGGCGGCGCATCCGCACCCGCATGGCCAAGCTGCGCCGCGAGATCGCGGGCATGAAGCCGGCCCGCGAGACCAAGAGGGCCAACCGCAAGCGCAACGAGGTCCCGTCGGTGGCGATCGCCGGCTACACGAACGCCGGCAAGTCCTCGCTGCTCAACCGCCTCACCGACGCGGGCGTGCTCGTGCAGAACGCCCTGTTCGCGACCCTCGACCCCACCGTGCGCCGGGCCGAGACGCCGGACGGGCTGCCGTACACGCTCGCGGACACGGTCGGGTTCGTCCGCTCGCTGCCCACGCAGCTCGTGGAGGCGTTCCGCTCGACTCTGGAGGAGGTCGCCGACGCCGACCTGATCCTCCATGTCGTGGACGCGTCGCACCCTGATCCCGAGGGGCAGATCGCCGCGGTGCGTGCGGTCCTGGCGGACGTCGATGCCCGGAAGGTCCCGGAGATCATCGTCCTGAACAAGGCCGATGCCGCGGACCCGTTCGTCCTCGAGCGGCTCCGCCAGCGCGAGCCGCGCCATGTCGTCGTCTCGGCCCGGACCGGGCAGGGCATCGCCGAGCTGAAGGAGGCCATCAGCGACGCGATCCCGCGCCCCGACGTGGCCCTGACGATCCTGGTGCCCTACAGCCGCGGCGACATCCTCAACCGGCTGCACACCTCGAGCTCGGAGATCCGGTCCCTCGAGCACGTCGAGGCGGGCACGCGCGTCGAGGTCGTGGTGCGGAAGGAGTTCGCGGCCGAGCTCGAGCCGTTCGTCGTCCATGACTGATCCCGTCCACACCGCAGGGCACGACGGCGGGGGCGCGGCCGCCGTCGTGCGCCCGCCGTCCGCAGGCTCGGAAGGGGAGCGCGAGGCCCTCGGCCTGCTGGACGCGGCGGTCGCCGCGATGGGCGGCCAGCAGCGCGACGGCCAGCACGAGATGGCCCGCCAGGTCGCCCGGGCGATCGCCGACGGCCAGCACCTCCTCGTCCAGGCCGGCACCGGCACCGGCAAGTCGCTCGCGTACCTCGTGCCGCTGATCGCCCACGCCCAGGCCAGCGAGCGCCCGGCCGTCGTGGCGACAGCGACGCTCGCCCTCCAGGCCCAGATCGTGGGCCGCGACCTGCCACGGCTCCTCGAGGCGGTCACGCCGCACCTGGACCGGCCGGTCGACGTCGCGCTCGTCAAGGGCCGCTCGAACTACCTCTGCCGGCACAAGCTCGAGGGCGGGTTCCCGACCGACGAGCCGGCCGAGGGCCAGCTCTTCTCCCTCGGCGAGGACGCGGTCGCCCACCCCGGTGCCGGGCCGGCGACCCAGCTCGGCCGCGAGGTTCAGCGGCTGCGCGAGTGGGCGGGGGAGACGGACACGGGAGACCGCGACGACCTCGTCCCGGGCGTGACCGACCGCGCGTGGCGGCAGGTGTCCGTCACGGCGCTCGAGTGCCTCGGATCCCAGAAGTGCCCCTTCGCCGCCGAGTGCTTCAGCGAGCTCGCCCGCCAGCGCGGGTCCGAGGCCGACCTCGTGGTGACCAACCATGCGATGCTCGCCATCAACGCCTTCGAGGGCCTCAACGTCCTGCCCGAGTACGACGTGGTGGTCGTGGACGAGGCCCATGAGCTCGCCGACCGCGTCACCGGCGCCGTGAGCGCCCAGCTGTCCGGGCAGATGATCCAGGCCGCGGCCTCGAGCGCGCGGCGGCACTGCGCAATCTCGGTCGAGGCGCTCCAGGGCGCCGCGGCCGCACTCGAGCTCTCCCTGACCTCGGCGCCCACCGGCCTCCTCCCACGGGGCCTGAACGAGGAGCAGTCCCAGAACGTCGCCCTCGTCCGGGACGCCTGCCGCGTGGCCCTCTCCGAGTCGAAGCCCGGCGACTCCCAGTCTGCTGACGGAGCCCGCCAGGTCGCGCGGTCCCGGCTCATGGCGGTGCTCGAGGTCTGCGAGCGGCTCCTCGATGCCGAGGCCAACCGCGAGGTCGTCTGGGTCACCCGCATGGGCGCCCCGGACCCGGTCACGGGCTACTCCGCGCCCGACGACGAGGCGCCGGCGATGCTCCACATCGCCCCGCTGAGCATCGGGGGCAGGCTCCGCGACGGGCTGTTCGACGGGCACACCGTGGTGCTCACGAGCGCGACGCTCGCCATCGGCTCCGCCTTCGAGCCCACGGCGGGCGCCCTCGGCCTCCTCGGCCCGGGGGCGCCCACCTGGACCGGCGTGGACGTGGGCTCGCCGTTCGACTACCCGAAGCAGGGCATGCTGTACGTCGCCCGGCACCTCCCCAAGCCCGGCCGCGGCGTCTCACCCGAGGCGCTGGACGAGCTCGAGGCGCTCCTCGCGGCCTCGCACGGCGGGGCGCTGTGCCTCTTCTCCTCGCGGCGCGCGGCCGAGGAGGCCGCAGACGAGCTGCGCACGCGGCTCGACACCACGATCCTGTGCCAGGGCGAGTCGTCCATGAGCGCGCTCGTGAAGCAGTTCGCGGCAGAGCCGGACACCTGCCTGTTCGGGACCATGTCCCTGTGGCAGGGGGTCGACGTCCCCGGCCAGTCGTGCCGGCTCGTCGTGATCGACCGGATCCCGTTCCCCCGTCCTGACGACCCGCTCATGTCTGCCCGCTCGCGGGCGGTCGCGCAGGCAGGGGGGAACGGCTTCATGAGCGTCTCCGCGACCCACGCCGCGGTCCGCCTCGCCCAGGGCGCCGGGCGGCTCATCCGCACGACGGCGGACCGCGGGGTCGTCGCCGTGCTCGACTCGCGTCTCGCTACCGAGCGCTACGGCGCCTTCCTGCGCGGGGCGCTGCCGCCGCTGTGGGGGACCACCGACCGCCGGGTCGTGCTGGATGCGCTCGGAAGGCTCGCGCAGGCGGGCTGACGCCGGGCTCAGACGGAGCGCAGCACCGAGACGACCTTGCCCATGACGGTCGCCTCGTCGCCCAGGATGGGCTCGTAGCGGGTGTTCTGCGGCAGGAGCCACGTGTGCCCGTCCCGCTGCCGGAACGTCTTGACCGTGGCCTCGTCATCGAGCAGGGCGGCGACGATGTCGCCGTTCTCGGCGCTGTTCTGCCGCCGGACCACGACCCAGTCGCCGTCGCAGATCGCCGCGTCGATCATCGAGTCGCCCTTGACGCGGAGCATGAACAGCTCCCCGTAGCCCACGAGCTGGCGGGGAAGCGGCATGACATCCTCGACCGCCTGGTCCGCGAGGATCGGCCCGCCGGCGGCGATGCGGCCGACGAGCGGGACCATGGCCGTGTCGGCTGCGGACGCCATCGTCTCCAGCGTGGCCCCGCCGGCGCCGAGCAGCGCCGCGGCGCCCTCGCCGCTGACGCTGAGCTCGCCCTCGTCGAGCGTGAGCGGCATCAGCACCTCCATGGCGCGCGGCCGCTTGGGGTCGCGCCGCAGGTAGCCGAGCTTCTCGAGCTGGGACAGCTGGTGGGTGACGCTCGAGAGGCTCGCGAGTCCGACCGTGTCGCCGATCTCGCGCATCGAGGGCGGATACCCCTTGAGCTGTACGGAGCGCTGGATCGTCTCGAGGATCCTCTTCTGGCGCGCGGTCAGCCCCTTCGCCGCCTTAGTCCGTGGTGCCATGCCGTCCCTGTCCCTTCGCCCGCCCGCGGGATTCCGCGGCCTGTGCCGGCTCGGGACCAGAACTGTCGGACCCCCTCCGCACCATGGATCCATGGCCTCCGGAGGGAGCAGCCGGACCGATGTTCGGGCCCGTGCCCCGTGCTGCTCCCACCGTAGGACAGTTCAGGGCACCTTTCAAACACATGTTCGAGCGAGTCTGGACATGCTTCGCCGACAGGTGCTAAGAAGGATCACAACAGTTCGAAGATGCATTCGAAAAAACTGCACATCCGGACTCCGGCCCTGCGTCGGAGCTTCGAAGAACATGGTTCGGAGGCCGCGCGTTGGCGGGGCCCGGGTCGTGCAGGGGAAGGCAGACCATGGCACACGCGATCCATCTCGGCACGCTCCCGGCGCCCCGCACGGCGCGGGCCCCCCGTCCGGCACTGCGCCTGACGCGGCGGGGCCGCATCGTCCTCGTCGTCATCCCGCTCTTCCTCGCGACCCTGGCGGTGCTCGTCGCGTGGGCGGCGCTCACTGCGCCAGCCCAGGCCTCCGCCCAGCCCCTCACCGGCCCCGGCGGCGCCGTGACGGTGACGGTGCAGCCGGGGGAGTCCCTGTGGACGATCGCGGCGCGGCGCGTGCCGAACCAGGACCCTCGGGTCACCATCAGCCAGATCCAGGACCTCAACGGGCTCACGGGCGTCCGCGTGCTCCCCGGCGAGCAGATCCTCGTCCCGGTCCTGCGGTAGCCGCGCCCGCTCCGGCGGGAGCGTCACGGACGCCCCTCCCGGCCGCCCCCGAATGGGGACGGCCGAGGGCGCTGGCGTAGGCTGGAGCGGTGGACGACCAGCTTCAACGACTCAACCGGCTTCCCCTTCGCGATGACCTCCGCGGCCAGCATCCCTACGGCGCGCCGCAGATCGACGTCCCCATCCAGCTCAACGTCAACGAGAACACCCACGGGGTCCCGCAGGACGTCCAGGATGCCATCGTCGAGGCCGTCCGCGGGGTGGTCGGAGGCCTGAACCGGTACCCCGACCGGGAATTCACCCGGCTGCGCGAGTCCCTCGCGGAGTACCTCGGTCATGGCCTCGTCCCCGAGCAGCTCTGGGCAGCCAACGGCTCGAACGAGGTGCTGCAGCAGATCCTCCAGGCCTTCGGCGGCCCGGGACGTTCGGCGCTCGGCTTCCCTCCCACCTACTCGATGTATCCGCTGCTCGCCGCCGGCACCGGCACCGCGTATCTGAAGGGCACCCGCGAGGAGGACTTCGAGCTCACGGCGGCCTCGGCTGCCCGCCAGGTGCGCGAGCTCGCGCCCCATGTGGTCTTCCTGTGCTCGCCCAACAACCCGACCGGCACGGCGCTCGGCCTCGACGTCGTCGAGGCCGTCTACGAGGCAGGCGAGGCGAGCCAGGCCATCGTCATCGTCGACGAGGCGTACGCCGAGTTCGCACAGCTCGGCACCCGCAGTGCTCTGACGCTCCTGCCCGGCCGCCCCCGGCTGATCGTCACCCGCACGATGAGCAAGGCCTTCGCCCTCGCCGGAGCCCGGCTCGGCTACCTCGCCGCAGCGCCCGAGGTCATCGACGCCCTGCGCCTCGTCCGGCTGCCCTACCACCTCTCGGCCGTCACCCAGGCCACCGCACTCGCCGCGCTCGAACACCGCGCCTCACTCATGGCGGAGGTCGAGGAGATCAAGCACCAGCGGGACCGCATCGTGAAGGAACTCGAGCGGATGGGCCTCGCCCCGGCGTCCTCGGACTCGAACTTCGTCTTCTTCACGGGCCTCGACGACCCGCAGAGGACCTGGCAGGGGCTGCTCGAGGCCGGCGTGATCGTTCGCGACGTCGGAATCCCGGGCAGCCTCCGGGTCACCGCGGGCACCGAGCGGGAGACGACTGCGTTCCTCACCCGCCTCGAGGAGCTCCTCGCCGCGGACGGGCGCCTGCCCGCCGCCTAGAATAGAGAAGCACCCCCCGCAGACGCCTGATCGAAGGACACACACCCATGAGTACCGAGCTGCAGACCGCGCCCGTGACCCAGCGGACCGCGCGGATGGAGCGCACCACGAGCGAGTCGTCGGTCCTCGTCGAGGTCAACCTCGACGGTACCGGCCGCTCCGAGATCTCCAGCAGCGTCCCGTTCTACGACCACATGCTCACGGCGCTGTCCAAGCACTCGCTGATCGACCTGACCGTGAAGGCGACCGGGGACACCCACATCGATGTGCACCACACGGTCGAGGACATCGCGATCACGTTCGGCGAGGTCCTCAAGCAGGCACTCGGGAACAAGGCCGGCATCCGCCGCTTCGGCGAGGCCTCGGTGCCGCTCGACGAGGCGCTCGCGCACGCTGTCGTCGACGTCTCGGGACGGCCCTACCTCGTCCACAGCGGCGAGCCTGCTGGGCAGGAGTACCACCTCATCGGCGGCCACTTCACCGGCTCGCTCACGCGGCACGTGTTCGAGGCCATCACGCTGCACGCCGGGATCTGCCTGCACATGAACGTCCTCGCGGGCCGCGACCCGCACCACATCGTGGAGGCCCAGTTCAAGGCCTTCGCCCGTGCACTGCGCGCGGCCGTCGAGCCGGACCCGCGCATCGGCGATGCCATCCCGTCCACCAAGGGGGCCCTGTGACCACCGCGCCCGACGCGCTTCCGCCGGCCCCCGAGGGCACCCCGGGCGCGGTCGTCGTCGATCCGCGGCACGCCGCGGAGAAGGTGCCGGACCCGCAGGGGCGCCCCACCGTCGTCGTGCTCGACTACGGGTCCGGGAACGTGCGCTCGGCGGTCCGCGCCCTGGAGCGCGCCGGCGCCGCCGTGACGCTGAGCGCCAAGGCCGAGGACGCGCTCGCCGCGGACGGCCTCGTCGTGCCCGGCGTCGGGGCCTTCGCCACCGTCATGAAGGAGCTCGCCGCGGTCGACGGCCTGCGCATCATCGGCCGCCGCGTCGCCGGGGGACGGCCCGTCCTGGCCATCTGCGTCGGCCTGCAGATCATGTTCGAGCGCGGCATCGAGCACGGCGTCGAGGCCGAGGGCCTCGGCGAATGGCCCGGCACCGTCGAGCTGCTGCCCGCCGAGGTGGTCCCGCACATGGGCTGGAACACCGTCAAGGTGCCCGAGGGCTCCACGCTGTTCGCCGGGGTCGAGGACGAGCGCTTCTACTTCGTGCACTCCTACGGGGTGCAGAAGTGGGACTTCGAGGTCGCCCAGCCGCGCATGGCGCCCCCTCTCGTGACCTGGAGCGAGCACGGCGCGCCGTTCATCGCCGCCGTCGAGAACGGCCCCCTGTGCGCCACCCAGTTCCACCCCGAGAAGTCGGGCGATGCCGGAGCCCGGCTCCTGCGCAACTGGGTCGAGTCGCTCGCCAAGCCTGCCGCCGGAGCGTCCTGACGCATGTGGTCCGTGCTGCTGTTCGGCCTCGCGGGGCTGCTCGTGGGCGGCGCCGTCTCGTTCCGCCGCCAGGGCCTGCCGAACTGGACCTGGATCGCGTTCGGGGCGCTCGCCGCGGCCGCCCTCGTGGCGGCGTACCTGCTGACCCTGCCGGCCTCGTGAGCCGGCCGAGACGACACTGAGGGAGACACCATGACCGACGAGGCCCCCATCCTCGAACTGCTGCCCGCCGTCGACATCGTCGACGGCCAGGCCGTCCGGCTGGTCCAGGGCGAGGCCGGCAGCGAGACCGGCTACGGCTCGCCGCTGGACGCGGCCCACGCATGGCAGGACGCCGGCGCCGAATGGGTCCACCTGGTGGACCTCGATGCGGCGTTCGGCCGCGGCGACAACCGCGCGCTCATCGCGGAGGTCGTGCGCGGCCTCTCGCTCAAGGTCGAGCTCTCGGGCGGCCTGCGCGACGACGCCTCCCTCGAGGCGGCCCTGGAGCTGGGGGTGGCACGGGTGAACCTGGGCACGGCGGCGATCGAGGACCCCGAGTGGACCGCCAAGGCGATCGCCCGCCACGGCGAGCGGATCGCCGTCGGCCTCGATGTGCGCGGCACGACCCTCGCCGGCCGAGGCTGGACCAAGGAGGGCGGGGACCTCTGGGAGGTGCTCGCACAGCTCGAGGACGCCGGCTGCGCCCGCTATGTGGTCACGGACGTCACCAAGGACGGCACGCTCCGCGGACCGAACGTGGAGCTCCTGCAGCAGATGTGCGCCCGCACGGACAAGCCTGTCGTCGCCTCCGGCGGCATCTCCAGCCTGGACGACCTGCGCGCCCTGCGCGGCCTCGTGCCCCTCGGCGTCGAGGGTGCGATCGTGGGCAAGGCGCTGTATTCCGGCCAGTTCACGTTGCCGGAGGCGCTCGACGTCGCCGGGCGGCGCTGAGTGGCCCGGACGCACGACGACGGCCCGTCGGCGGCGCCGGGACGTCACCTGCCCGGCCACATCGCCGCGGCGCTGGCCCGCGCGGGAAGCGGCGCCGACTCCGCCGGCCAGCCCTGGGAAGGACGTGACCTGAGCGGCGACGGCAACCCCCTCCACCAGTTCGACACCGACGACGGCCGGCCCGACCCCGCCGTGGCCGCCGCGGTCGCCGACCTCGTTGCAGGCACCGGCGGCGAGGACGGCGTCCATCGCGCCCTCGCCGCGGCGCGCGTGTTCGTCGCCGTCGTGGCGAGCCTCGCCGAGGGAGGGCTCGGGGAGCACGGCTTCGCCGAGGACAAGGAGGCGGACATGGCCCTCGTGACCGTCGCCGCCCCCGACGGCCGCAAGGCGCTGCCGGTGTTCACCTCGGTAGAACGCCTCGAAGCGTGGCACCGGGACGCGCGCCCCGTCGCCGTCTTCGCGCCCCGTGCGGCGCTCTCCGCAGTCTCGGAAGGGGCCGAGCTGCTGGTCCTCGACCCGGGCGCGGACTTCACCCTCGTGCTGC
The DNA here is from genome assembly GCF_054782415.1 of Sinomonas soli. Lineage (NCBI taxonomy): Bacteria > Bacillati > Actinomycetota > Actinomycetes > Micrococcales > Micrococcaceae > Sinomonas > Sinomonas soli. Next base: position 40,784 of record NZ_BAAGSN010000016.1, on the reverse strand, counting down.
GGCGCCCCGCCGTCTGGGCGCTCGCCCAGCAGAAGGAGTGGACCCCCTCCTACGCCGACCCGGCCCTCGTGGACGAGGTCGGGAAGGCCGCCGAAGGGCTCGCCCCGGTCCGGGGCATCGCGATCTCCGCGGGCGCAGGGGTGGCGTCGCGGGACGCGGCGGGGCGCGTCGTGGCGGGCGGCGGCTCCGGGCCCGAGCTCCGCCTCACCGTCTCCCTCGCCCCGGGTTTGCCAGCGGAGGCGGTGCGTGAGACGGTGTCAGAGCTGAACGGCAGGCTCGCCGCCAGCGCGCGCTTCGCGGAAGCCGTCGACTCCATCGAGGTCAAGCTCCGCGCTGCGGATGGCTGAGTTCCGCCCTGCCACCGCCGGGCGGTGCGCACGGAAGAGGGACCCATGGACTTCGCCCAGTACGGGCACCTGTGGCGCCGGAAAGAGGTCCGGCGCCTGCTGCTCGTGGCGATGGTCGCCCGGCTGCCGCACTCTGCGGCCGGCGTGCTCCTGACCCTCCACGTCGTCCAGACCCTCGGCCTCGGCTACGCGGCAGCGGGCGCCGTCGCGGCGGTGCTGACCATCGGGATCGCCCTCGGCGCACCCTGGCGCGGCCGCCGGGTCGACACGGCCGGGCTGCGGACCGCGCTCATCCCCTCGATCGTGGCCGAGGCCGTCGTCTGGGGCGTCGCCCCCCACCTGGACTACCCGTGGCTGCTCGTCGCCGCGCTCGTCGGCGGGCTCTTCGCCCTCCCGATCTTCTCCGTGGTGCGCCAGTCCCTCGGCGTCATGACCCACGCGGGGCAGCGCCGCACGGCCTTCGCCCTGGACTCGATCTGCACCGAGGTCACCTTCATGGTCGGCCCCGCGCTGGCCGCCTTCGTCGCCGTCAACGTCTCCACCGTCTGGGGGCTCACGGGGGTCGGGGCCTCGGCCGCGCTGGCAGGCCTGTCCCTGCTGTGGTTCAACCCGCCCACGCGCACGGGGCAGCCCGGCGCGGTGCCCGGCGCCGGAGCCGACGATGCCGAGCTCGTCGAGGTGGCCTCCGGACCGGAGTCGGCGGAGTCGCCGGCCCCCACCGAGGTCGCCGCCGGGCAGGCGGACGGCGCCTCCGGCCTCCGGCGCCTCCTCGGGCGCGCCCGGGGCGGTCCCGCGTGGGCGGGCGTCGCCGTCGTCGTCGTCATGGCCGTCGCCGCCGGCGCCGGCATGGTCCTCTCCGGCACCGACGTGGGCATCGTGGCGATCCTGCGCGAGCACGGCCAGGGGGGCGAGCTCGGCGTAGTGTTCTTCTTCTGGTGCTTCGCCTCGCTCGTGGGCGGGCTGCTCTACGGGGCGATGCACCGCCCGGTCTCCCCGCTGGTCCTGCTCACGGCGATGAGCGTGCTGACCATCCCGATGGGCCTCGCGCACGACACCGTGACCCTGAGCCTGCTCTCGGTGCTGCCCGGACTCCTGTGCGCACCGACCCTGTCCGCAGCGTCGGAGCGGGTCGCCGAGCTCGTCCCGGAGCGCCGCCGCGGGGAGGCGATGGGCTGGTACGGCTCCGCGCTCACGGCGGGGACGGCGCTGGGCTCGCCCCTGACCGGCACCCTGATCGACGCCGTCGGGCCGTGGTCCGGCTTCGTGGGCATCGGGGCCGCCGGCACCCTCCTGTGCGTGGGCGGCATCGTCGCGCAGAGCGCACGACGACGCCGCTCGCCGCAGTCGGTCGGCTGAATCACCCGGACGGGCGCGCCGCGGTCAGTTGACGGGGCCGGTGTACTTCTCGCCCGGGCCCTTGCCCGGCTCGTCCTGGATCACGGACGCCTCGCGGAAGGCGAGCTGGAGGGAGCGGAGGCCGTCCCGCAACGGACCCGCGTGCTGCGAGCCGATCTCGGGGGCTGCGGCGGTCACGAGGCCGGCGAGTGCCGTGATGAGCTTGCGGGCCTCGTCGAGGTCCTTGAGCTCCGCGGCGTCCGCGCCGTCGGCCAGCCCGCACTTGACCGCGGCCGCGCTCATGAGGTGGACTGCCGTGGTCGTGATGACCTCCACGGCCGCGACCTCGGCGATGTCGCGCACCTGGGCGTCGACGTCCGGGGCGCCGGAGGGGGCCGTGTCGAAGCTGTGGCGGTGGGCGCCGTCGGAGGGCATGGGGGCGTTGGGGCTGGTGCTGCTCATGCTGATAAGCTTGGCACAGACCGACTGGATGTCGTTATTCACGCGCGAGCCGCTCGGAAACCCGGCCAGCCCCCTCCGTGGGCGCTGGTGAGGGTTTTTGTGCGCCTACCCTGTATACTTGACTGACAGTTTGCAAGCGGAGATCACCTCCCACCTGTCGGCGTCCGGGCCTCACGGCCGGAAAGCTGCCGGGTACCAGGTTGGCCGGTCCGGCATCACGCCGGGCCGAGAAGGCTCGCCCCGACGGGGAGGGCGCCATCCGAGGCCTCCGATTGCACCGGCAATCGGGGGCCTTCCTTGTTGCCGGGGCACTTCCGTCACATGTACAGGAGCTTGAACATTAGCGATCCACGCATCAATGAGCGAATCCGCGTTCCCGAGGTTCGCCTCGTAGGCCCTGCGGGCGAGCAGGTGGGCATCGTACGCATCGAAGATGCGCTGCGACTGGCTACGGAGTCAGACCTCGACCTCGTCGAGGTGGCGCCCCAGGCCAAGCCACCGGTATGCAAGCTGATGGACTTCGGCAAGTACAAGTACGAGGCCGCGGTCAAGGCACGCGAGGCGCGGAAGAACCAGACGAACACCGTTCTGAAGGAGATCCGGTTCCGCCTCAAGATCGACAAGCACGACTACGAGACGAAGAAGGGCCACGCGCTCCGCTTCCTCGGCGCCGGCGACAAGGTCAAGGCCATGATCCAGTTCCGCGGCCGTGAGCAGCAGCGCCCTGAGATGGGCATCCGGCTGCTCCAGCGGTTCGCGGAGGACGTCGCCGAGGTCGGTTTGATCGAGTCCACGCCGCGCATCGATGGCCGCAACATGGTCATGGTGATCGGCCCCCTGAAGAACAAGGCGGAGGCGAAGGCAGAGGCCCGCCGCTCGGCGCAGCGCGCTGCCGACAAGGCCAAGGCAGAGGAGGCGAAGTCCGCATCGGTCACGGCCGGGCAGGCGCCGCTGACCCAGTCGCTGGGCGACGCCATCCCGGCCGAGTTCCTCCAGGCCGCCCAGGCCCGCGAGAACGCTGAGCCGGAAGCGGCCGAGGCACCGGAGGAATCCGTCGCCCCAGCAGCCGAGGCCGAGGAGGCTCCCAAGGCTGAGGCCGCTGCCCCCGAGGCTGAGGCGCCCAAGGCCGCTGCCCCCGAGGCTGAGGCGCCCAAGGCCGCTGCCCCCGAGGCTGAGGCGCCCAAGGCCGCTGCCCCCGAGGCTGAGGCCCCGAAGGCTGAGGCTCCGAAGGCTGAGGCTCCCAAGGCCGCTGCCCCCGAGGCTGAGGCCCCGAAGGCTGAGGCTCCGAAGGCTGAGGCTCCGAAGGCTGAGGCTCCGAAGGCTGAGGCTCCCAAGGCCGCTGCCCCCAAGGCTGAGGCGCCCAAGGCCGCTGCCCCCAAGCAGCCGGGCGCGCCGAAGCCGGCGGCTGAGGCCGCCCCGAAGCCGGCCCAGTCCGCACCGCGGCCGGCGGCGGCGCCCAAGCCGGTGGCAGCACCCAAGCCGTCGGTCCCGAAGCCGGGTGCGCCTCGCCCGTCGTCGGCGGCGCCCAAGCCGTCTGCCCCGAAGCCGACGGCGCCCCGGCCGTCCGGCCGCCGGGGCAACTAGACCAGACCCGGCCGGGCCGGGCCGCTCGCCCCTGGCGAGCGGGCTGCCCGCCGAGTCCGCCGCCGCGGGCCCAGCGCCCGCGGGCGGCACGCAACGAGTCGGCCTGCGCGAGCAGGCCGCCAACGAAATCCGCGGCCCCGTGCCGCGGGAAGCAAAAGGAGATCGGTTCCCATGCCGAAGATGAAGACGCACAGCGGCGCCAAGAAGCGCTTCAAGCTGACCGGTTCCGGCAAGCTCAAGCGCCAGCAGGCCAACCGCCGCCACTACCTCGAGCACAAGCCGACGACGCTCACGCGCCGCCTCGCCGCGGACAAGATCGTCTCGGGCGGCGACGCCAAGGTCATCAAGCGCATGCTCGGCATCTGATTTCTTCCACCCACCGGCCCTGAGAGGGGCCACGAGCCATCCCGGCCGGGCAGAGCCCGGGTGTCTGGGAGAGATTCAAAAGGAGTACGCACGTGGCACGTGTGAAGCGGGCAGTCAACGCCCTGAAGAAGCGCCGTACCGTCCTCGATCGGGCGTCCGGCTACCGTGGTCAGCGCTCGCGCCTGTACCGCAAGGCCAAGGAACAGCTGCTGCACTCGTTCGTGTACAGCTACCAGGACCGCCACAAGCGGAAGGGCGACTTCCGCCGCCTGTGGATCCAGCGCATCAACGCTGCCTCCCGCGCCAACGGCCTGACCTACAACCGCCTCATCCAGGGCCTCAAGGCCGCTGAGGTCGAGGTGGACCGCCGCATGCTCGCCGAGCTGGCTGTCTCCGACGCCGCCGCGTTCGCGGCCCTCGTCGAGGTTGCGAAGAAGGCCCTCCCGGCCGACGTCAACGCCCCGGTCGCCAAGTAGCACCGCAGGGCAGCCCTGCCGGGCACGCCCCGGCGGAAGCGCCCTCCGCCCAGCGCCCGCACAGCCCCAGGCTGTGCGGGCGCTGCCGCGTCCGGGGCCGGACGGCTCGCTAGAGTTGGTGCGTGATACCGAGTCCGACCATGACCAATCCTCGCGCCGACCGCGTCCGCGATGTCGCCAAGCTGGCCACCCGGGCCGCTCGGAACCGCCGGCGGCAGTTCCTCGCCGAGGGCCCCCAGGCCGTGCGCGAGGCGCTCCGGCTGGACGCCGAGCGCCGCGCCCAGGGGGCCGCACCGGTCGTCGTCGAGCTCTACGCGAGCGAGCCCTGCCTCTCCCGCCATCCCGAGATCGCCCACCTCGCCGAGGCCACCGGCAGGCTGCGCCTCGCGGACGACGAGGTCCTCGCGGCCATGGCGGACACAGTGAATCCCCAGGGCATCGTCGCCGTGTGCACCATGCTCGACGTCCCGCTCGCCTCCGTCCTCGCACCGCGGCCCCGGCTGCTCGCCGTCATGTGCCGGGTGCAGGACCCGGGCAACGCGGGCACGATCCTGCGCGCCGCAGACTCCGCCGGCGCCGACGCCGTGGTCCTCACCGCCGGGAGCGTCGACATCTACAACCCCAAGGCCGTCCGCAGCACCGCGGGCTCGATCTTCCACGTGCCGGTGGTGCTCGGCGTCGATCCGTCGGACTTCGCTGCCGCGGCCCGCGCTGCGGGCCTCGGCATCCTCGCGGCGGACGGCGGCGGGCCGCTCGACCTCGACAGTCTCCAGGACGCCGCGGCCGGGCGCAGGGCCGGCGGGGACGGGGACGCGGGGGAGTACCGCCTCGAGGACCCCACCGCGTGGCTCTTCGGCAATGAGGCGCAGGGCCTCAGCGAGGCCGAGAAGGGCCTCGCCGACCACCGGGTCGCGGTCCCCCTGTACGGACGGGCCGAGAGCCTCAACGTCGGCACCGCCGCGACGGTCTGCCTGTACGCGAGCGCCAGGAGCCAGCGGCGCTGAGCGGGGGGGCGGGTGCCCGTAGGGTAGGACCGAGCCGCCCGTGCGCACCTCACGGGACCGGCAAGCACATCAGTCTGGGTCCAGCACCTCAGTGCGGACCGTGAAGGAGGGGACCATGTCGTCCGGTGGTGGGACCAAGGCCGTCGTGGCGGCGCTGACAGCGAACCTGTCGATCGCGGTGATGAAGTTCCTCGCCTTCGCGCTCACGGCGTCCTCGTCGATGCTCGCCGAGGCGATCCACTCGGTGGCCGACTCAGGCAACCAGCTCCTCCTCCTCGTCGGCGGGAAGCGCTCCCGCAAGCAGGCGAACCCGGAGCACCCGTTCGGCTACGGGCGAGAGCGGTACATCTACGGGTTCATCGTCTCGATCGTGCTGTTCAGCGTCGGCGGCCTGTTCGCCCTCTTCGAGGCCTGGGAGAAGTTCAAGGACCCCCACGGCATCGAGGGACCCTGGTGGTGGGTGCCCCTCGTCATCCTCGTGGGAGCCGCGACGGCGGAGGGCCTCTCCTTCCGCACTGCTGTCCGGGAGGCGCACCATCTCCGCGGCGGCCAGTCCTGGGTGGCCTTCGTCCGCAACGCGAAGCAGCCCGAGCTGCCCGTGATCCTCCTCGAGGACTTCGGCGCACTCCTCGGCCTCCTCTTCGCCCTCGTCGGCGTCTCCCTCACGCTCGTGACGGGCAACGGCCTCTGGGACGCTGCGGGGACGGCCATGATCGGACTGCTCCTCGTGGTGATCGCCGCCGTGCTCGCCCTCGAGACCAGCTCGCTCCTGCTCGGCGAATCGGCCACCCGCTCGGACGTGCGGCGGATCGAGGCGGCGATCATCGCCGACGGGACCCGGATCATCCATCTGCGCACCATGCACCTGGGCCCGGACGAGCTGCTAGTCGGTGCCAAGATCAGCGTGGCCCGCGGGGCGAGCGGCGCGGAGATCGCCCGGACGATCGACGAGGCCGAAGCCCGGATCAGGGCCTCGGTCCCGAGCGCACGGGTCATCTACCTCGAGCCGGACATCCACCGGGACGGGGACGCGCGGCCCCCGGCCATCACGGAACCGCCCGCCGGATAGCGCCCGGCGCCCTCAGCGGGCCTTGCGCCGCTCGAGGGCGCCGCTCAGCAGCGCGATCCCGAGGCCCAGCACTGCGAGGACCGCCCCGACGTACGCGGGCGCGACGAAGCCCCAACCCGCCGCGATGACCGCTCCTCCGAGGAACGCGCCGAGGGCGTTGGCCACGTTGAGGGCCGAGTGGCTCAGCGAGGTGGCGAGGGTCGCGGCGCCTGGGGCGGAGTCCAGCAGCCGCGCCTGGAGCGCGGGGATGAGGATCGAGCCGGAGCCTCCCACCACAAACACCATGAGCAGGGCGAGCGGCCAGACGGGCGCGGCGAGGCCGTAGAGCACCATCACCCCGGCCACGGCGGCGAGCGCCCAGTAGATCGTGCCCATCACGGAGCGGTCGGCGAGGCGGCCGCCGGCCATATTGCCCGCGACCATCCCGAGCCCGTACAGCGCCACGACCACCGGCATCAGCGCCTCGGGCAGCCCGGCGACGGACGTCATCGTGTGGGCGATGTACGTGTAGGTGGCGAAGAAGCCGCCGAAGCCCACGACGCCGACGGCGAGGGCGAGCCACAGCTGCCCCCGGCGGAGCGCCGAGAGCTCCCTGCGGATGCTCGCCTCCGGATGCGGCGGCTCGTACGGGACGAAGCGGGCGACCATCGCCACGCAGGCGACGGCGATCACCGCGGTCACGACGAACAGCAGGCGCCAGCCCAGCGACTGCCCGAGCCAGGTGGCCGCGGGCACCCCGAGGACGTTCGCGATCGTCAGGCCGGACATGACCGTGGCGATGGCCCATCCCCTCTTCGTGGGCGCCACGAGCGAGGCTGCGATGACCGCGGCCGTGCCGAAGTAGGCCCCGTGCGGAAGGCCCGCGGCGAAGCGCGAGAGGAGCATCGCGCCGTAGCCGGCGGCCACGAACGAGGACAGATTCGCGAGCGCGTAGAACGCCATGAGGCCGAGGACCAGGGCCTTGCGCGGAAGCCGGGCGCCGACCGCGGCCAGCAGCGGTGCACCCACCACGACGCCGAGGGCGTACGCGGAGATGAGCTGGCCGGCCTGCGGGGTGCTGATGGCGAGCCCGCGCTCGATCTCCTTGAGCAGCCCCATGGTCGCGAACTCGACGGTCCCGATCGCGAAGCCGCCGAGGCCGAGGGCCAGCATGGCCCAGAAGAGGGGCTTGGGGGCGAGCAGCGTGGAGCGATGCCCCGCCACCGCCCCGGGGTGGCCGGTGGGGCTGGCAGGGGGGACGCCCTCGGCGGGCGCCGTGGGGGCGTGCGGGAGGGCGGGCGGTTCGGGCGTGGGCACGGTGGCATTCCTGGTGTCGGGGGCCGGATGAGGTCTGGGGAGGATCGCCGTCGGCCCTCGTCTCGTGCCAACAGTACGGGAGGCGCTCCCATTCCGTACGGCCCCTGGACCGGGCCCTAGACTGGGCCGGTGCAGACGCAGACCGACGGAGCCGGCCCCCAGTTCGTCCAAGTGGTCGGGGGAGCGATCGTCGATTCGCTCGAGCAGCCCACCATGCTCTTGGCGGCGCGCAGGACGGCGCCGCCGGCCTTTGCGGGCCTCTGGGAGTTCCCGGGGGGAAAGGTCGAGGACGGAGAGTCGGCCGAGGAGGGCCTGCGCCGCGAGCTGGACGAGGAACTCGGCGTGGCCGTGGCCCTCGGGCCCGAGGTGCCCGGCCCGCTGCCTCAGGGGTGGCCCCTCAACGACCGGGCGGCGATGCGGGTGTGGCTCGCCGAGGTGCGCGCGGGCGTGCCCGAGCCCCTGCAGGACCATGACGAGCTGAGGTGGGTCGGACTCGAGGGGGATGCCCTGACGGAGCTGGACTGGATCCCCGCGGACTTCCCGATCGTGGACGCGGTCCGCCGCCGCGCCGTCCGCCGCCGCGCCGTCCGCTGACACTCCGGGCCGCAGCGCTCCTGCCCGGGATCAGAAGAGGGCATCCTGCCGCGGGGTGCGGGCGGACTCTTGCGCCGCCGGGCCCCCGGCGGCGAGGACATCCCCGTCGCGGTGGCCGAAGGCCTCATCGCGCTCGAAGCCCCGGCCGAAGCCATGGCGGGCCTTGGCGGCCGCGACGCGCCGGCCCAGCCACGCGCGGTACTCGGACGGGGCGTAGGAGCCCTTCGCGTAGAGCCTGCGGTAGCGGCCGACCAGCTGCGGGTGCGTCTTCGCGAGCCATCCCATGAACCACTCGCGGGTCCCCGGGCGCAGGTGGAGCGCGCCGGCCGTGACCCCGGTCGCACCGGCCTCGGCGAGCTTGCCCATGAGCGCGTCGAGGTGCTCCTCGGAGTCGGTGAGCCAGGGGAGGATGGGCATCGCCATGACCCCGCACGGCAGGCCCGCGTCGCGCAGCCTCGACACCAGGTGCAGCCGGGCGCCGGGGGAGGGTGTCCCGGGCTCGAGGGCGGACTGGAGCTCGGGGTCGAGGACGGCGAGGGAGATCCCGGCGCCGATCGGCACCTGGGCCGCAGCTGCCTTCAGGAGCGGGATGTCACGGGCGAGCAGCGTTCCCTTGGTCAGGATGGAGAACGGGGTTCCGGAGTCCGCGAGGGCGCGGATGATCCCGGGCATCAGGGCGTAGCGGCCCTCGGCACGCTGGTAGGGGTCGGTGTTGGTCCCGAGCGCCACGTGCTCCCGCGCCCAGGAGCGCCTCGAGACCTCGGCCCGCAGCACCTCGCCGACGTTGACCTTGACCACGAGCTGCCGGTCGAAGTCGAGGCCGGAATCGAGGTCGAGGTACGTGTGGGTCTTGCGTGCGAAGCAGTAGACGCAGGCATGGCTGCACCCGCGGTAGGGATTGACGGTCCAGTGGAACGGCATGGAGGACGCCGGCGGGACCTTGTTGAGCGCCGATTTCGCGGCGACCTCGTGGAAGGTGATTCCCTGGAACTCCGGCGTCCTCACCGTGCGCAGCGCGCCCGCAAGGGACAGGAGGGGCGGCTGGGCCGGGGTGCCGTCGTCCGGCCCGGAGAGCGGCTCGGCGACCGACTGCGTGTTCCATCGCATGCCACTCATTCGAATACATCTTCGAATCAGTGTCAAGGGGCGCTGGGGCCGAGGCCGCCGCTACGCCTCCTCCGCCAGGGTCCAGGTCACCGTCACGCTCGCCCGCACCTCGGTCTCGCCGGCCTCGAGCGGTGCGCTCGGCTCGGCTGCGGTGAAGGAGGCCCGCCGCAGCGGCATGGGTGCCCCCGGCGGCGCGGCGGCCGGCGCCCCGCCGGCGTCGATGCGGACTGCGGCGCCCAGCGCCCGCCCGGCCAGGGCGGCGAGCCGCCTGGCCGCCCCCTCGGCCTCGTGGAAGGCGGCGGCCTGGGCCGAGGCCTCCGCGGCCGAGGGGTCCGAGACTCCGAGGGAGATGCCGTGGATGCGCACCGCGCCGCCGCCGGCCGCGACGACCGCGTCGAGGAGCTCGCCCGTGCGGGCCAGGTCCCGGGCCCCGATCGTCAGCCCCCGGCTCGCGACGTAGCCCACGAGCTGCTGGCCGCGGCCCTCCTCCCAGGTCAGCTCCGGCGCCACCGAAAGCGAGGAGGAGACGATGTCGGAGCGCGTCACCCCGGAACGCAGCGCCGCGGCGACGATCGACTCGGAAGCCCGGGAGGCGCCGTCGTACGCCTCGCCCAGGCGGGGGGAGCGGACCTCTGCACCCACGCGGAGCACCGCGATGTCGGGAACCACGGTCACCGCTCCGGTGCCGGTGACGGTGATGGAATGCGGACTGCTCATGGCTATCAGGTCCTTCCGCCGGCGGCGGCGCGCCCCGGCGCGCACAGGGGCATCGTAGCCGTGAACTAGACTTGACGGGTGCCCGAGACTACGCCCCCATCCGCCGAGACAGAGCTTCCCGTGAGCGAGACGAGCGTCCCCGACCCCGTGGACGAGGCCGCCGTCGCCGCCGCCGTCGAGAGGGCCCTCGAGGCCGTCGCGGGTGCCGCCGACCTCGATGCGCTCAAGTCGGCGCGCATCGCCCACACCGGGGAGAAGTCTCCCCTCGCCCTCGCCAACCGCGCGATCGGCTCCCTCCCCAAGGAGTCGAAGGCCGCGGCCGGCAAGCTGGTCGGCGGGGCCCGGGGGAGGGTCAACAAGGCCATCGCCGAGCGGCAGTCCGTGCTCGAGGCCGAGGACGCGGCCCGCATCCTCGTCGAGGAGACCGTCGACGTCACGGCGGCGCCCCGGCGCAGGCGCGCCGGCGCCCGGCACCCGCTCTCGACACTGCAGGACCGGGTCAGCGACATCTTCGTGGGCATGGGCTGGGAGATCGCCGAGGGGCCCGAGCTCGAGTCCGAGTGGTTCAACTTCGACGCCCTCAACTTCAAGCCCGACCACCCCGCGCGCGAGATGCAGGACACGTTCTTCGTCGACCCGCCCGAGGCGCACCTGCTCCTGCGCACGCACACGTCGCCGGTGCAGGTCCGCTCGATGCTCGAGCGAGAGGTCCCCCTCTACGTGCTCTGCCCCGGCAAGGTGTTCCGCACGGACGAGCTCGACGCGACCCACACCCCGGTGTTCCACCAGTTCGAGGGCCTCGCGATCGACAAGGGCCTGTCGATGGCGGACCTGCGCGGGACCCTCGAGCACTTCGCGCGGCTGATGTTCGGGGCCGAGGCCCAGATCCGCCTGCGTCCCAACTACTTCCCGTTCACCGAGCCGAGCGCCGAGCTGGACATCTGGCACCCCGGCGCGAAGGGCGGGCCCGCCTGGATCGAGTGGGGCGGGTGCGGGATGGTCAACCCGAACGTCCTGCGGGCGGCGGGCATCGACCCCGAGCAGTACTCGGGGTTCGCGTTCGGGATGGGCATCGAGCGCACCCTCATGTTCCGCAACGAGGTCGCCGACATGCACGACATGATCGAGGGCGACGTCCGCTTCAGCCAGCACTTCGGGATGGAGATCTAGTCCAATGCGAATCCCCCTTTCGTGGCTGCGCGAGTACACGCAGCTACCCGCGGACGCGACCGCCGAGGACCTCATGGCCGACCTCGTCAAGGTCGGCCTCGAGGAAGAGGCCGTCCACCGGCCCGCCGACTCGATCCGCGGTCCCATCGTGGTCGGCCAGGTGCTCAGCGCGGTCAAGGAGCCGCAGAGCAACGGGAAGACCATCAACTGGTGCCAGGTGCGCGTGGTCCCCGAGGGCCAGGAGCAGACCCTCACGGGCAAGGGCATCGAGCCGTCGGGCGTCCAGGGGATCGTGTGCGGCGCGCACAACTTCGCCCCGGGGGACAAGGTCGTCGTGACCCTGCCCGGGGCCACGCTTCCCGGCGACTTCCACATCGCCGCCCGCAAGACCTACGGCCACGTCTCGGCCGGGATGATCGCCTCCGTGCGCGAGCTCGGGATCGGCGACGACCACGACGGCATCCTCGTCCTCTCCCGCATCGGGCTCGACCCGGAGGTCGGGACGGACGCCCTCGAGCTCCTCGGGCTCACCGACGAGGCCGCCGAGATCAACGTCACCCCGGACCGCGCCTACTGCTTCTCCATCCGGGGGATCGCCCGCGAGTACTCGCACGCGACCGGCACCGAGTTCACCGACCCGGCCGAGCTCGTGGAGGCGCCCCAGACGCTCGCGGGCGGCTACGACGTGGTGCTCGACGACCGGGCGCCGATCTACGGCGTGCCCGGCTGCGACCGCTTCGTGGCGCGCACCGTCCGCGGCATCGACCCGACCCGGCCCACCCCCCAGTGGATGGTCTCGCGGCTGCGCCTCGCCGGCGTCCGGTCGATCTCCCTGCCCGTGGACATCTCGAACTACGTCATGTTCGAGCTCGGCCAGCCCACGCACTGCTACGACCTCGACACGCTCACCGGGCCCATCACGGTCCGCCGCGCCGCGCCGGGGGAGAAGATCACCACGCTCGACGACAAGGTCCGGGCCCTCGATCCCGAGGACCTGCTCATCACGGACGAGTCCGGCCCGATCGGCATCGCCGGCGTCATGGGCGGCGCCGCGACCGAGTGCTCCGACGCGACCGTGAACGTCCTCATCGAGGCCGCCCACTTCGACACCGTGAGCATCGCCCGCTCGCGCCGCCGCCACAAGCTGCCCTCGGAGGCGTCCAAGCGCTTCGAGCGGGGCGTCGACTGGAACGTCGCCGGGGTCGCCGCGCAGCGCGTCGTCGACCTCCTGGTCCAGTACGGCGGCGGGGTCGCCGACGAGGCGGGCACCGACGTCGGGACCGCGCCCACCCCCGTGCGGATCGAGCTGCCCGCCGGGTTCGCGTCCTCGCGGATCGGCATGGAGTTCAGCGAGGAGCTCATCACGCGCGCCCTCGGCGACCTCGGCGCCGACGTCGAGCGTGCCGGCGAGGACTTCATGGTCACCCCGCCGAGCTGGCGCAACGACCTCGAGACCAAGGAAGACCTGTCCGAGGAGATCGCCCGGCTCGTCGGCTACGACAAGATCCCGGCGACCCTGCCGACCGCGCCCCCGGGCCGCGGGTTCACCCGCAGCCAGCAGCAGCGCCGCCGGCTCGTCCAGGCCCTGGCCGACGCGGGCCTGACCGAGGTGCTCGCGTACCCCTTCGCCACGAAGGCCGAGAACGAGACCTTCGGCGTGCCAGCGGAGGGCGCCCCGCGGCCCGCCGTCAAGCTCGCCAACCCGCTCAGCGAGGAGCGCGGCTGGTTGCGCACCTCCCTGCTGCCGGGGCTCCTGGAGACCGCCCGGCGCAACCACGGGCGCGGCTTCCGCGACCTGGCACTCTACGAGGCCGGCCTCGTCTTCCTCCCCGGGGACGGGCCGCTCGGCACCGCCGTCATCCCGCCCCTGGGCGTGCGCCCCGCGGACGAGGTCCTCGACTCCCTCTACAACGGGCTCCCGGACCAGCCGCTCCACGTCGCGGGCGTGTTCACCGGCAAGGACATGCCCGAGGCCCCTGGCAGCGCGCCGCGGGCCTGGGACTGGGCCGACGCACTGGACTACGCCCGCATGGCCGGCGAGGTCCTCGGCGTGGAGCTCGTGGTCTCGCAGGGCTCGCACCAGGCGTTCCACCCCGGCCGGACGGCCCAGCTGGCCCTGCGCTCCGGCGAGACGGTGGGCTATGCCGGAGAGCTGCACCCGAAGGTCCTGGCCGGCCTCGACCTCCCCGCCCGGTCCGTGGCCTTCGAGCTCGACGCCGACGCCCTCTTCGAGGCCGCCGCGGACGTCGTCGTGGCCCGCCACCTCTCGACGTTCCCCGTGGCGACGCAGGACGTCGCGCTCATCGTCGACGCGGCGCTCCCTGCCGACGCCGTGCTCGGCGCCCTCCGCGAGGGTGCCGGCGACCTCCTCGAGGACGTCCATCTGTTCGATGTGTACACCGGCAAGGGCATTGACGAGGGCAAGAAGTCCCTCGCGTTCGGCCTGCGGTTCCGCGCCGACGACCGCACGCTGACGGCCGACGAGGCCTCCGAGGCGCGCGCCGGTGCCGTGGCACGCGCCGCCGAGCGGTTCGGCGCGGTCCAGCGCGGCTAGACGCCGCTCCGCCGCCGCGATGCGCCTGCGGGCAGTTCCGCTCGGTCACCCCGGGTCGGGGCTGCCCGCCGGCGTCTGCACTCCGGGCGAGCTCGAGCGGGCCGCGGCGATCCTCGACCCGGTCCGCAGCCGCGAGTACGTCGCGGGACGGCTCGCGCTGCGGTGCCTCGTCGCCGAGCTCGCCAGGACGGATCCGCGGCTCGTCGTCCCCGCCTACCGCTGCCCCGCGTGCGGGCCGGGGGAGCACGGCGCGCCGGGATTCGCCCTCGTCCGAGAGGCTCCGTGCGCCGGGGCGGACACCGCGCACGACGACGGGGTGCGGCTCCCGCTGGACGTCGCCGCGAGCGTGTCCCGGGCCGGCGGGTGGGCCCTCCTGGCCGCCGAGGTCGCTCCGTGGGAGCGCGAGGTCGCTCCGTGGGAGCGCGAGGCCGCCCCGTGGGGGCGCGAGGTCGGGGCCACCCCGGCGCGGATCGGCGTCGATCTGGCCCACGTCGCGGACTTCCGGGGGACGCTGCCGGACGCGGCCTTCACGGCGGACGAGGGCCGCCGCGTCTGGTCGGCACCGGATCCGCCGGCTGAGGCGGCGCGGCTGTGGGTGCGCAAGGAGGCCCTGCTCAAGGCCATGGGGACTGGCCTCCGCACCGATCCGGCAGCGGTCAGCACCAGCGGCGACCCGCGTGTGCGCGACCTGGATGCGGTGGAGCTCGGCCTTCCGGAGGGCTTCGTCGCCGCCGTCGCCCGGACCTGATCCCGGGCCTGTGGGGGAGGGACTACGCCGGCAGGGGCGGCAGCGGACCCTCGAACAGCCACGGGCGCAGGACCGCGTGCGCCTCGAAGCCGGGCGCCCCGGCGCCCACGCGGTCGAGGAGCTCGAGGAAGTCTGCCGTGGACGCGTTCGCGTGCCGGTTCTCCTCGCAGAAGGCCCGCAGGGCACGGAAGAACCTGTCGTCCCCGAGCACGCGCCGCACGGCATGCAGGGCGAGGGCGCCGCGCTTGTACACGCGGTCGTCGAACATCATCGCCGCCCCGGGAGCGCCGACCAGGAGGTCCTGCCGCTGCGTCGCCACGAGCGTCCAGGCTGCCGCGGCCCGCGAGGCCACGGAGCCCTGGCCCGCGTGCTCGCTCCAGAGCCACTCCGCGTAGCACGCGAATCCCTCGTGGAGCCAGATGTCCTCCCACGTCCTGGCGGTGACGGAATTGCCGAACCACTGGTGCGCGAGCTCGTGAGCGAGGAGCCGCTGCGACTCCCAGCTGCGGGTGATGTGGTTGCGGCCCACGATGGAGAGCGTCTGCGCCTCGAGCGGGATCTCGAGCTCGTCCTCGGTCACCACCACGGTGTAGTCGCGGAAGGGGTAGGGCCCGAAGAGGTCGGTGAACAGGGCGAGCATGGCCTGCTGGTCGCGCAGCCCTGTGAGCGCGTCCTGGCGCAGGGCCGGCGGGACGGCCGCGAACACCCCGACCGCGGGGGACTCCCGGCGGGGGAGGCGCCCGAGCTCGAGCAGCTGGAACCGGCCGATCAGCAGGGTGGCCAGGTAGGGCGCCATCGGCTCGTGGACCTCGTAGATCCAGGTCTCCCGGCTGGCCTTGCGCCGGTGCCCCACCACGAGGCCGTTCGAGACGACGCGGTACCCGGCGTCGGCCGAGGCGGAGATGCGGAAGGTGGCCTTCTGGCTGGGGTGGTCGTTGCAGGGGAACCACGTGGGCGCGCCGATGGGCTGACCCGCGACGAGGATGCCGTCCTCGAGCTCTTCCCAGCCCACATCGCCCCACTCGCCGTCGGTGGGGCCCGGGCTGCCCTCGTACCGGACCTCGAGCGAGAAGTCCCGGCCCTCGGGCACGGGGGTGGCGGGCGTGATGCGCAGCTCGTCTCCACGCTGGACGGCCTTGGCCCTCGCCCCCTCGACCTGTGCCTTGAGCACGCGGAGTCCGGCGAGGCTGAGGGTGATCGTCTCGAGCCTCCGGTTCGCCGTGCCGCGCAGCCGCGCCCTGCCTGCGAGCCGGTTGCTCGCGAGCTTGACCTCGAGTTCGAGGTCGTAGTGCGCGACGGTGTAGTCGGGGCTTCCGTGCCCGGGCGTGTAGGGGTCGGGGAGGGCGCCGCCGCCGGGCGGCGCGGCCGGGGTAGCGCGACGGTCCTGTCTCACCTGGTGGGTGCCTCCGGTTCCTTCCACGGCACCACGGGGTTGCCGCGCCAGTGTGATCCCGCGGGCACGTGCTCGCCCCGCATGACGAGCGACGCCGGCCCAACCGTCGCGCCGTCGTCGATCCTCGCGCCGGGGAGGACGACGCCGTGCGGCCCGAGCGTCGCCCCCTCGCCGAGCGCGGCGGTGTCGATCGCCATGATGCGGTCGTGGAACAGGTGCGTCTGCACGACGCAGCCCCGGTTCACGGTCGAGCTGCGTCCGAGCGAGACGAGGTCCGCCTCAGGCAGCCAGTAGCTCTCGCACCAGGCGCCGGAGCCGATCTTCGCCCCGAGGGACCGCAGCCACCACACGAGCGCCGGGGTGCCGGCCGCTGCCCGCGCGAACCAGGGGGCCGCGACCATCTCCACGAACGTGTCCTGGACCTCGTTGCGCCACACGAACGAGCTCCACAGGGGGTGCTCGCCGGCATGGATCCGGCCCACGAAGAGCCACTTCGCGGCGGTTGCGGATGCGGCCGCGACTGCCCCGGCCGCGAGCATGACCGCCCCGCACAGCAGCGCCGCGGCCAGGTACCCCCATGCGGCGGCGAGCCAGTCGAGGGCCGCGAGCACGGCGACGGCGATGGCCACGGTGAGCACCACCGGAACCGCGCGGCACAGCTCCCACAGGGCGCGCGCGACCTTCAGGCGCCGTGCCGGCCGGAAGGTCCGCTCGGCGTCCGTCGAGATCGCCGTGCGGCGCAGGCGCACGGGAGGGCTCCCGAGCCAGGACGAGCCGGACTTCGCCTTCTTCGGTGCGGCGGAGAGGACGGCGACGAGTCCATCCTTCGGCACGGACCGGCCCGCGGCCGTCATCCCGGAGTTGCCGAGGAAGGCGCGCTTCCCGATCTTCGCGGGCGCGATCTTCATCCAGCCTCCGCCGAGCTCGTAGCTGGCCACCATGGTGTCATCGGCCAGGAAGGCCCCGTCGGCGACCGTGGTCATCGAGGGCAGCAGCAGCACAGTGGACGCCTCGACGTCCTTGCCGACCTTCGCGCCGAGGACCCGCAGCCAGACGGGCGTGGCGAGGCTCGCGTAGACCGGGAACAGGACCTCCCGGGCCAGGTCGAGGACCCGCTCGGTGGCCCAGACCTGCCAACCGGTCCGCGAGCGGACGCGGTGGTACCCGGCAGTGAGCCCGAGGCCGAGCAGACGGGTGGTGCCGGCGATGAGCAGGAGGTTGAGGACGAACCACGCGGCCGCCGCGAGGGGCGTCGCCGCGAGCATCGGCACCAGCGCGGCATGGAGCGAAGGGTGTCCGCGCGCCGCCCAGGCGAGCAGGACGCCGGCCGCCGCCGCAGAGGCGAACGGGATGAGCGCGAGCAGCGCGGAGCCCGCCGCGAAGGCGCCGATCCACAGGGCCTCGGC
The DNA here is from genome assembly GCF_054782415.1 of Sinomonas soli. Classification (NCBI taxonomy): domain Bacteria; kingdom Bacillati; phylum Actinomycetota; class Actinomycetes; order Micrococcales; family Micrococcaceae; genus Sinomonas; species Sinomonas soli. The sequence goes on along the minus strand of NZ_BAAGSN010000016.1, from coordinate 23,156 downwards.
CGCCCGGGAGCGCCGCGCCGCAGCCTCCGGCCATCCGGGCTTGGCCTTGCCCACCCGGCTCGCGGGCGATCCTGCCACCCGTAGGCCCGCCTTGACCTTGCCCGAGACGGCGGAACCGGGGTCGACGACGGCGCCCGCGCCGATGCGGGCACCGGGCAGGAGGGTGCTGCGCGCCCCGACGGCCGCGCCGGCGCCGATGCTGATCCCGCCGAGGTGGACCCAGTCGCCGTCGATCCACCAGCCCGAGAGGTCGACTTCGGGCTCGACCGAGGCGCCCGGCCCGACGGAGAGCATGCCGGTGACCGGCGGGACGGAGTGCAGCACGGCATCCCGGCCGATCTTCGCCCCGAGGGCGCGGGCGTAGTACGGGACCCATGGCGCGCTCGCGAGGCTCACGGCCTGGGCGAGGTCGGCGATCTGCTCGGCCAGCCAGAGCCGCAGGTGCACGGAGCCCGTCCGCGGATAGCGGCCGGGGGAGACCCCGCGCAGGAGGAGCCGGGCCGCCGCCACCGAGACGGCCATCCGTCCCCAGGGGCTGACGAACACCAGCCAGGACGCCGCGACCCACCACCAGGAGACCGTCGGGGCGGCCGAGAACCCCGCGCCGGCGGCGAGGACGTTGTTCGCGGCCGCGAGGTAGGTCAGCCACCGCATGCCCACGAGGATGAAGAGCGGGAGGCCCATGAGCGTCTGGAGCCACTGGATCCGCGCGGGCGTGGGGCGCACGGCGCGGGCCCGGGCGGGCTCGGCGGAGCCCGTGCCGACCACGGCGTCGACGAGGGCGCCGACCCTGGGGTGCGCGTACACGTCGGCGACGGTGACGGTGGGGTAGCGCCGGCGCAGCGCGGAGACGAGCTGGGCGGCCGCGAGGGACCCGCCGCCGTGGGCAAAGAAGTCGGCATCGAGCCCCGGGGCGGCGCTGCCGAGGACGGCGCCCCACTGCTCGACGATCCACGCGGCGTCCTCGGGGAGCTCGAGGTCGGGGCCCTCCTCGTTGTCCTGCCCCGGCAGCGGCCAGGGCAGCGCCTTGCGGTCCCCCTTCCCGCTCGTCGTGGTCGGGAGGGAGTCCACGACGGCGAGCAGCGGCACGAGCGCGGCCGGCAGCTCCCGCGCGAGCCGCGCCCGGCACGCGGCGAGGTCCGGCGCCGTGCCGCGGGCCGGCGCGAGGTACCCGACGAGGATCTGGTTCCCGGCCGCCGTCGTGCGCACGGCCGCCGCCGCGCCGGCGATGCCGGGGAGCGCCTGCAGCGCCGCGTCGACCTCGCCGAGCTCGATCCGGCGGCCGCCGAGCTTGACCTGCTCGTCCGCCCGTCCTTGGAAGGAGAGGCCGTCGGGCTCGAACCGCACGAGGTCGCCCGAGCGGTAGGCCCGGTCCCACCCCAGCGTGGGGACGGGGGCGTACTTCTCGGCGTCCTTCACCGGGTCGAGGTAGCGGGCCAGGCCCACGCCGCCGATGATGAGCTCGCCCACCTCCCCGGCGGCCACGGGCGCCCCGGCCGTGTCGACGACCGCGAGGTCCCAGCCGTCGAGCGGGAGCCCGATCCGCACCGGCCCCGAGCCGTCCATCAGCGCCGCGCACGCGACGACCGTCGCCTCGGTGGGCCCGTACGTGTTCCATACCTCGCGGCCCTCCACGGCGAGCCGTGCGGCGAGCTCCGGGGGGCACGCCTCGCCGCCGAAGATGAGCAGGCGCACGTTCTCGAGGGCCTCGGCGGGCCACAGGGCGGCGAGGGTCGGGACGGTCGAGACGACGGTGATCCCGCGCTGCACGAGCCACGGGCCGAGATCCATGCCGGTGCGCACGAGCGCCCGGGGAGCGGGCACGAGGCACGCTCCGTGCCGCCAGGCGAGCCACATCTCCTCGCAGGAGGCATCGAACGCCACGGAGAGCCCGGCCAGCACACGGTCGTCGGGGCCGATCGGCTCGCCCTGCAGGAAGAGCCGGGCCTCGGCGTCGACGAAGGCCGCGGCCGAGCGGTGGCTGACCGCGACCCCCTTGGGCGTGCCGGTCGAGCCGGAGGTGAAGATGATCCAGCAGTCGTCCTCCGCTTCGGGCAGCCGGGGCGCCGGGAAGGGCTTGGGCCGGTCCTTCGCGACCACCATGGAGCCCCCGCCGCGCAGGATCCCGGCGACCTTCGCCTCGCTGAAGACGAGCTTCGCCCGCTCGTCCGGGTCGTCGGCGTCGACCGGCACGTAGGCGGCGCCGACCAGCAGCGTGGCGAGGATCGCCACGTACAGCTCGGCGGTGCCCGAGGGGATGCGGACGCCCACCCGGTCCCCGGCGCCCAGGCCCGCGGCGTGGAGCCTGCGCCCCATGGCCCGGACCTCCTCGAGCAGCTCCGCGTAGGAGAGGGAGGCCGAGCCGTCGTCGAGCGCGGGGGCGTCGGGGAAGGCCTCGGCGCTCGCGGTGAGGATGTCGATGAGGGTGCGGGGCTCGGGTGCCCGGTCCGCACTCCTCAGCTGGGCCGCGCCCCCGGCCCGGGGCAGGGGCTCGTGCGTCTCGGTCACTGCCGTGCCTTCTTCGCTCGTGGGGTGGACGGCTACGGGACGAGGAGGACCTTGCCGGTGGTGGCACGGCCCTCGAGCGCGGTGTGCGCCGCGGCGGCCTCCCACAGGGGGAACTGGGCCCCGATGCGGACGTTGAGCGAGCCGGCGGCCACCGCGCCGAAGACCTCGGAGGATCGCCAGCGCCGCTCGGCGGCATTGAGGAGGTGGTGGGCGAGCGTGGGGCGGGTCAGGAAGAGCGAGCCGCCGGCGTTGAGCCGCTGCGGGTCCACCGGGGGCACCGGGCCGGACGCCGCGCCGAACAGCACGAGCATCCCGCGGATGCGCAGGCTCGTCAGGGAGCCGTCGAAGGTGTCCCGGCCCACGCCGTCGTACACCACGTCCACGCCGGCCCCGCCGGTGAGCTCCCTGACCTGCTCGGGGAAGCCGTCGTAGCGGATCACGTGGTCCGCGCCGGCGCCCGAGGCGAGCTCGGCCTTGGCGTCGTTCGAGACCGTGGTGATGACGCGCGCGCCCTTGGCCTTGAGCATCTGGATCATGAGCAGGCCCACCCCGCCCGCGCCGGCGTGGAGCAGCACCGTCTGCCCGGGCTCCACCCGGAAGGTCGAGTTGATGAGGTAGTGGGCGGTCATCCCCTGCAGGGGGAGCGCGGCGGCGGTGAGCAGGTCCACGCCCTCCGGGATGGGGAGGGCCTTGTCCGCGTCGATCAGGGCGTACTCCGCGTAGGTCGCCGCGCCCTCGGCGGTCGCCACCCGGTCGCCCTCGGCGAAGTCGGCGACGCCCTCGCCCACGGCGGCCACGACCCCCGAGGCCTCCGCGCCGGGCGTGAACGGGAAGGACATCGTGTAGAGGCCCTGACGCTGGTAGGTCTCGATGAAGTTGATGCCGGTCGCGGCGACGCGCACCAGGATCTGCCCCGGGCCCGGCTCGGGCCTGGCGATCTCGGTGGGCTTGAGGACTTCAGGGCCCCCGGGGGCTGTGGCGACGATGGCGTTGATCATGGTTCTCCTGCGTGTCTCGAAGTCCAGTGTCGTTCGGTTCGCACCCCCATCCTAGGGAAGCTGCCCGCGAAGAACCCGATGCATAAATATTGACTGCAATGCATAAATTTGCCTAGAGTGGGGCGGTGACCATTACTGCAGCCGTCTCCGGAGCCAGCGGCTACGCCGGGGGAGAGGTCCTCCGCCTGCTGGCCAACCACCCCGAGGTCGAGATCGGGGCCATCACCGCCCACTCGAGCGCGGGCGGCCGGCTGGGGGAGCTCCAGCCGCACCTGCTCCCGCTCGCCGACCGCGTCATCGTCGAGACCACCGTGGAGAACCTCGCCGGCCACGACGTCGTGTTCCTCGCGCTCCCGCACGGGGCGTCCGCCGAGGTGGCCGCCGCCCTGCCCGAGGACACCCTCGTGATCGACGCCGGCGCGGACCACCGCCTCGAGGACCCCGAGGCCTGGTTCCGGTTCTACCGCTCCGAGCACGCCGGCACCTGGCCCTACGGGCTGCCCGAGCTCCCGGTCGGTCCCGGCGCGGGCACGGGCAGCGGCCAGAAGCAGCGCGAGAAGCTGCGGGGCGCGCGGCGGATCGCCGTCCCCGGCTGCTACCCGACCTCCGTCCTGCTCGCCCTCACCCCGGGCTTCGCCGCCGGCCTCCTCGAGCCGGAGGACGTCGTCGTCGTCTCGGCGTCCGGGACCTCCGGGGCAGGCAAGAGCGTCAAGCCGCACCTGCTCGGCTCCGAGGTCATGGGGTCGATGAGCCCGTACGGCGTGGGCGGCGGCCACCGGCACACGCCCGAGATCGAACAGGGCCTCTCCAACGCAGCCGGAGAGCCCGTCACCGTCTCCTTCACCCCGACCCTCGCGCCCATGAGCCGCGGCATCCTCACCACCGCCACGGCCCGCGTCAAGGACGGCGTCGGGCCCGCGTCGCTGCGCGCCGCCTGGGAGTCCGCCTACGGGGACGAGCAGTTCGTCCACCTCCTGCCCTCCGGCCAGTGGCCCGCCACGCAGATGGTCCTCGGGTCCAACAACGCGGTCCTCCAGCTGGCCTTCGACGAGCACGCCGGGCGCGTGATCGTGAGCTCGGCCATCGACAACCTCACCAAGGGCACCGCCGGCGGCGCGGTGCAGTCCATGAACATCGCGCTGGGCCTGAACGAGGGCACCGGCCTCGCACAGCTGGGAGTCGCACCGTGACCGTCACCGCACCCAAGGGCTTCCGGGCCGCCGGCGTCACCGCCGGCCTCAAGGCCTCCGGCAAGCCGGACATGGCGCTCGTCGTCAACGACGGCCCGGACCGCCACGCCGCCGCCGTGTTCACCACCAACAGGGTCATGGCCGCCCCCGTGCGCTGGTCGAAGCAGGTCGTCACGGACGGGCGCGTCGACGCCGTCGTGCTCAATTCCGGCGGGGCGAACGCCTGCACCGGCCCGCAGGGGTTCCAGAACACCCACACGACGGCCGAGAAGGCCGCCGACGTCCTCGGCATATCGGCCGGCGACGTCGTGGTCTGCTCGACCGGGCTGATCGGGGAGCAGCTGCCCATGGACAAGATCGTCCGCGGCGTGGACGAGCTCGCGGCGGCCCTCGCCGACGACGGCGGCCACGACGCCGCCCTCGCGATCATGACCACCGACACCGTGGCGAAGGAGTCCGTCTTCACCGGCACCGACGCGGCCGGGATCGAGTACACCATCGGCGGCATCGCCAAGGGCGCCGGCATGCTCGCCCCGGGCCTCGCAACGATGCTCGTGGTCCTCACCACCGACGCCGCCGCCGCTGCTGAGATGCTCGACGCCGCCCTCCGGGACGCGACCCGCGTGACCTTCGACCGGGCCGACTCCGACGGCTGCATGTCCACGAACGACACCGTCGTGCTGCTCTCCTCCGGCGCCTCCGGGGCGGTCCCGGACGCTGACGCGTTCGCCGCCGGCCTCACCCAGGTCTGCGCCGAGCTGGCCCGCAAGCTCATCGGCGACGCCGAGGGCGCCGCGCACGACATCGCCGTGCGCACCTTCAACGCCGCCAGCGAGCGGGACGCGGAGACCGTCTCCCGTGCCGTGGCGCGGTCGAACCTCTTCAAGACCGCGATCTTCGGCAAGGACCCGAACTGGGGCCGCGTGCTCTCCGCCGTCGGCACCACCGACGCGGCGTTCGAGCCCGACTCCCTGAACGTCTCCATCAACGGCGTCGAGATCTGCCAGAACGGCGGGATCGGCAAGGACCGCTCGCTCGTCGACCTCGAGCCGCGCGAGGTGCTCGTCGAGATCGACCTCGCCGCCGGGGACGCCGAGGCGACCATCTGGACCAACGACCTCACGCACGACTACGTGCACGAGAACTCCGCCTACTCGAGCTGAGACCCATGACTGACGCACGCACCGACCCCCAGAGCCCCAACCTCCGCCTCGCCATGGACAAGGCCGAGACCCTCATCGAGGCGCTGCCCTGGATCCAGAAGTTCGCCGGCACCACCATGGTGGTCAAGTACGGCGGCAACGCGATGGTCAACGATGAGCTCCGCCGCGCGTTCGCCGAGGACATCGTGTTCCTCCACCACGTGGGCATCCGCCCCGTGGTGGTCCACGGCGGCGGGCCCCAGATCAGCGCGATGCTGGGTCGGGTGGGCATCGAGAGCGAGTTCAAGGGAGGGCTGCGCGTCACGACCCCCGAGGCCATGGACATCGTCCGCATGGTCCTCACCGGCCAGGTGGGCCGCGAGCTCGTGGGCCTGATCAACTCCCATGGCCCCTACGCCGTGGGCCTCTCGGGCGAGGACGCGGGCCTGCTCCGTGCCGTCCGCACCGGCGCGGTCGTGGACGGCGAGGAGGTGGACCTCGGCCTCGTCGGCGAGGTGGTCGGCGTCGAGCCCGGCGCCGTCCTGGACATCCTCGAGGCCGGCCGCATCCCCGTGATCTCCGGCGTCGCGCCCGAGGTCGAGGACGCAGAGGCGGCCGACGGCGCTCTCTACCAGCCCACCGGCCAGGTCCTCAACGTCAACGCGGACACGGCCGCCGCGGCGGTCGCGGTGGCGCTCGGCGCCTCGCGCCTCGTGATCCTCACCGACGTCGAGGGCCTCTACCGCAACTGGCCCGACCGGGACTCGCTCGTCTCCCAGATCTCCGCCTCCGAGCTGCGCGAGATGCTGCCGGGCCTCGCCTCGGGCATGATCCCGAAGATGGCCGCGTGCCTCAAGGCCGTCACCGAGGGGGTCGACCGCGCCGCGATCGTGGACGGCCGCAGCCCGCACACCATGCTCCTCGAGATCTTCACGAACGCCGGCGTCGGGACCCAGGTGGTCCCCGACGGGGAAGGAACGCGCGCATGAGCCAGGACAGCACGAACACCACCGAGAGCCGTCCGGAGGTCCGCCCCGCGTCCGAGCTGGCGGGGACCTCGAGCGGGAGCGAGTGGCTCTCCCGCTACTCGGACTCGCTCATGGGCGTGTTCGGGACGCCGCAGCGCGTCCTCGTCCGCGGCCAGGGCTGCTACGTGTGGGACGCCGACGGGAAGCAGTACCTCGACCTCCTCGGCGGCATCGCCGTCAACGCCCTCGGCCACGCCCACCCGTTCGTCACGTCCGTGATCTCCTCGCAGCTGGCCACGCTCGGGCACGTCTCGAACTTCTTCACGAGCCCCACCCAGGTGGCCCTGGCCGAGAAGCTCCTCGAGGTCACCGGCGCCCCGGCCGGGTCGAAGGTGTTCTTTGCGAACTCCGGGACCGAGGCCAACGAGGCCGCGTTCAAGCTGGCCCGCCGCAACGCCGGCACCGCCGAGCAGCCCCGGACCAAGGTCGTCGCCCTCGAGGGCGCCTTCCACGGCCGCACCATGGGAGCCCTGGCCCTCACGGCGAAGAAGGCCTACCGCGAGCCGTTCGAGCCCCTTCCCGGCGGCGTGGTCCACGTGCCGTTCGGCGACGTCGACGCCCTCGCGGCCGCAGTGGGCGGGACCACGCAGGCCGTCTTCCTCGAGCCGATCCAGGGCGAGGCCGGCGTCGTGCCCCTCCCGCCCGGCTACCTCGCCGCGGCCCGGAAGATCACCCGCGACGCCGGCGCCCTCCTGATCATCGACGAGGTCCAGACCGGCATGGGCCGCACCGGCACGTGGCTCGCGATCGAGGGCGCGGGGATCGTGCCCGACGCCGTCACCCTCGCCAAGGGCCTCGGCGGCGGCTTCCCGATCGGCGCCCTCGTGACGTTCGGGGAGGAGAACAGCGCCCGCCTCACCGCCGGCCAGCACGGCACCACGTTCGGCGGGAACCCCGTTGCGACGGCGGCCGCGCTCGCCACCCTGCACGCGATCGAGACCCAGGGCGTCCTCGCCAATGTCCGTGCCGTGGGAGAGCGCCTGCGCGACGCGCTCGCGGACCTGCCGGAGGTCGCCGAGGTCCGCGGACGCGGCCTGCTCATCGGCGTCGACCTGGCGACCCCCGCCGGGGTGCCCGACGGCGCGAACCTGGCCGGCGCCGTCGTCGACGCCGCCCTCGACGCGGGCTTCATCGTCAACGCGCCGGGCCCGCGCACCATCCGCCTGGCCCCGCCCCTCATCCTCACGGCCGAGCAGGCCGATACGTTCGTCGCCGCGCTGCCCGCGCTCGTCGCAGCAGCCGCCACCACCCTGAAGGAGGCGAAGTGACCACCCGGCACTTCCTCAAGGACACCGACCTCAGCCCCGCCGAGCAGGCCGAGGTCCTCGACCTCGCCGTGCGGATGAAGGCAGCGCCGTACTCGGTGCAGCCGCTCGCCGCCGAGGGCGCCGGCCGCAAGACGGTCGCCGTCATCTTCGACAAGACCTCCACCCGCACCCGCGTCTCCTTCTCCACCGGCGTCTCCGACATGGGCGGGACCCCGCTCATCATCAACCCGGGCGAGAGCCAGATCGGGCACAAGGAGTCGGTCGAGGACACGGCCAGGGTCCTCGAGCGCATGGTCGCCGCGATCGTGTGGCGCACCGGAGCCCACCAGGGCCTGGTCGACATGGCCGCGAACTCCCGCGTGCCCGTGGTCAACGCGCTGTGCGACGACTACCACCCGTGCCAGCTCCTCGCGGACCTGCTCACGGTCAAGGAGCACAAGGGCGAGCTCGCGGGCCTGTCGATGGCCTACCTCGGCGACGCGGCGAACAACATGGCCAATTCCTACCTCCTCGCCGGAGTGACGGCGGGCATGCACGTGCGCATCGCCGGGCCCGAGGGCTACCTCCCCGCCGCCGAGGTCGTCGCCGAGGCCGAGGCCGTCGCCGCCCAGACCGGCGGATCGGTGCTCGTCACGGTGGACCCCGTCGCCGCCCTCGAGGGCGCCGACGTGGTCACCACGGACACCTGGGTCTCGATGGGCCAGGAGGCGGAGAAGGAGGCGCGCCTGTCCCTCTTCCGCGACTACTCGGTCGACGCCGCGGCGATGGCCACGGCCGCCCCCGGCGCCGTGTTCCTCCACTGCCTCCCGGCCTACCGCGGCTACGAGGTGGCCGCAGAGGTCATCGACGGCCCCCAGTCGGTCGTGTGGGACGAGGCCGAGAACCGCCTGCACGCCCAGAAGGCCCTCCTCGCGTGGGTCCTGCACTACTCGGGCCAGGCCGTGGTCGAGGGCCTCCCGGCCCTCTGACGAGACGGTGACCATGACAGCGGTTCCGGGCGCCGCCCCGCAGACAAAGGCCGCCCGCCAGGCGCGCATCCGCGCGCTCCTGGCGGGGCAGCCGGTGCGCTCGCAGGCCGAGCTCGCCGCGCTCCTCGCGGACGACGGCGTGCAGGTCACCCAGGCGACCCTCTCCCGCGACCTCGTGGAGATCGGGGCCGTCCGGGTCCGCGGCGCCGACGGCGGCCTCGTGTACGCGGTGCGGGGCGAGGGAGGGGACCGCAGCCCCCGCCTGGGGCAGGCGCCCGAGGTCCTCGACGCGCGGCTCGCGAAGCTGTGCGCCGACCTGCTCGTGACCGCCGAGTCGAGTGCCAACATCGTGGTGCTGCGCACCCCGCCCGGCGCGGCGAACTTCCTGGCGCTCGCGATCGACCATTCGGTGATCCCCTCGATCCTGGGCACCATCGCCGGGGACGACACGGTCATGATCGTCACCCGCGACCCGTCCGGGGGAGAGGCCGTCGCCGCGCGCTTCCTCGAACTGGCCTCCCAGGGGGCCTGAGCCGTGGGCCGGGTGCAGCGCCTCGACCACGTGGGCATCACCGTGGCGGACCTCGACGCGGCCACGGCATTCTTCGTCGGCCTGGGCCTCGAGGTCGAGGGCCGGACGGCCATGGAGGGCGAGTTCGTGGACACGGTCATCGGCATCCCCGGCTCGCGCAGCGAGATCGTCATGCTCCGGCCGCCCGACGGCGGTGCCGGGGTGGAGCTCTCCAGCTTCGTCCGGCCCGCCCACGAGCCGGGTTCACCCGGCGCGATGTCCACCGAAGTGGGGCTGCGCAATGTGGCCTTCGAGGTCGAGGACCTCCCGGCCGCCGTCGAGCGGCTGGCCGCGGACGGCTACGGCCTGGTCGGCGGCGTGGGCGAGTACGAGAACGTCTGGCGCATGGCGTACGTGCGCGGCCCGGAGGGGATCCTCGTGGCCCTGGCCCAGCGGATCGGTCCCTAGCGCGGGGTGCGCTTCCACCAAGGGGAGCGGGAAGGCACCGGCGGTATCGGGCGCTTGGCAGGCAACGGCACCTTGGTGGACCTCCCGGCCCACACGGCGCCCACGTCGCGGCCCTCATCGGCATGGTGGCCCAGCGGCCCTGGCGCTCGGCTACCGCCCCGCGGGGCGGGCGGTCGATCTTCTGGCGGACGAGGTTGGCCGGTCAGAACCGCTGGGCCAGCGCGGTGAGCTTCTGCACGTACTCGGACCAGTCCTGGTCCGGGAGGTTGCTGCTGTCCGCGACGAGGCCCGCCTCGCCGTCGACCGATTCGCGGAGGATGTCGGTGTGGCCGGCGTGCCGGGCGAGGTCTGTGAGGACGTGCACGAGGACGCGGCCGAGGGTCACCTCGCTCTTCTCCTGGGGCCACCAGGGCACCCGGCCGGTGGCCTCCAGGGGCAGGGCATCGATGGTGGCGTCGGCGAACGCCCAGACGCGACGATAGAGGTCGACGATGCCGGCCGCGCTCTCGTGCTCCGTCGCGTACCAGTCGGCCTGCGGGTCCGCGTCGACCTCGGCGTCCGAGACCCGCTCCTGGGGGCGTGGGCCACGGACGGCCGAACGTGTCGCCGAAGTACCCGATCTCCACGTTCGCCGCATGCTTGACGATGCCGAGCAGGTTGGTGCCGGTCGGCGTGCGCGGCATCCTCAGCTCCCGCTCGCCCAGCCCCTCGAGTTTCCACAGGAGCGCCTCGCGGGCCTCCTGGAGGTAGTGCCTGAGCGCGTCCTTGGCGTCGGTGAGGTCCGTCATGGCTGCATTCTGCTACAGCGGCATCCGATCGATCAGGAATCGAGAAGGGGCGTCGTGGGTCCGGCCGTAGTGTGGGCGGTGCAAGGACCACTTCGAGGAGCGACAGATGCCGTACACCGTAGATTTCAAGGACGTGTCCACCGTGGGACTCGAATCGTCCCCCGTCGCGGAGGCCCTGGCCGGGCTGAGGGCCAACGAGTCCCGCTACTTCAAGAACAAGTACGACCACGACTTCACCGTCAGCCCGGCCAGCGAGGCACCCGAGACCCTGGAGTGGATCCAGCGGATCCTCGCCGAGGAGCGCAGCCTCACCATCGCCTCCCGCCCCCTGGAGGTCACCTCGTTCGAGGTGGACGGCCTCAGGATGGCTTATGTGTTCTATGAGTCGGGCCTCTCGATCAACGTCATGTACTCCCTCGAGGACGGCGGCAAGCGCGCGGTGGGCTTCAAGCTCTCCCAGGGGATGGAGGTCCCGGAGGAGCTCGCGGGCACCTTCAAGTTCGCCCGCCAGAAGTCCAAGCTCGCCGGCGAGATCCGGGGCTCGTACTTCGTGATCAAGGGCGAGTACTGACGGGACCGGCGCCCGCGGCCGTGGCAGTGCCGCCGGCGGGGCATGTACAGGGCCTGGCACGCGTCCTAGCCTGAGGCGGTGGACATCCCCGGCATCGTCACGGCAGGGGCGGAGCCCGGCGGCCTCACCGTCGTGGCACTCGGCCCAGCGACCTGGGATGCCTTCGCGGACCTGGCCGGGCGCAACAACGGCGTCTTCGGCGGGTGCTGGTGCATGTGGTTCCAGACCTTCTACGCCGAGAAGCGGCTCGCCGAGGAGGACAACCGCACCCAGAAGCGCCGCCTGGTCGACGAGGGCCGGGCGCACGCGGCGCTCGTCCTGCAGGGCGGGGAGGCCGTCGCGTGGTGCGAGTACGGCACGCCGGAGGAGCTGCCGAACATCTACCACCGCAAGCAGTACGAGGCCGAGCTCGACGTGCTGCCGGACTACCGGCTCACGTGCATCTTCGTCGACGGGAGCCACCGCCACCGCGGCCTCTCTGCGGTCGCCGTCCGGGGCGCGCTGCGGCTGATTGCGGAGGCGGGCGGCGGCGTGGTCGAGGGCTATCCGCACGACACCGGCGGCGCACGCCAGGCGGTGCTCTACAACGGCACGCGGCGGCTCTTCGAGGCCGCGGGGTTCGAGTACGTGCGCCCCAAGGGCAGCAAGAACTGCGTCATGCGCACGGTCGTGGCGCGCGCCTGAACCGCGGCTCTGCCACGACGCGCGCCAGGGGAGGCCGGCCGCCGTGGATCACCACTGCCGGCGCACGGTGCCCTTCGGGCCCGTCACCAGGGTGGCCGGTGGGACGTCGTCGGCCACGACGGCGCCCGCTGCGATGACGGCGTCCTGCCCGATGCTGACGCCGGGCAGGATGGTGGCGCCGGCGCCGATCCACACGTTCTCCGCCACATCGATGGGCGCCCCGGTCAGCCACTGCCGCCGCTCGGCGGGATCGACCGGGTGGCCGTTCGTGATGAACGTGGCCCCGGGCCCGACCATCACGCGTTCTGCCAGCCGGATCCCGGCATAGTCCAGGAACGTGCAGTTCTGGTTGATGAACACCCGCTCCGCGAGTTCGAGCCCCAGGCCGTGGTCGGTGTAGAAAGGCGGGTAGACCGTCACACGCGGCGGAAGCGGACGGCCCAGGATCTGCTCGAAGAGCGCGGCCTTGCCCTCCTCGTCGTCGAACGGCAGGACGTTCAGCCGGGAGGTCAGCTCGGTGACGCGCAGCACCCGCTCGCTCATCGCCTGGAACTCGGGGCTGTCGATGCGCATGAACCTCTCGCGGGACATCGCCCCATCCTCTCGCGCCAGCACAGCCGCGGCTACCCGAACCGCGCGAACGGCGCGGCGTAGCGGAAGGTGCCCCGCGCGCCGTCGTGCGCCGGGAGCAGGCGGACCTGGAACAGCTCGCCCCATGCCGGGTCCGGTGCGGCGATGCCGTGCCGGGAGGCAGGCTCCCAGCCGTGGGCGCCGTAGTACGCGGGATCGCCGAGGAGCGCGATGAGCCGCTCCCTCCGGTCCTCGGCGGCGAGGACGGTCGCCTCGAGCAGGGCCGCGCCGATGCCCCGGCCCTGCCGGTCCGGCCGCACGGAGATCGGCCCGAGCCCCAGCGCCGGCACCGGGTCGCGGCCGGCTGTGTCGATCCACCCCCGGGTCGTGATGGCGTGGCCGACGACGGCGCCCCCTTCCTCGGCGACGAGGGCCAGCCACGGCAGGTACCCGGCATCGGCGCGGAGCCACGCGACGAGCGCCGCCTCGCCCGGATCCTCGGTCTCGTCCACGGGCGGCGCGGAATGCGCGGCGTGGGCGAACGCCGCCGCGGTCACGGCGCGGACGGCGGGGAAGTCCCCGGGACGCTCGGGACGGACGACGGCGAGGGGACCCGTCACGCGGTCCCGCCGGGGGAGGAGGTGGGCCGGGGCAGCATGGGACCACCCTCGCACCGGACCCGGCCCGCTGCCAAGCGCTGTACGACGGGCCGGCGGACGGCGGAGAATGCCTCCAGTGCCTCTCGGCCCAGATTGCGGTCTATGCATATCTATGTAGACTGATGCATAACAATTCGTGCTGGCCATGCCGCCATGCATTCCCGTGCTGAAGGAGAACACCGTGAAGGATCGCATCGTCCTCGCCTACTCGGGCGGTCTGGACACTTCCGTCGCGATCGGCTGGATCGCCGACGCGACCGGCGCCGAGGTCGTCGCCGTCGCGGTCGACGTCGGCCAGGGCGGCGAGAACATGGAGACCGTCCGCCAGCGCGCCCTGGGCTGCGGCGCCGTCGAGGCCTACGTCGCCGATGCGCGCGACGAGTTCGCGGACGAGTACTGCATGCCCACCCTCAAGGCGAACGGCCTCTACCAGGGCCACTACCCGCTCGTCTCCGCGATCTCCCGCCCGGTGATCGTCAAGCACCTGGTCAAGGCCGCCCGCGAGTTCGGCGCGACCACGGTGGCGCACGGCTGCACCGGCAAGGGCAACGACCAGGTCCGCTTCGAGGTCGGCATCCAGACCCTCGGCCCCGACCTGAAGTGCATCGCCCCGGTCCGGGACCTGGCCCTCACCCGCGACAAGGCGATCGCCTACGCGGAGGAGAAGCACCTCCCGATCGTGACCACGAAGAAGAACCCCTACTCGATCGACCAGAACGTGTGGGGCCGCGCCGTGGAGACGGGCTACCTCGAGGACATCTGGAACGCCCCCACCAAGGACATCTACGACTACACGGCCACGCCGGAGTTCCCCCCGGCCCCCGACGAGGTGACGATCACCTTCGTCCAGGGCGTGCCGACGGCGCTCGACGGCGTGGCGATGACCCCGCTGCAGATCATCCAGGAGCTCAACCGCCGCGCCGGCGCCCAGGGTGTGGGCCGCATCGACGTGGTCGAGGACCGGCTCGTGGGGATCAAGTCCCGCGAGATCTACGAGGCCCCCGGCGCGATGGCCCTCATCACCGCGCACAAGCACCTCGAGGACATCACGATCGAGCGCGAGCACGCACGCTTCAAGGCGGGGGTGGACCGCCGCTGGAGCGAGCTCGTCTACGACGGTCAGTGGTTCTCCCCGCTCAAGCGCGCCCTCGACGTCTTCATCGACGACTCGCAGAAGTACGTCTCCGGCGACATCCGCATGGTCCTGCACGGCGGCACCGCGGTGGTGAACGGCCGCCGCTCGGACACCTCGCTGTACGACTTCAACCTCGCCACCTACGACACCGGCGACACGTTCGACCAGTCGAACGCGAAGGGCTTCATCGACATCTGGGGCATGTCCTCCAAGGTGGCCTCGACCCGCGACCAGCGCGCCGCGGGGGAGTGAGCGAGGGTGGCTGAGGAGAGCGGAGCGTCGCAGCAGCACGGGACGAACGAGGGCGCGCTCTGGGGCGGCCGCTTCGCCGGGGGACCGGCGGACGCGCTCGCCGCGCTGAGCAAGTCCACGCACTTCGACTGGCGGCTGGCCCGCTATGACATCGCCGGCTCCCGGGCCCACGCCAGGGTCCTGCACCGCGCGGGGCTGCTGGACGATGCCGAGCTCGCCGGCATGCTGGATGCGCTGGACCGGCTGGACGCCGATGTGGCGTCCGGAGCCTACGTCCCGGCCGAGTCGGACGAGGACGTGCACGGCTCGCTCGAGCGAGGCCTCATCGAGCGTGCGGGGGTCCATCTGGGCGGCAAGCTGCGGGCCGGGCGCTCGCGCAACGACCAGGTGGCCACCCTCGGGCGGATGTTCCTGCGCGACCACGCGCGGGTGATCGCCCGCGGCGTCCTGGCTGCGGTCGACGCGCTCGTGGCCCAGGCCGAGGCGCATCCGGAGGCCGCTATGCCCGGCCGGACGCACCTCCAGCACGCCCAGCCGGTGCTGCTCAGCCACCACCTCCTCGCCCATGCCTGGGCGCTGCTGCGCGACGTGCAGCGCCTGCAGGACTGGGACCGCCGCGCGGCCGTCTCCCCCTACGGCTCGGGCGCGCTCGCGGGCTCGTCCCTCGGCCTCGACCCCGAGGCCGTCGCCGAGGACCTCGGCTTCGACTCCGCGGTGCACAACTCGATCGACGGTACCGCCTCGCGCGACGTCTTCGCCGAGTTCGCGTGGGTCGCGGCGATGATCGGCGTGGACCTCTCCCGCATCTCCGAGGAGGTCATCCTCTGGGCCACGAAGGAGTTCTCCTTCGTGACCCTGGACGATGCGTACTCGACCGGGTCGAGCATCATGCCGCAGAAGAAGAACCCGGACGTGGCCGAGCTCGCGCGCGGCAAGGCCGGCCGCCTCATCGGCGACCTCACGGGCCTGCTTGCGACCCTCAAGGGCCTCCCGCTCGCGTACAACCGCGACCTGCAGGAGGACAAGGAGCCGGTCTTCGACGCCGCGGACACGCTCGAGCTCCTTCTCCCGGCCGTTTCCGGCATGGTCGCCACGCTCGTCTTCAACACCGAGCGCATGGCCTCCCTGGCTCCGCAGGGGTTCGCCCTCGCGACCGACATCGCCGAGTGGCTCGTGCGCCAGGGGGTGCCCTTCCGGGAGGCCCACGAGCTCTCCGGGGCCGCCGTCAAGCAGGCGGAGTCGCGGGGGGTCGAGCTGTGGGACCTCACGGACGAGGAGTACGCGGCGATCAGCCCCGCGCTGACCCCCGAGGTCCGCTCCGTGCTCTCCACGGAGGGGTCCCTGGCAAGCCGGAGCGCCCAGGGCGGTACGGCGCCGTCGGCCGTCGCCCGCCAGCTGGACGCCCTCAGGGCGCAGCTCGCCGACGCCCGGGCCTTCGCCGCCTGACCACCGCGCGCAACTCCGAGGCGGCCGTCCCTTCCCGGGGCGGCCGCCTCGGCGCATCATCAGTGCGTGCCCCCGCGCACCCTCATGCTCGTCGTGGCGCACCCTGACGACGACGCCATCGGCATCGCCGGCTCGATCGCCCTCCACGCCGCCGAGCCGGGGTTCCGGTTCGCCCTCGTCCATGCGACGGACGGGGCCGGGGGGATGATCGCGCCGGGGACCGCGACGACGCGCGCCGACCTCGGGCAGTACCGCCGCGGCGAGGACGCGCGGGCGTGGTCCGCCCACGGGCGCGGACCCGATCGCCACGAATGGCTCGGCTACGAGGACGGATGCCTCTGCGACGCCGACTTCGACGGGCTGACAGCACGCATCCGGGCCCTGCTGGAGGAAGAGCGCCCGGACGTGGTGGCCACCTTCGGACCGGACGGCGTGACGGGGCACCCGGACCACATCACGATCGGCCGGGCGACGGACGCCGCCTTCCTCGCGCTCGCCGGCAGCGGGGGCCCCGGACTGAAGCGGCTCCTGCACTGGGCCCTGAAGGAATCGACCTGGCTGCGCATCAACGCGGCCCGCACCTCGAGCGGGCTGCCGCCCTGGGACCCCGCGCAGGTCTACCACTTCCGCGGCATCCCCGACGCGCTCGTCGACATACGGGTGGACACCCGCAGCGTCGCCGAGCGGGTCGTCGCCGGGCTCGCCGAGCACCGCAGCCAGCGGCTGTCCCTGTTCGAGCACCCGCTCGCGCGCGCCGCCTGGCTCGCGGCCGCCTCGCACGAGCACTTCGTCCAGGTCTGGCCCCCGCGCGAGCGGCGCCGTCCACTCCTGACCGACATCTTCGAGGGCCTCGGCTAGGCCCCGCCCGGGCCCCGACTGACTAGGCTGGAGAGCATGGGAACCGACGCCGCAGCCCCGACCGACCCCGAGCTCCTCGCCGCCCTCCGCGCCGCGGCAGAGGGGATCCACCACGAGATCGGGGGCCTCGGGGAGGACTCCGTCGCTGCCCCGTCCGAGCTGCCCGGATGGACCCGTGGGCACGTCCTCGCCCACATCGAGGGGATCTCCGCGGCGCTGGCCCGGCAGGCAGAGCTCGCCCGCCGGAACGAGCAGGCTGACCTCTACGACGGCGGCAAGACTGCCCGCGACCGAGCCATCGACACCGGCGCGCGGGCCTCCGCCGAGGTGCACCGGCGGCGCACCGGGGCGGCCGTCGACCGCGCCGTCGCGGCGTTCGCCGCGCTCGGGCCGGCCGAATGGGACACCCCGGTCAGGTTCCGCGACGGCGTGGTGCGGGACGCCGGGCTCGCCCTCTGGCGCGAGCTGGTGGTCCACCGCAGCGACCTCGGGACTGGGTGCACCCAGCAGGAGTGGACTGCCGCGTTCTGCCGCCACCTGATGGACTTCCTGGCCCCGCGCGTCCCCGAGGGCCAGGTCTTCGTCCTGCGCCCCGCGGGCGGCGAGCAGATCCGCGTCGGCGGCGGCAGCGACGCCGTCGTGCTCGCCGGGCGCCTGCAGGACCTCGCAGCGTGGCTCGCCGGCCGGCCCGTCTCCCACGGCGCCGTCCGCGCCGAGCGCGACGGCCAGGCGGTCCCGCTGCCCGAGCTCGGACCGTGGCCGTCCGCGCTCCCCGCGGCGTAGCGCCTGTGGACTTCGACGCCCTGGTCCACTGGCTCCTGCGCGATCCTGTCGCCGTCGCCCCCGACCTCCTCGGTGCCGTGCTCTCGCACACGACGCCGGAGGGGACCGTTGCCGTGCGCCTCACCGAAGTGGAGGCCTACCGCGGGCACCGGGACTCCGACCACCCCGACCCCGGATCGCACTCGTACACCGGGCGCACCCCGCGCAACGAGGCGATGTGGGGCCCGCCGGGGCGCCTGTACGTCTACTTCACGTACGGGATGCACTTCTGCGCGAACATCGTGTGCGGACCGGCGGGCAGCTCTTCCGGCTGCCTGCTCAGGGGCGGAGAGGTGGTCGAGGGCCTCGAGCTGGCACGGTCGCGGCGCCCGGCCGCCAAGCGGGACGCGGACCTCGCGCGGGGCCCGGCGCGCCTCACCCAGGCGCTCGCCATCGGCCGCGCGGACAACGGGGAGGCGCTCGACGGCGGCCGGTTCCGGCTCGAACCCCCGCCCCACCGCGCCGCCGGGGTGCTCTCGGGGCCCCGCGTGGGCGTGGCGGGGCCGGGGGGCTCGGCCGACTACCCCTGGCGGTTCTGGCTCCCGGGGGAGCCGAGCGTCTCGCCGTACCGTCCGGCGAAGGCCCGCCCGCCCCGTCCCCTCTGAAGGTCACCTCGTGAAGGCCGCCTCCCGCGGGTCCCCGTGCCGGGCGGCGGCCCGACGACCGACATTCGGTAACGTTGAGCCGTGAACGAACCCAGCCCAGAGACGACCCCGAACTCCCAGGACCCCGCCGCGGCACCCCCGCCCGGCGCCTCGGTGGGGGAGCTGCTCGACCGCCTCTGCGCGACGGTGCCGGACTATCCGAAGCCCGGGATCATCTTCAAGGACCTCACCCCGGCGTTCGCCGACCCGCAGGGCCTGCGCGCCATCGTCGACGCGATCGTCGCGCCCTTCGTGGGCCAGTTCGACCTCGTCGCCGGCATCGAGGCGCGCGGGTTCCTGCTGGCCGCCGCCGCGGCCTATGCGACCGGCACGGGAGTCCTCACGGTCCGCAAGGCGGGGAAGCTCCCGCGCGAGACCTTCCTGGAGGAGTACGCCCTCGAGTACGGCACGGCCGCGCTCGAGGTGCACACCACGGACATCCCCCCCGGCGCCCGCGTCCTCGTGCTCGACGACGTGCTCGCCACCGGCGGCACGGTCGGTGCCGCGGTGCGCCTCGTGGGCCGGTGCGGCGGCGACGTGGTGGGCGTGGGAGTCGTGCTCGAGCTCGAAGGGCTGGGCGGCCGCGAGGCCCTCGCGGGGCACCGCGTCCACTCGCTCCAGCGCCTCGGCGACTGACCCGCCCGTCCCCGCCGCGCCGGTGCACGCTACGTTCACCGGAATCGCAGTAGAATGGACGGTCAAACTTTTCTTGTTAGGGGAAGGCAAGGATGCTCGACGCCGATCTCGCCCATGAACGGGACTACGTCAGGGGTCTGTACACGCGACTCGATGAGCTGCGCGAGGAGAAGCGCGGCCAGCTGGCGGCGGTCCGCAAGGCCGGCGCCATCGGCTCGATCCAGAATGTGTCGGAACGCGACGCCTTCGCCGCGATGTACGAGGACCGCCTGGCCCAGCTGGACGCGGTGGAGAACCGCCTCGTGTTCGGCAGGCTCGACCTCGACGGCGGTGAGTCCCAGTACATCGGCCGCATCGGCCTGAGCACGGACGACCTGCGCCGCCTGATGGTCGACTGGCGCGCCCCGGAGGCGAGCCACTTCTACCAGGCCACGGCGTTCGACCGGCAGGGAGTGCGCCGGCGCCGCCACCTCATCCTGCAGGGCCGCGAGGTCGTCGCGATCGAGGACGACGTCCTCGACTCCGACATGCTCACCGAGGGCACCGCGCACCACCAGGGCGAGGGCGCGCTGCTCGCTGCGCTGAACTCGAAGCGCACGGGCCGCATGGCGGACATCGTCAGCACCATCCAGGCCGAGCAGGACCGCATCATCCGCGCCCCCATGGCCGGCGCCCTCGTCGTCCAGGGCGGCCCCGGCACCGGCAAGACCGCGGTGGCCCTGCATCGGGCGGCATACCTGCTCTACTCGCACCGCGACCGCCTCAAGAGCGCCGGGGTGCTGCTCGTGGGCCCGTCGTCGTCCTTCATGAAGTACATCGAACGCGTCCTGCCCTCACTCGGCGAGACCGGCGTCGTGATGTCCAGCGTCGGCCGGCTCATGCCCGGCATCAGGGCCGTGCCGGAGAAGGACCCCCGCATCGCCGCGCTCAAGGGGAGCCGACGCATGGTGCCGCTCATCGCGGCCGCCGTGGCGAACCGGCAGCGGGTCCCCTCCGCGGACCGGGTGCTCGAGGTCGAGGGCTATCGGCTGCTGCTCACCACCCGTCAGGTCCGCCGCGCGCGGGACAAGGCCCGTGCCACCGGCAAGCCGTACAACGAGGCCCGGAACACGTTCGTGAAGATCCTCCTGCGCGAGCTCACCGAGCAGCTGCAGTCCAAGGTCGAGGCGAGCGGCTCGGGCAACACGACGGACCGCTCGTACCTCGCCGAGGACGTGCGGCAGTCCCGCGACGTGCGCGTGGCCGTGAACCTGTGCTGGATGCCCATGACCGCGGAGAAGCTCGTCGCCGAGCTCCTGGGCCGCCGGAGCATCCTCGACGCGGTCGCCCACGAGTTCACCGAGGAGGAGCGCGACCTGCTGCACCGCCCCGAGGACGCACCCTGGACCGAGGCGGACGTGCCCCTGCTGGACGAGGCGTGGGAGCTGCTCGGCGAACTCGACGCGGCCACGGGGCACGAGGCGGCCCGCCGCGAGGCCGAGCGCCGGCGCGACCTCGAGAACGCCCAGCAGACCCTGAAGAACATCGACGCTGCCCTGCGCGAGCAGGGGATCGACGGCGTGGTCGAGGCCGAGGACCTCGTGGCCTTCCAGCAGGAGCCCGAGGTGCGCCTCACCGCGGCCGAGCGCGCGGTCGGCGACCGCACGTGGGCCTACGGGCACATCATCGTCGA
This sequence comes from Sinomonas soli, assembly GCF_054782415.1. Classification (NCBI taxonomy): domain Bacteria; kingdom Bacillati; phylum Actinomycetota; class Actinomycetes; order Micrococcales; family Micrococcaceae; genus Sinomonas; species Sinomonas soli. The sequence continues at coordinate 2,338 of NZ_BAAGSN010000016.1, read as the reverse complement.
CGAGGCGCAGGAGCTCTCGTACATGCAGTGGCGCCTGCTGGTGCGCCGCTGCCCGCTCAAGTCGTTCACGATCGTCGGGGACATCGCCCAGACCTCGTCGGCGGCCGGCGCGTCGTCCTGGGGCCGAGCCCTGCGCCCGTTCTTCGGCGACCGCTGGACGCTCGAGGAGCTCACGGTCAACTACCGCACCCCGGCCCAGATCGCCGAGGCAGCGGCGCGCATGGCCGCGGCCGCCGGGCTTGTGGTCTCGGCGCCCAAGGCCGTGCGGGAGGGACGCTGGGACCCGATCGTCGAACGGGTGGGAGCCGGCGCCGTCGTGCCCCGCCTCCTCGAGGTGCTCCCCGAAGAGCTCGAGGCGGCCGACGGCGGTCTGGTCGCCGTCATCGCCGAGGCGCCGCTGCTCGGGGCGGCGCGGGACGCCCTGCGCCAGGTGTACGGACCACGGGTCGGCGGGGGAGCGGGCAGCTTCGAGCAGGACATCGTGGTCCTCGATCCGCGGGAGGCCAAGGGCCTCGAGTTCGACGCCGTCGTGGTCCTGGAGCCCTCGGCCCTGCTTGACCACGAGTACGGCAAGGTGGGCGACCTCTACGTGGCCATGACGCGCCCGACGCAGCGGCTCCGGCTCATCTCGGAGGGGCCGTTGCCGGCCGGCATCGAGCAGGGGAAGGACGGGCGTGGCTGATACCGTAGAGGCCGTGCCGCAGACAGCAATCCTCGACTCCCAGAAGAACGATCCGAGCTTCCCGAACATCTGGCAGGAGCTCGTGTGGCGTGGCCTCATCCACGTCTCGACCGACGAGGGCGAGCTCGAAGAGCTCCTCGCCGGGGAGCCGATCACGTACTACTGCGGGTTCGATCCCACCGCCCCGAGCCTTCACCTGGGCAACCTCGTCCAGCTGCTTGTCCTGCGCCGTCTGCAGCTGGCCGGCCACAAGCCGCTGGGCCTCGTCGGGGGCTCCACGGGGCTGATCGGCGACCCCCGGCCCACCGCGGAGCGGACGCTCAACACCAAGGACACGGTCGCCGAGTGGGTCGGCTACCTCAAGGCGCAGGTGAGCCGCTTCCTGTCCTTCGAGGGGGCGAACGCCGCACGGATCGTGAACAACCTCGACTGGACCGCGCCCCTCTCGGCCATCGACTTCCTCCGTGAGATCGGCAAGCACTTCCGCGTCGGCACGATGCTGCGGAAGGATGCCGTGGCCTCGCGCCTGAGCTCGGACGAGGGCATCTCCTACACCGAGTTCAGCTACCAGATCCTGCAGGGCATGGACTACCTCGAGCTGTACCGCCAGTACGGGTGCGTGCTCGAGACGGGCGGCTCCGACCAGTGGGGCAATCTCACGAGCGGGACAGAGCTGATCCGCAAAGTCGAGGGCAGGACCGTCCATGCGCTCGGCACGCCGCTGATCACGAACGCGGACGGCACCAAGTTCGGCAAGAGCGAGGGCAACGCCATCTGGCTCGATCCGGCCATGTGCTCGCCGTACACGTTCTACCAGTTCTGGCTCAACACCTCGGATGCGGACGTGGTCGACCGCCTCAAGGTGTTCACCTTCCTCACCCGCGCCGAGATCGGGGGGCTCGAGGCCGCGGTCGCCGAGCGCCCGTTCGCCCGGGAGGCCCAGCGACGCCTCGCCTTCGAGGTGACCTCCCTCGTGCACGGCGTCGATGCCACGGAGAAGGTCATCGCCGCCTCCGCGGCGCTCTTCGGCAACGGCGACCTCGGCGTCCTCGACGAGGGCACCCTCTCCGCGGCCACCGCGGAGCTGACGACGGCGGCGGTGACGGCCGAGCAGCTCGGTGTCGTCGAGCTTCTGGTCGCCACGGGACTGGCGGAGAGCAAGTCGGCGGCGCGGCGCACGGTCGGGGAGGGCGGCGCATACGTGAACAACACCAAGATCACCGATCCCGACGCCGCCGTGACCGTAGAGGACGCCCTGCACGGGCGCTACTTCCTCGTGCGGCGGGGCAAGAAGCACGTGGCCACCGCCGTCCTCGAAGGCTGAGGCGCGGGCTCGGACGCCGAGAAGGGCCCCCACGGCAGCCGCCGTGGGGGCCCTTCTCGTGTGGTCAAGGCGACACGCCCGGGTGCCCTCCACGAGTTGCGCGCGGACGGGGCCGCGGGTAATGTATTCCGAGTCGCCAACGCAGAGCGGAGGCGGAAAACCTCGATCTTCCCTTCGGGAAATGCTCGGAGTGCTGGCCGTTTGAGGCCAGGACGGCCTGCAGCGCCTCGAAAGGAAAAACGGAAAGCCGATTTGAAAACGGCCGCCCGGATCGGGTAGGATTGAATCTTGTTGCTCCGGGAGGGCCTGGCCGGTTGGTTGGTCTGGTTGTT
>NZ_BAAGSN010000015.1:374533-491569 GCF_054782415.1 Sinomonas soli | reverse complement strand
TTGGTCTGGTCGTTGGGCTTGAGCCGGTTCTCGATCGCCCCGGCCACGTCCCCGTAGTCCGCCTGGCCGCCCTCGGCCTGCACGATGCTGGCCACCGTGAGGACCTGGTACTGCTGGTTCGGGTCCGTGATCCCATCCTGCTTCAGCTCGTCCACCGTGGTCGAGACCAGCTTGGCCAGGATGTCCTTGGCCGAGATCCCCACCGGGAACCGGTACTCCCCCGGGGCCAGATAGCCCTCCAGGCTCTTGGCCTTGGCCGGCAGCCCGAAGTCCCCCGGCTTCGCATTGAGCGCATCGAGGTCCTTGCGCTCCACCGAGGCCGCCTTCGCGATCACATCGAGCGAGTCCCCCACCCGCATCCCCGCACTCAACGCGAAGTAGACCACCTTCGCACTGTCCGTACCGGCCAGGATCGCCGCAGCATCCGAGGCCTTCATCTCCTTCTTGAACGTGTAGTCCCCGGGGCTGATCTTCCCGCCGGTCCCGGCGAGCGCCCGCACGAACGTCTCGGGGTCGGCAATGACCCCGTCCTTCTGGAGCTCCTGCGCCACAGCCAGCGGGCCGGTGCCCGACTGGACGGTGACCTTGACCTCCCCGGTGCCCGGGCCCGGGTAGTCCGTGACCTTGTCCATCTTCAGGGCCGAGCGGAGCCCGAACGCGAGCAGGATGGAGCCGGCGATGGTGAGTGCGATGACGACGCCCATGGCGATGGCCGCGGTGCGGAGCGGGCGGCGGTGCCCCGCGCGGTCTTGGGGCCCAGGCCCGGGCTTCTCGGACGCGACCGGGCTGCCCATCATGGTCTCCACGCCGACGGCCGGAATCGGGCCGGCGGCAGAGGGCCTGCCGTGTCGCCTCGGGATGGTCACCGTATCAATGCTCCTAGCTCCTGGGCCTCGGTCGGCCCGGGCGGGAGGGCCCAGCCCCACATGGGCCACCCGGAACCTTACCCCGCCTCCGCCGGGATCAAACGCCGAAGCTGCCGGCGGCGCGTCCGCGTCACCCTACGGTGAGGGTTCCGTGCATGTCGGCGTGGTACTCGCAGTGGTAGTGGTAGGTGCCGGGCGTGGCTGGGGCGGTGAAGGTGACACTGCTGCCGGCCGGGGCCGTGACCTTGAAGGCGCCCCCGTCCGCGGTGACGGTATGGGCCTGGGCGTCCATGTTCATGACCCTGACCGTGGCGCCCGGGGAGACAGTGCCGGGATCGGAGTACGCCGAGGCGCTGATGTGGATGGTGACCGCCGCCGCCGGGGTGGGCCGCGAGGAGCCCATGGCCATGCCCGGCTCCATCGAGGCCGTCGCGGCAGGCGCGGACTGGGCCGCGCCGCTGCCGGAGCTGCTGCTGCCCATGGCCGCGCCAGAGCAGGCAGTGGCCCCCAGCGATAGTGCGCTGAGGAGGAGCGCCAGCCCAGCCAGGCGCCGGCGAGAGCGAGGGGACAGTTCCATAGTCAGGGTCCTTCGGGAAGGTCGGGCCGGTTCATGCCGGGTGACTCGAGACGAGGTGGGCGTAGACGACGGTGTTGTCCAGGTACTGGCCCGACGCCGGGTCGTAGCCGCCACAGGTGATCAGACGCAGTTCGGCCCGGTCCGCGTTGCGGTAGACCTCGACGGTGGGGAACTGGGACTTGTGGTACACGTCGGTCCTGTCTACGACGAACACGGCCGCGGTGTGGTCGGCCCGCACCACCGTCACCTGGGCCCCGGGCGCGAGCTCGTGGAGGCGGTAGAACACACCGATGGGTGTGCCGATGGCGTTGACGTGTCCGAGGATCACGGCGGACCCGGAGGCGCCGGGCGTGACCGACCCGGTGTACCAGCCGGCCGGGGACCCGGGTGCACCCGGCGGAACGGCGACCTCGCCGTCGGGCTGCTTGCCTAGCTGGATCAGTGGGGTGTCCACTCCGATGGAGGGCGCCTGGAGGCGGGTGGGGGCGGAGGCAGGCAGCACCGGGCCGGAGTGGGCGGCAAGCGGGGGCGCCTGTGCCGTTTTCGGTGCATCCGGTGATGGCCTGCTCTCCCCGCCCGCGGGGGACCGCCCGGGCGGGGAGGCAGCGGCCGTCGCGGGAACCCCCGTGGGGGCTCCGGCGTGGCCCGCGGGCGCACTCCCGTGGGCCAGACCGAGGCCGATCCCCGCGAGGCCTGCGGCGAGCAGGAGCGTGGCACCCGCAGACGCGAGCCGGCGCCCACGGCCACCGCTGGCGGCACCTTCTCTCATCGGGTCCAACCCTCCTGCTCGCACGGCGGAATCAGGCCTTGGCGGCCAGCCGGCGGCGGATGCCGTAGATCCCGCCCGCGGCGGCGATCAGGCCTGCACCCGTCGCGACGAGACCCAGGTCCGCTCCCTGCTGCTGTGCCGGGGCAGCGATGCCCGTCCCCGGGGCGCCGGCGGGCATCGCGGTGAGGGTGCCGCAGAGGGCGGGCGAGGTCGCCGCCAGCGGCAGCGAGGGCACCAGGTCGCTGGGCTCCTTCTGGGCTCCGGCCGGCAGGGTCGCCGGGTCCAGGCCGTGCACGACGACGACTGCCGTGCCGGACTGCAGCGAGGCCAGCGTCTTCGCGTCCAGCGTGATGGTGCGCTGATAGGTGAAGGAGGAGCCCATCCCTGCGACAGCCAGGTCGGTGCCCGCCGCGGGACTGGTGTCACCGCTCGTGGAGAGCGTGGCGCCGATGCCCCCGTAGAACGGGGCGCCCTCGGTGGTGCTGATCACCCCGTCGCCGCTGGTGTCGGCCGAGGGTCCAGGACAGGTGCCCTTGGCGCCGATGTGGATGTGCTGGACGTGCGGGTAGGGCTTGCCGCTGAAGGTCGCGGCGAGGCCCGAAACCTTCTCGGTCACGGTGGCCTGGTTTCCGTTCAGCGTGATCATGGCCGTGCCCGAGGCATTGGAGCCGTTGATGGCTCCCAGATTCGCCTGGTAGGTGGTGCTGTCCGCCGCCAGTGCCGGGCTCGTGGAGAGGGCCATGGCCCCGAGGGCGAGGGCGGGGGCGATCAGGAAGGCAGATTTCTTCATGATGGTGATTCCTCCATGCTCTTTGTCGCGTCGCCGGCTCCTGGTGGCGCCGGTCGCCGGGCTCAGGAACTGTCCGACAGTTACTGTTCGGAGTGGTCCGGATCGCGGATTGGACCGGTGAGGGGGCGCCGGCTCATTCGCTCCAGCACGCCAGCACGTCGGTGGCGATCTGGTAGGCGAGGGAGCTCCGGGAGATGCCGTGGGGGCCCACTGGCTCCTTCAGGCCCGTGGCGTCCACGGTGAGGGCGGAGCTGTCCTTGGCGAATGCCACGGTGCCCGCCGGACTCTGGTAGCCGGGCAGACCGAGGTTCGCGAGCCCCTCGATCGGGGCAGCGCTGGGCAGCGCCGCGACTGCGCCGTGGGCGGCGGCGCGGGCCGCCGCCGGATCCGGGGATTCCTGGACGGCGAGCACCAGTGCGCCGGAGGGGAGCCTGTACGTGCAGGTGTAGCGGCCGGCCGCCCATGTCGGCGACGGTGAGGGGTCGGCGGGCAGCGCCAGGATCTGGGCGATCTTGGCCCTGATCTCCTGCCCGCAGACCATCGCCGCCGCCGGTGACGGCCCCGCCGGCGACGCGGAAGAGGATGAGGGTGCCGCGGCGGACCGCTGCGCTGCCTCCTGCGGCGCGGGTGCCCCCTGAGCGGCCGCGCAGCCGCTCATCATCAGCGCCGCGCAACTCAGCGCGACAAGGCGGCGAACGAGGCGTGCGCCCATCGTCGTGTCCTCTCCCTCCGCCGGCGTCGCCCCGCGACCTCGGCACCATGGTTGCTGCTGCTCCATCATTCGGAGCCGGCCCCCTCCCGGACTGGCGATGAACCGGATCACCGCGCACGGCGTCTCATGGGCAGCGGCAGACAGCCGCCGGATCAGGGAAGGCGACACCATGAACAAGCGAGCAGCACTCCTCTTGGCCGCTGCATCGGCGGCCTCCGCCCTCGCCCTCGCCGGCTGCGGCGGTGGGAGCGGCAGCACGGGCTCGTCGAGCGCCCCCGCCGCGGCGCCCTCCTCGGCGTCGTCGGCAATGTCGTCGTCGGAGGTCGAGACGCTCAAGACTGCGACCGTCGCGGGCCACACCGTCGTCGTGGACGGGGAGGGCAAGGCGGTCTACGTGTACACGCGGGACAACGCCGGCGCGACCACGAGCGCCTGCACGGGCGGGTGCGCGTCGCTGTGGCCCGCCGTGACCAGCGCCGGCACCCCGACGCTCCAGGGCGTGACCGGGAAGATCGGCAGCATCACCGGCGTCAACGGCAAGCAGCAGATCACGGTCAACGGGATGCCCATCTACTACTACGCGAAGGACACCGGCCCCGGGCAGTTCAACGGGCAGGGCGTCGCCAACGTGTGGTACGTGATCGGCGCCGACGGGACCATGATCCAGACGCCGCTCGCCTCCGCCAGCTCGGGAACCGCCGGCTACTAGGCGCCGTAGACCGTCACCGCGGCGGCCTTCGCGACGAGCACGACGCCGGCCCCCGGACCCAGGTCGAGCTCGGCGGCCGCCGCTGGGGTCAGGTCCGCCACGAGGGCGTGGCCGGAGGCGTCGCAGTGCACCCGCACCTGGGCGCCGCGCGGCTCGAGCTCGCGGACGATGCCGGCCCAGGCGTTCCGCGGCGATCCGTGCGGCACCCCCGGCCCGCCGGCCGGGGCCGCTGGGGACGGGTAGAGGGCCACGTCGGCGGGCCGGAACACGGCGATGGCCGCCTCGCCCGGGCCCGGGGGCTCCACCCCGTCCGGCACCGTGCCCGAGACCTCGCCGAGCCCGCTGATGTGCAGGCGGCCGGGCGGGACCCCGGGATCGGGCGCGGCATGCCCCTGGACGAAGTTGAGCCCCGCGAGGCCCGCGGCGAAGCGGCTGCGAGGGCGGTCCAGGAGGTCGGCGGTGGGCCCGGATTCGGCGACGCGGCCGGACTCGAGCACCACGACGCGGTCGGCGAGCAGGTGCGCGTCGAGCGGCTCGTGCGTGACGATGAGCGCCGTGCGGTCGGCGAGGACGCGCCGCAGCAGCCGGCGCAGGGCGGGGGCTGCCGCGACGTCGAGGGCCGCGAACGGCTCGTCGAGCAGGAGGACCCGGGGCTCGGCCGCGAGCGCCCGGGCGATCGCGACGCGCTGCGCCTGGCCGCCCGAGAGCTCGGCGGGGCGACGCCCGGCCAGCTCCTCGGCGTCGACCTCGCGCAGCCATCGGGCGGCGGCAGCGCGGGCCTCGGTGCGCGGGGCACCGGCGGCGCGGGGGGCGAACGCCACGTTCCCGAGCACGTCCAGGTGCGGGAAGAGGAGCGGTTCCTGGGCCAGCAGCGCGATGCCGCGGCGGTGCGGGGGAACCCAGGTGCCGCGGCCGTCGGCGAGGACCCGGCCGGCGAGCGCGACGCTTCCGTGGTCCGGCCGCAGCAGCCCCGCGCACAGCCCGAACAGGGTCGACTTCCCTGCCCCGTTCGGGCCCATGACCGCCACCGTCTCGCCCTCCCCGACCGCGAGGGCGAGCCGGACGCCCCGGGCGGCCAGAGCAGCGTCGACCGTCAGCAGGTCCTCCCGTGACGCGGTCACCGCGCTCCCCCGGCCCGGCGCCCGTAGGCGAGGCCCACCACCGCCGCGGCGACCGCGACGAGCAGCAGCGCGAGGGCCACGGCGGCGTCGGGATCCGTCTCGCGCTGCAGGTACACCTCGAGCGGCAGGGTGCGGGTGACGCCCTGGAGGCTGCCGGCGAAGGTGAGGGTGGCGCCGAACTCGCCCAGCGAGCGGGCGAAGGCGAGGACGAGGCCGGAGGCCAGGCCGGGCAGCACGAGCGGGAGGGTGACGCGCCGGAAGGCATGGGTCGGGGAAGCCCCGAGGGTCGCGGCCACAGCCTCGTAGCGGCCGCCGGCCGTGCGCAGCGCGCCCTCGAGGGAGACCACGAGGAAGGGCAGGGACACGAACGCCTGCGCCATGACCACGGCGGTGGTGGTGAACGCGACCTGCACGCCGAGCACGTCCAGCCACCGCCCCACGAGCCCCAGCCGGCCGAACGTGTAGAGGAGCGCGAGGCCACCCACCACGGGGGGCAGCACGAGCGGCAGGAGCACGAGGGCCCGGAGCCACCGCAGGCCGGGCACGTTGCCCCGGGCCAGGGCCATGGCCATCGGCACCCCGAGCACGAGCACGAGGGCGGTGCTCGCCGCCGCCGTCACCAGGCTCAGCCGCAGCGCCGCGAGGGACGCGTCCGAGGTGACGAGCGGGATGAAGTGCGGCCAGTCCACACGGGCGAGGATCCCGACGAGGGGAACGACGACGAACAGCGCCCCGACCGCCGCGGGCGCCCAGAGCCAGCCCGGAAGCCCCGTGAACCCGCGGGAGGTGGCCTTCAGGAGGTGGCCCGCAGACACGCCCTGCGCTGAGGGGTCATCTCCCTGCGCTGAGGGGTCATGTCCCTGGGCTGAAGGGTCACGGCGCGCCGAAGCCGGCATCGGCCAGGACCTTCCGTCCCTCCGGGCCCGCGACGTAGTCGGCGAACTCGTGCGCGAGCTCCTTGTCCTTCGCGTCGCGCAGCACCGCGATCGGGTAGCGGTTCACCGCGGACGCGGCCTCGGGGAACGGCACGGAGGCCACCTTCCCCCCGGCCCCGCGCGCATCGGTGACGTAGACGAGTCCGGCGTCGGCCTCCCCGGCGGCCACCTTCCCGAGGACGTCTGTCACGTTCGACTCCTGCGACACCGGCGCCAGCGCCACGTGGCCGGACGCCGCGGCCGCCTGCGCCGCCGCCCCGCACGGCACCTGCGGCGCGCAGTCCACGAGCTTGAGGCCGGGCCGGGCGAGGTCCGCCAGGCCCTTGATCCCGGCGGGGTTGCCGGGCCGCACGGCGATCGTGAGCACATTGGTGGCGAAGTCCGCAGGGGTGCCGTCGGCCAGCCCGGACCCGGTGACCTTGTCCATGGTCCTCGTGTCCGCGGACGCAAAGAGGTCCGCGGGCGCCCCGTTCGCGATCTGCGCGGCGAGGTCGGAGGACCCGGCGAAGCTGAACGCGACTGTGGTGCCGGGGTAGGCGGCCTGGAACTGCCGGCCGATCGCGGTGAAGCTCTGCTTCAGGGACGCCGCGGCGAAGACCGTGACGGTGCGGGCCGCGCCGTTCCCGGACGACGCCGCGGGGCCGCCCCCCGCGGTCGTCCCTCCGCAGGCAGTGAGCAGCCCGGCAGAGGCGACCGGCACGAGCACCAGTGCGGCCAGCGTCCTCGCTGCCCGCCTCACAGCGCCCTCCCGCCGGGGGTCTCGACGATCACGGTGGTGGCCTTGACCACCGCCGTGGCCACGGACCCGGGCTCCAGGCCCAGCTCCCGGACGGCCTCGGAGCTCATGAGCGAGACCACGCGGTGGGGGCCGCACTGGAGCTCCACCTGCGCCATGACCTTGTCCACGGTCACCGCCGTCACGAGGCCCACGAACTGGTTCCGGGCAGAGCGCCCCACTCCCGAGGGGTCCGCGGGAGCGGCCGCGATGGCGCGCGCGTGCGCGGCGAGCTCGGCGCCATCCACCGCGGCGCGGCCGGACTCGTCCTTGTGGGCGCCGAGGGTGCCGGCGTCCACCCAGCGGCGCACGGTGTCGTCGGAGACGCCGGTGAGCCGGGCGGCGTCGGCGATGCGGAGCAGTGCCATGGCGACAGTCTAGAGCGCACTTCCGCATCTGCGGAGGAATTCATGCGTTCTGGAGGCAGATGCGGAAATCAGCCTCAAACGATCGGCGGGATGGAAGACTAAGGGTGCGTCCGCCGTCGTGCGCGCACCCTCCCCCCGACCCGAGGAGCGTTTCATGAGCGAGTCCCCCGACGTCGAGCCGACGCAGCCCGCCGGCCCCGTGGTCTACCGCAGCGGCCAGGAGATCGAATGCTGGCTCACGGACATGGACGGCGTGCTGGTCCATGAGAGCCACCCGATCCCCGGCGCCGCCGAGCTCATCCAGCGGTGGGTGGACACCTCCCGCCGCTTCCTGGTCCTGACGAACAACTCGATCTACACCCCCCGCGACCTTGCCGCGCGCCTCGCCTCCTCGGGCCTGAGCATCCCGGAGGAGAACATCTGGACCTCCGCGCTGGCCACCGCAGTGTTCCTCAAGGACCAGATGCCCGGCGCCCGGATCTACGTGATCGGAGAGGCGGGGCTCACCACGGCGCTGCACGAGGCCGGCATGATCCTCACCGACCAGGACCCGGACTACGTGGTGCTCGGCGAGACGCGCACGTACTCGTTCAACGCGATCACCACCGCCATCCGGCTGATCCTCGACGGCGCGCGCTTCATCGCCACCAACCCCGATGCGACGGGCCCCTCGCGCGACGGCGTGCTCCCGGCCACCGGTGCGATCGCCGCACTCATCAGCAAGGCGACGGGCCGCACGCCCTACACCATCGGCAAGCCGAACCCCATGATGTTCCGCTCGGCCATGAACCAGATCGACGCCCATTCGGAGACCACGGCCATGATCGGGGACCGGATGGACACCGACATCATCGCGGGCATGGAGGCCGGGCTGCACACCGTGCTCGTCCTCTCGGGCATCACGCAGCGCGAGGACATCTCCGCCTACCCGTTCCGCCCCAACCAGGTCCTCTCGTCGGTGAAGGACCTCCTGCAGCAGCTCTAGTGTCTGGCCGGTCACCCCTGGGTGTCCGCAACGAGACACCCCCGGACGGAATGTGCACGCGCCGCGGTGCGCTGCACTGGACAGTTGAGAATCCAGCGAAGACAGAGGAGATCGACATGGCACAGTTCACCGGCAGGGTAGCCCTCGTCACGGGCGGCGGCTCGGGCCTCGGCGAGGCGATCGGCAAGGAGCTCGCGGCCAAGGGCGCGAGTGTCGTGCTGACCGACATCAACCTCGAAGCAGCCCAGCGCGTGGCCAAGGAGATCACCGAAGCCGGCGGGACGGCGTCGGCCTTCCGGGCCGACACGTCGAAGAAGGAAGACGCCGAGAAGTCGGTCCAGTTCGCCGTGGAGACGTACGGCAAGCTGAACTACGCGGTGAACAATGCCGGGATCGGCGGGAAGAACGCCCCCACGGGGGAGATCGACCTCGACGACTGGGACAAGGTCATCGACATCAACCTCAACGGCGTGCTGTACGGCATGCGGTACCAGATCCCTCAGATGCTCAAGGCCGGCGCCGCGGAGAGCGCGATCGTGAACATGGCCTCGATCCACGGCGCCGTCGCGGCCCTCGGCAACAGCGCCTACACCGCCGCCAAGCACGGCGTGGTGGGCGTGACCAAGAACGCGGCCGCCGAGTACGGGGCCGAGGGGCTGCGCATCAACGCGGTCGGCCCCGGCTACATCCAGACCCCGCTGCTGGAGGACAACCTCACCCCGGAGGTTCTGGAGCTCCTCAAGGGCAAGCACCCGCTCGGCAGGCTCGGCCGGCCCGAGGAGGTCGCGCACGTCGTCGTCTTCCTGCTCTCCGAGGACGCCTCGTTCGTCACCGGCGGCTACTACCTGATCGACGGCGGCTACACCACGGTCTGAGCCACCCGCGCACGACGGCGGCCGGTCACCCCTGCGGGTGGCCGGCCGCTCCGCCTGTGCGCCCTACCCGGCCCCGCCTCCGGCTCCTCCCACCCTCCGGGGCAGGGGGAGCAGCTGGGGCAGGAGCCGGTTGAGGACGCGGTTGTAGACGATGCCGCTCCATTGAGGGCTCGCATGGGCCGGGAACGCCCCGATCGTCTGCAGGTCCGAGCTCACCATGTTCTTCGCGAACAGCCGCTCCCAACGGGACCGGGCTGAGGCGTAGTCCACGGTCTGGTCCCCCGGGTTGCCGATGAAGGCCATCTGGACCGTGCCGAGCGAGTCGGTGAAACGGGTGGCGTCCCATTGGTAGATGTACTCCGACTCGCTCTGGATGAGCACGTTGGAGGGCGCGAGCGGGGAGAGCTGCTCGAGGGTCTGGTTGACGATCTGGCCCCACGTGCGCTCGTTCTTGTGCACCACCCGCTCGCCGAACTCGTAGCCGCCGCGCACCACGGACGGGATCCGGATCCCGAGGTCGTACAGGTACACGACCGAGTCGAACCAGCCTTGGTCGAGGACGTCGAACTTCGAGGCCGGCGTCGAGTCGAGGAGGATCACCTCGACCTGGAGTCCGTCCTCGGCCAGCAGCCTCGCGGCGGCCTCGACGGCAACCATCCCGCCGAAGGAGTGCCCGTAGAAGTAGAGGGTGCGCAGGCGCCGCTGGCGGATGTAGACCCGCAGGGTGTCCAGGATCTCCTCCAGGTCGAGGCCCAGGTTGGAGTACCCCACCGCGGCGAGCTGCCCCCGTTCCGAGAGGGAAGACCGCAGGGAGGCGAGGATGATCCGTGCCTCCTCCCAGCTCGTCTTGTAGCCGGGGAACAGGATCCAGGACGTGCCCGGGAAGCGCTCCCGAGCGGTGTCGTCCGCGAGGTCGAGCAGCACCGTCTGGCGGCGCCGGCTCTGCACCTCGCGGGTGACGAACATGTCCGCGGCGAGCAGCGTCGAGGCCGTCGCGCCGCCGAGGAAGGCGCGGCGGGAGAAGGCCTTGACCCGCAGCGCGGCCAGGAGGAGCGCCGGGTCCACGGATGGTCCCCCCACGTCGCTGCCCGGGCCAGGTCCCTCAGTCGAGACCGAGCTCGTCCTTTCCGAACGCGAAGAGGTACGGCACGCCGGCCTCGGCCTCGATGCGCTCCTTCGCGCCCGTGGCACGGTCCACGATGACGGCCACCGCCGTCACCTCCCCGCCCGCGTTGCGCACGCCCTCGACGGCCGCGAGCGCCGAGCCGCCGGTGGTCGAGGTGTCCTCGAGGACCACGACCTTGCGGCCCTCCACCCCCGGGCCTTCGACCTGCCGGCCCATGCCGTACGACTTCTGCGCCTTGCGCACCACGAACGCGTCGACGGCGCGGCCGGCCTCGCGGGCGGCGTGCATGACGGCAGTGCCCACCGGGTCGGCGCCCATGGTGAGCCCCCCCGCGGCGTCCACCTGGACTCCGGCGCGGTCGATGAGGTCCAGCATGACCAGGCCCACGAGCTGGCTCGCCTCGTGGTGCAGCGTGATGCGCCGCAGGTCCACGTAGTAGTCCGCTTCCTTGCCGCTCGAGAGGATCACCGAGCCCCGCACCACGGCGAGCTCCTTGATGAGCTCCAGCAGGCGGGCGCGGGCGGCGGCGATGTCAACGGGTACGGCGTCAGTCATGGCACCGATTCTAGTGGCGACGCACGACGGCGCGAGGTCACCCCGCCCGAGCACGAGGTCACCCCGTCGGCGCGGGCGGTCAGGCGGGGAGGGAGAGGTTCTCGACGATGTGCTCGGCGATCGCCATCGACGAGGTTGCGCCGGGCGAGGGCGCATTGCGGATGTGCGTGATGCGGCCGCGGCGCTGGATCGCGAAGTCGTCCACGAGGCTGCCGTCCCGGTTCATGGCCTGGGCCCGGACGCCGCGGGAAGCGCCCACCGCCCGTGCCCCCGCGAGCGCCGGAACGTACCGTCCGGCCTCGGCGATGAAGCGCGCGGGCGAGGCGAGCGTGCGGATTTCCCGGGCCGCCGTGACCAGGTTGCCGCCCGCGAACCGCCAGAAGCCGCCGAAGGACAGCGTGGAGGCGACGTCCCGCACATCGAGGCCGAGCCCCGCGTACCCCTCGCGGGAGAGGGACAGGAAGGCGTTGGGACCCACGGTCATCTCGCCGTCCACCCGCTTGGTCAGATGCACGCCGAGGAACGGGTAGCGCGGGTCCGGGACCGGGTAGACCAGACCCCGCACCACGTCGCGGTAGGCGGCCTCGAGGACGAAGTACTGGCCGAGGAAGGGCACGATGGCCGGCCCCTCCTCCTCTCCGGACCGGGCCGCGAGGCGGTCGGACTGCAGCCCTGCGCAGGCGATGACCGCGTCGAACCGCTCGCGCCCGTGAGCCGTCTCCACGGTCGCGGACGCACCGGTCTCGGCCACGGCCCGCACCTCGGTGCCGAACCGGACGGAACCCCCGGCCGCGCGCGCGTCGTCGAGGAGGGCCTCGGTGACGCGGGCGTAGTCCACGATCGCCGTCTCGGGCGAGTAGAGCGCGCGCCGGCCGACGGCGTTGGGCTCGATCTCGCGCAGCTCGCCGGCGCTGACCAGGCGCACGCCGGGGACGCCGTTGGCGACCGCCCGCTCGAAGATCCCCTCGAGCCTGGCCTCCTCGCCGGCGTCGAGGGCGACGACAACCTTCCCGCAGGCCTCGTACGGGAGGGCGCGCTCGGCGCAGAGGTCGCGCAGGAGCCCGACGCCGCGGCGGCACAGCCGCGCCTTGAGGCCGCCGGGCTCGTAGTAGAGGCCCGCATGCACGACCCCGGAATTGTGCCCAGTCTGGTGCGCGGCCGGGCGGGGCTCCTTCTCGAACACGGTGACCGCGGCGCCCGGGAACCGGCGGGTGAGCTCGCGCGCGACGGCCGCCCCGATGATCCCCGCACCCACGACGGCGAACGACTCCCCTGCGCCCACGGCACTCCTCTCCCCCGGCCGGTTGCCTGGCCATGCCGGCTGGGCCCAGCCTAGCGAGGAGCCGGCCCCCGCCGAGGGCCCACGGGGCCTATCATGTGCCCAGAACCCCAATGTTTCCCAGAGGAGGCCAGTGAACACGTCCCCGACGCCTGCCGAGGTCTACCATGCGACTCCGGACACCACGGAACCGGCCCCCGCTGCGCTCGAGGTCACCTCCGCCGAAGCAGGGCGGCGGCTCGCGGACAGGGACGACGTCCTCCGGCACAAGAAGCGCGGGTACGCGCTGGTCAACCGAACGCAGACGCCCCACGAGGCGATGGTGCAGGACCTGCTGTTCGTCCGCGACGTGCTGGACCGTGCGGACATCCCCTACCTCCTGGTGCGCGGCAACGACGCGCGCCCGGTGATCGCGGTGGACTGGACCCGGCGCAAGGACCTGCGCCGCGCCCTCGTCGAGGCGTGCCGCGACGAGCCCTTCTACTCCCTGACGGTGGACGCGCGGAAGGACCGGGCCCTGCTCGTGGCGGACGGCCGGCTCGCGGAGTCCGGGCAGGCCCGCATGTTCCGGCTCTACCGGCCGCGGATCGAGCCGGCGGGCGGGCTGCGGTACGGCCACGAGACCGGCGTGCAGGTGGAGCTGTGGAAGTGGGAGGGCGAGACCCTCCAGCTGCCCATCGAGAACTCCCTCACCCGGCGCACGCTCCCGCGCAATGAGGCGGTCCGCGGAACCGTTGAGCGCTTCGGCCGGACCTGGCCGACCATCGAGAACATGTTCGCGGACCACGCGACGGACATCGACTTCACGATCGACATCGTGTTCTCGTGGGTGGACGGCGCGGACCCCGAGCTGCGGCGCTACCGCGAGTCCTTCCTGCCCGGGGTGGTCCACGGCGAGGGCGACGACGCCGACGCCCGTGTGCGGCAGATCAACGAGCTCAAGTACGCCCTGCGCAGCGTGCACATGTTCGCCCCGTGGATCGGGCGGATCTTCATCTGCACCGACTCGAAGCCGCCGGCGTGGCTCGAGACCTCCCATGAGCGGATCACCATCGTCCCGGCCGCGGACCACTACAAGGACCCCTCGGTGCTGCCGGTCTTCAACTCCCAGGCCATCGAGTCCCAGCTGCAGCACATCGACGGCCTCTCCGAGTACTTCCTCTACTCGAACGACGACATGTTCTTCGGCCGGCCCCTCGGACCGGACATGTTCTTCTCCCCCGGCGGGATCACCAAGTTCATCGAGGCCTCGACCCGGATCGGGCTCGGCGACAACCACCTCGACCGCTCGGGCCACGAGAACGCCGCCCGGGTGAACCGGCGGCTCCTCTACGAGCGGTTCGGCCGCATCACCACGCGGCACCTCGAGCACACGGCGGCGCCCCTGCGGAAGTCCGTGCTGCTGGAGATGGAGCAGGAGTTCCCCGAGGAGTTCGGCCGGACGGCTGCCGCGCGCTTCCGCTCGTGGGACAGCATCTCGGTCACCAATTCCTTCTACCACTACTACGCGCTGCTCACGGGCCGCGCGGTGACGAAGGTGGGCGCGAAGGTCCAGTACATCGACACGACGGTCCATGCCGGTCTCGACGCGCTGCCCAGGCTGCTGAAGAAGCGCAACCAGGACTTCTTCTGCCTCAACGACGGCTCGTACCCGGAGGTCTCCGGCGAGGAGCGCCAGGAACGGGTGACGGACTTCCTCGAGAAGTACTTCCCGATCCCGGCGCCCTGGGAGCGGCCGGCGGCAGGGTAGCGCCGGGCCGCCTCAGACGGTGGGCAGCATGCCGGTGGCCGGCCCGACCTTCTCGGACGTGGCCCGGCGCGTTCGCCGGCCCGCGCCGTCGTCGGCGGGGAAGGTGATCCCGTGCTCGGCGAGGATCCGCTCGACGTCCTCCGCCGGCACGAACCTGCCCACGGTGGCGCCGCCCGCGGCCGGCACCACCGAGTGGACCACGGAGTCCGCGTACACGTGGACCAGGTTGTACGCCTGGGCGCCGTCGCGGCCGCGCGTGGCCCGCAGGCCTGTGGCCGGGTCGACGGCGGCAGCGAGATCCTGCGTGTAGCACGTGGCCGAGGCGACGGAGACGGGGATCCCCGCGAACATCCCCGAGGTCGAGTAGTGCAGGTGGCCGGCGAGGATGGCCCGCACGTCCGAGCCGCGCAACACGTCGGAGAGCGCCGCCTGGCCGCGGAGTTCCACGAGCACCGCGAGCTCCTGCACGGACGGCACGGGCGGGTGGTGCATGGCCAGGATCGTGCCGTCCGGTGCCGGGAAGCTCAGCTCCTCGGCGAGCCAGTCGAGCTGTGCGGGCGAGAGCTCGCCGTGGTGCGCGCCCGGGACGCTCGTGTCGACCACGACGACGCGCAGCCCGTTGATCCAGTGCACCCGGTCGAACGGCTCCGCGGACGGCTCCTCGCCGAGCAGGTGCTCCCGGAGCGCGGGCCGCGAGTCGTGGTTGCCCATGGCCCAGATCAGGCGGGCGCCCAGGGCCTCGGCGGCCGGTTCCGCGATCTCGCGCAGCCGCGTGTACGCCTCCGGCTCGCCCCGGTCCGCGAGGTCGCCGGTGACGACGATCGCCTCGGGCGAGCCGCCGGCGTCGTGCATCTGGGCGAACAGGCGGCGCAGCCGCGCCTCGGAGTCGAGGGAGCCCGCGAGGAGTCCATCGCCGAGCAGGTGCGTGTCGCTGACATGGAGGAGGAAGTGGCGCGGCCGCGGATGCTCGGCCTGGATGGTACCCATCGGGACCCTTCTATCGTCTCGGAGTCAGTTTCCCCAGTGCACACATCCAAGGCATCGCGCGGGTGAATGTCCAGTTAACGCGCCACAAACCATGAAACATTGAGGAAGCACAGAGGCGGACGACGGCGGAACTCGCGTTCCGCCGTCGTCCGCCCTTCCGCTGTGGCCGGTCCCGGCTCAGCCCTCCGGCTGCGAGTGCAGCGCGACCGTCTCCGAGTCCGCACCGAGGCCGGCCCCGGCCTGGACGTGCCGCTCGCGGATCTCGGCGACGATCTTGGCGTGCCGCTCGTCGGTGAGGTCGTAGAAGAACATGATCACGCCGGCGGCGATGGCGAGGACCGCGGGGATGAGGCCCGCGGCGATCTGGATCCCGAGCACCGCCTGGGGGGACTGCTGGGCCGCGTGGCCGTTGTAGCCGCCCCACGCGATCGCGTAGCCGGCGAGGGCCCCGCCGATCGCCTGGCCGGTCTTGCGGGTGAACGAGAAGAGCGAGTAGATGATGCCCTCGGAGCGGACGCCGGTCTTCCACTCGCCGTACTCGACCGTGTCGGCCTCGAGGGCCCACACGACGATGTTGACGCCCACCACGCCGGCCATCGCGATCACGAAGCCGAGGAAGCCGAGCCACACGAGGGCGGCCGGCGAGAAGAGCACGATCACGCCGCCCACCACCAGGACGCCGACGAACGCGATGTACACGGCGCGCTTGCCGGTCCGCGCGACGATGGCGGGCATCACGGCGCCGAGGGCGAGGGTCACGACGAGCTGGACGATCGAGAGCACCGGGATGAGGGCCAGGCTGTGCAGCACGTCGCGGAAGTAGTACACCTGCACGGTGGTCAGCGAGAGGTAGCCGGAGAGGAAGAGCACCGAGGACAGGCACAGCATCAGCAGCGGCTTGTTCCCCTTGAGCGTCTGCATGCTCTGCTTGAAGGAGACTTTGGGGACGTCGCGGACCACCTTCTCGCGGGTAGTGAAGAACGTGAACAGGTACAGCGCCGTGCCGAGGACCATGAAGACGACCGTCACGGTCGTGAAGATCGGCTGGAGATTGGCCCCCGCCTTGAGCAGCGGGGCCACGAAGATCCCGAGCGCCGAGCCGACGAGCAGCGCCCCGATGGTCCGCGAGGACGCGAGCTTGGCGCGCTCCTTGGGCCGTGGGGTCATGGCCCCAGCCATCGAGCCGTACGGAATGTTCACGAGCGAGTAGGCCAGCCCCAAGGCGGCGTAGACGATGTAGGCGTAGGCCAGCTTCCCGTCCGCGCCGATCTGGGGGATGTGGAAGTTCAGGAACGTGAGCACCATGAGCGGCAGCGCGCCGAACAGGATGAACGGCCGGAACTTGCCCCAGCGCTTCGTATAGGTGCGGTCCACCATCCGCCCCGCCAGCAGGTCGGAGAAGGCATCGAAGATGCGCACCACGAGGAACAGGGTCCCCGCGGCGGCCGCGGAGATGCCCGCCACGTCCGTGTAGTAGACGAGCAGGAACATCGTGGTGGTGGTGAACGCGAGGTTGTTCGCGGCGTCGCCCGCGCCGTAGCCGATGATGCTCGTCAGGCTGAGCTTGCCGGCCTTCGATGGGGCGGGGGTGGGTGAAGACGTCATTGTCGTGGTCCTTGGTGCTTGCTGTGGTGCGGCCTGGGGCGCGGCGCTCAGGCCTGGGACGTGGTCTTGTTCTGGGTCCAGCGCCGGCGCAGGGCGAAGGCCGCGGCCTTGGGGCGCCGGTCCCGGGTGAAGGCGCCCTTCTTGTTGCCGTCCACGCGCATGATCCCGTTGGAGGTGGCGAAGTCGGCGAAGTTCCACACGTGCTCGCCGGCCATCGCGTCGACCCGGTCGAACACGCGGTGGAACATGTCCAGCAGGTCCGCCTGGTACTCCTCGCTCCAGGGCTGGTCGTACAGCGAGTGGAAGCCTGCGAGGGTGTCCGCACCGTACTCGGTCATGATGATCGGCTTGCCGAGCTTGGCGTCCCACGCGCGCAGCTCGGCCTCCAGCGCGGCCTCCGCGGCCACGAGGTCGCCGGTGTTGACGTACCAGCCGTAGTAGCGGTTGAGCATGATGACGTCGAACAGGTCCGTGATGGTGTCCTTGTCCGGCCCATCGAACATGACGTTGACGAAGCCCACGGGACGGGTGGGGTCCAGCTCGCGGGCGAGCGCGGCCAGGGGCTCGAAGTACCCGCGCGCACCCTCCTCGGAGGACTGCGGCTCGTTCGCGATGGACCAGATCACCACGGACGGGTGGTTCTTGTCCCGCGCGATGAGCTCCTCGATGACCCGGCGGTGCGCCGCCGCAGTCTCCCCGCTGACGAAGTCGGGCCCGTAGGTCTTCTTCGCGCCGGTGCCGAAGAACCCGGCGAAGTCGGCGTTGAGCCCCACGGCAGGGGTCTCGTCGATGACCACGATCCCGTGCCGGTCGGCGTAGTCCATGACCTCTTCGGAGTACGGGTAGTGCGAGGTCCGGAAGGAGTTCGCCCCGATCCACTCCAGGAGGGAGAAGTCGTTGACCATGTGGGCGCCGGAGTGGCCCTTGCCGATGGTCCCGTGGTCCTCGTGCATGCCGAAGCCGGTGAAGTAGAACGGCTCGCCGTTGATGAGGAAGTCGGTGCCGCGGACCTCGACCGTGCGGACGCCGAACGTCTGGGTGTAGGAGTCGACCACGGTGGGACCGCCGGCCGTGGCACCCGTGCCGGGATCGGCGTCGTGCGCGAGGACCTCGACGACGAGGCGGTAGAGGTAGCCCTTCCCGGGCTGCCAGCGGACGACGTCGGGGATCGCCACGGTGCCCGAGATCCCCTCGGCGGCGCCCACCTCGGTTCCGCCGTCGTCCAGGACGCGGACGCGCACGGGGTGGATGTCGGCGCGCTCCCCCGCAACGAGGACGGCGTAGTCGACCGTGCCGGTGGTGCCGTTGCCGTCGAAGCCCGTGACCACCGTGACGTCCTCGACGTGCACAGCGGGGGTCGTGTAGAGGGCGATGCTGCGGTGGATGCCGGCGTAGTTGTAGAAGTCGTGCATGTACGTCTGCGTGCGCCGGCCCGAGGCGTCCTCGGCGACGCTGCCGGGCGGGATCGTGGCCTGGGTGAGCTCGTTGTTCACGGCGACCGTGAGGCGGAACGTGCCGCCGGCCGTGACGTGGTCGGTGATGTCCGCCTCGAACGGCGTGTAGCCGCCCTGGTGCTCGGCCACGAGGGCGCTGCCGACGAAGGCCTTCGCGCCGTGGGTGACGGAGGCGAAGCGGAGGACGATCCGCTCGCCGGCCCAGCCGCGCGGGACGCGGACCTCGCGCTGGTACCAGACCCAGCCGACGTGGCTGCGCACGGACGCATCGGCGAAGACATCGTTGTAGCTGGCAGGGACGGCCATCTCGAGCGGCGTCTCCAGCGGCGCATCCTGCCACCGCCCGCGGAGCCCCTCGTTCGCGGCGTCGACCCTGAAGGCGTAGAGCCCGTCGAGGCTCACGAGTTCGCGGGTGGGTCCGTCTTGCGGCTTGAGCATGGTGCTGCACGTCCTTGGGCTGGAGGAATCAGGTCCGGTTCCAGCGTAAGAACGAGTGGAAAGTTGTGGCAATCGTTTGCCAATAATTGCCATGCGCCTTCTCGGCCCAGTCGGAGCGGCCCGGCGCTCAGGACCGGAGCCACTCCGAGGCCTCGCGCGCGATCTGCAGGGGCTGCTCGGCGATGTCGAACACCCGGCCGCGCTCGTCCTCCTGCAGCGGCTCGAGCGTGGCCAGCTGCGAGTCCAGGAGGGAGACGGGCATGAAGTGGCCGGGCCGGGCCGCCATGCGGGCGGCGAGGAGCTCGCGCGTGCCGTGGAGGTGCACGAACGCCGTGTCCGGGGCCGCGTCGCGGATCATGTCCCGGTACGCGCGCTTGAGCGCGCTGCAGCCGATCACCATGGTCCCCGAGGCACCGGCCATCTTCTCCCCGATCAGGCGCAGCCAGGGCTCCCGGTCCGCGTCGTCGAGCGGGATGCCCGCCGCCATCTTGGCGACGTTGGCCTCCGGATGCAGGTCGTCGCCGTCGAGGAACTCTCCGCCCAGCTCCTGGGCGAGGAGCCTGCCCACCGTGCTCTTGCCGCATCCGGAGACGCCCATGGCGATGACGTGGAGCGTCCCGCCGTCCGCTGTGTCGGTCACCAGTCGTGCACCGTGCCGTCGATGAGGCGGTTGTACGGCAGGTAGGCCTGCTGGTACGGGAAGGAGTTCGCGGCCTCCTCATTGAAGTCGACGCCGAGGCCGGGCTTGTCCCCGGGGTGGAGGTAGCCGTCCTTGAAGGTCATGGACTGCTCGAAGACGGTGTTGGTCTTCTCGGAGTGCTGCATGTACTCCTGGATCCCGTAGTTGTGGATCGCAAGGCCCACGTGCAGCTGGGCGGCGAAGCCGACCGGGGAGATGTCCGTAGGGCCGTGGAAGCCGGACTTGATCTGGTACTGGGCCGCGTAGTCCATGACCTTCTTCAGCGGCGAGATGCCGCCGAAGTGGGTCGAGGCGGCGCGGACGTAGTCGATGAGCTGCTCGCGGATGAGCAGCTGGAAGTCCCAGACGGTGTTGAAGATCTCGCCGATGGCCAGGGGCGTGGTGGTGTGCTGGCGGACCAGGCGGAGGCCCTCCTGGTTCTCGGCGGGGGTGCAGTCCTCGAGCCAGAACAGGTCGTAGGGCTCGAGGGCCTTGCCGAGCTTGCCTGCCTGGATCGGGGTCATGCGGTGGTGGCCGTCGTGCAGGAGCGGGATCTCGGGGCCGAACTCGTTGCGCACGGCCTCGAAGACGGTGGGGAGGTGGCGCAGGTAGGCGCGGGTGTCCCAGTCCTCCTCCTGCGGGAACGCGCCGCGGCCCGCGGGCTCGTAGTCGTAGCGCTCCCCCGAGGCCTGCGTCTGGGCGGCCACCCCGTAGACGGCCTTGATGCCCGGGATGGCGGTCTGCACGCGGATCGACTTGTAGCCCTTCTCGAGGTGCTCCCGGATCGAGTCGAAGAGGGAGGGGAGATCGGTGCCGGACGCGTGCCCATAGGCGCGCAGGCCGCGGCGGGAGGCGCCGCCGAGGAGCTGGTAGACAGGCAGGCCAGCCACCTTGCCCTTGATGTCCCACAGCGCCATGTCGACAGCGGCGATCGCAGCCATCGTGACAGGGCCGCGGCGCCAGTACGAGGAGCGGTAGAGGAACTGCCAGGTGTCCTCGATGCGATGCGGGTCGCGCCCGACGAGGAGCTGCGCGACGTGCTCCTTGAGGTAGGCCGCGACCGCGAGTTCGCGGCCGTTGAGGGTCGCGTCGCCGATGCCGACGATGCCCTCGTCGGTCGTGACCTTGAGGGTCACGAAGTTGCGGGTCGGGCTCGTCACGAAGACTTCAGCGGAGACGATCTTCATTGCCGCTTCCTTTCACTGCGGGGCATCGCCACCCGAGCCGGCGGCCGGAGGGGCGGAGGAGATGTGATTCAGACTAGTGGGCAGGCATGGTGTCGGCAACCGCTTGCCAATAATTGCCATTGGGCTGCCATTTCCGCAGCCACCGGCTGGGTCAGTCCGCGCCGAGCGTACCCCGGAGGGAGTCGATGCGGGAGACCACGAGAGGATCGCCGGCGAGGTCGGGCGAGACGAGCGCGGTGAGGGCCTGGGTGCGCTCCCGACCTTCGAGGGCAGCCGCGGCAAGGATCTGGTCCTTCTGGGGATCCTGGAAGTCCTCACCCCGGGCAGCGGCTGCCGAGACGAAGTCGATCCAGACCGCGATCATCCGAGCAGCCGCGACGCCGCCGCGGCCGGCAGCCAGCTCTGCGGTCAGGACCGGGACGGCTCGCATGCGCAGCTTCATGGTGCCGTCCGCCGCGATCTGAGCGAGATGGTGCGCGATGCGCGGGTTGGAGAACCGCTCGAGGAGGGCGCTGCGGTACGCCGGCACGTTCAGCTCCGGCAGCGTCAGGTGCCGGGAGGCCTCCTCCCAGTACGCCTCCACCGCATCACGGCAGACCGGATCGGCGACCGCCTCGGCCACCGTCCCATGGCCGCGAAGCTGGCCCGCGTACGCCATGATCGAATGCGCGCCGTTGAGGAGCCAGAGCTTGCGGTTCTCGAACGGCTCGATGTCCGTCACGAACTGCGCGCCCGCGTCCTCCCAGCGCGGACGTCCAGCTGGGAAGTCGCCGGAGAGGATCCAGTTCGCGAACGGCTCCGTTACCACGGGAGCCTCGTCCCGGTACCCACACTTGGCCGCGACCTCCGCAACGTCCTCCGGCGTGGTCCGCGGGGTGATGCGGTCCACCGAGGTGCCCACGAAGCTGACGTTCTCCCGCACCCACTCCGCAAGCCCACCGTCGAGGCCCTCCGCGATGGCCAGCACGGCCTGACCGGCCACCGTACCGTTGCCGGCCACGTTGTCGCAGCTCACCACGGCAATTGGCCCTGCGGCAGCGTCGCGGCGCGCTGCGAGACCGCGGACGAGCCGCCCGAGGGGAGAGTCGGCGTCGTGCTTCTCGTAGACCGCCTCGGTGACGGTCAGTGTCACGATCGCTGTGCTCGGCGCCGCGAGGAGCGCGGCGAGGTGCCCCGTGTCCGCGCCGTCCACGGCCTCGGCGATAGCGCCGACGACTTCGAAGTGGTCGCCTTCGGGGCCGCGTTCCACCAGAGTGAAGAGGCCACCCTGGGCCGCCAGCGTCAGGGCGGCGTCGGGCCGGCGGCCAGTGAAGGATGCGATGCCCCACTCGGCGGCATCGCCAGCGTGCTGGGTGTACCAGGCCTGGTGCGAGCGGTGGAAGGCGCCGAGGCCGAGGTGGACGATCCGCACGGGGGGCTTGGGCGTGCCCTTGCGGCCGAGGAGGGAGAGTCCGGTCGTGGCGGGGAAGGTGGTCACAAGAAGTCTCTCCTAGAGCTTGAAGACGCGGCGCGGTGAACCATCGACCACGTCCACGATGATCTCGTGGGCGCGGGCCTCGGTCACGCGGTGCTCGGCGACGAGGCGGGCCAGGAAGCTCGCCTCGACCCGGCGTGACGCATCATGGCGAGCCGGGATTGAACAGAAGGCCCGCGTGTCGTCGATGAAGCCCGAGGTCCGGGTGAAGCCGGTCGTCTCGGTGACGGCCGAACGGAACCGCATCATGGCATCGGGCGCATCGAGGAACCACCACGGAGCGCCGATGTAGACCGAGGGGTAGAAGCCGGCAAGCGGGGCCAATTCCCGGGAAAACACCGTCTCGTCGAGCGTGAAGAGGACGAGGTGGAAGTCCCTCACGGCGCCGAAGTCCTCGAGCAGAGGCCGGATGCCGGCGGTGTAGTTGATCGCGAATGGGATGTCGTGGCCAGTATCGGGCCCGTAGGCCTCAAACGTGGGCCGGTGGTGGTTGCGGAACGAGCCGGGGTGGATCGTCATGACGAGCCCGTCTTCGACGGACATGCGGGCCATCTCGTACATCATGTGCGCCTCGAAGGCGTCGCGGTCGGCCGCCGTGGCCTCCCCGCGGCGGGCATTGGCGAAGAGTGCCTCGGCTTCTGGTCTACTGAGTTTGAGGGTGAGCGGCGTCCGCACGCCATGGTCGGCCGAGACGGCGCCGCGTTCCAGGAAGTGGCGGCGGCGGTTCGCCAGGGCGCGGAGATAGCCGGAATAGCCGCCGACCCCGTCACCCGCCTCCGCCGTGAGCCGGTCTACTCGTTCGGGCCACTGAGGATGGGCCACGTTGATGTAGGCGTCGGGGCGGAAGGTGGGCAGAACGCGACCGGCGAAGGCCTCGTCCGCCGCGATCCGGGCATGGGCCTCGAGCGTGTCGAGGGGATCGTCTGTCGTGGCCAGAACCTCGATCCCGAAGTCGGCGAACAGTTCCCGCGGGCGGAAGCCCGGCTCGGCGAGCTTGGCAGCGATGGCATCGTAGACGGCGTCGGCGTTGTCCGCGCCGAAGTTGTCGACCGCGTCGCCGGGCAGGCCGAACACGTGCTCGAACGAGCTGCGGATCCAATACCCCGAGGCGGTGCCGTCGAAGAGCTTCCAGGCCTCAGCGAAGCGCCGCCATGCGGTGCGTGAGTCGACGCTGTACGGACCCGGCCCCACTCTGAGCTGGTCGAGCGGCACGCCGCTGGCATGGATGAGCCGTGTCACGTAGTGGTCGGGACTCACGATGAGCGCGGTCGGGTCGGGGAACGGGGTGTTGTCGGCGATCCAATCTGCGGGCACGTGGCCGTGCGGGGAAATGATCGGCAGGTGCTCGACCTCGGCGAGCAGCTCGCGCGCGATCTGACGCGTACGCGGCTCGGCGGGCAGGAGGCGGTCGGGGTCGGCCCCGATGGAATCAGTCATCGGAAAGTCTCTTCTCTTTGTCTCTGCTCGTCATGGGTCTGTGCTCGGCAGTGCGACGGCGCCGGGCGGTTCAGGCGGCCTGAACGCCTGCCCTCTCGAGAACCTTGGCGAAGGCCCGGGCGGCCACACCGAACGCGTAGGGGCCGCTGAAGCCGCCAAGCTCGAAGGCGTCGGCGAGGTGCGGCTCGAGCGAGACGAAGCCCGAGTAGCCGCTGTCGCGGAAGCCCTCGACAGTGGCGAGCAGCTCGCCGTCGCCCTCCCCGGCCGGGACGACTCTGCCGGAGTCCGCGAGCGCGTCCTTCACCTGGAAGTACACCGTATGGGGGCGCAGCAGCTCGAAGGCATCGGTGAACGGCTTGATGCCCACTTGGACGAAGTTGGCGTTGTCCCACGCCAGCTTGAGCGCGGGTGAGTCCACGGACTCGACGATGTCCAGCACGCGCTCCGGAATGTCCCCGTAGATGCCCTTCTCGTTCTCGTGCACGAGCACGACGCCAGTGCCCTCGGCGCGATCGGCCAGGGCCGCCATCCGTTCAATGACCGCACCGCGTGCTTCCTCGGCACTCTGGCCCTCGTAGTAGAAGGAGAAGACCCGGATATACGGGGCGCCGAGCACCTCGGCGGCGCGCAAGGCGCGGCCGAGCCGCTCGACCTCGTGCCCGATGGGCAGGGAGACATCCACCTTGCCGATCGGCGAGGCGATGGCGGAGGCCTTGAGCCCGGCGCCGTCGAGGATCCCCTTCAGCTCTGCAAGCCGCTCCTCGGGCAGGTCGACGATGTTGGTCCCCCAGGCGCTGCGCACCTCCATGTAGCTTGCTCCGAGAGCTCGCATCACCGCCGCCTGGATGCGGGGATCGTCATCGATCTCGTCGCCGAATCCCGATAGGTTCCAGCTGGTCTCTGGCACGGTCTACGTCACTCCTCTAGGCAGGCTTCGTCGGCCGGTGTGAGACGGTCCACAGTTCCGGACGCACTTGCGAGTCTACGAAGGGGAAAAACCCAGCGGCAAGCGATTGCCAAAATTTGCCAGACCTGCTCCACTGGATGCCATGACAGAGTCTCCTCGGGTCGACGACGCTCCCGACCGGATGCCCACCATCCGCGACATCGCAGACCGGGCCGGCGTTGCCACGTCGACGGTCTCGCGGGCCCTCTCCAACCCGCAGCGAGTCAACGCCCGCACTCGGGAACGGATTGAGAAGATCGCGGCGGAGCTGCACTATGTGCCCAGCTCCCAAGCCCGCGGCCTGAGCTCGGGCCGCACCGGCGCCATCGCCGTCCTCGTCCCGGACGTGACGAACCCGTTCTACTTCGACATCATCCGGGGCACGCAGAACCAGCTCAAGGCGGCCGGGTACACACAGCTGCTCGTGGACACCGAGGAGGCCACCGACGTCGAGCTCGATGCCCTGCGCAAGCTGCGCCGGACGGCGGACGGCATCATCCTCGCCGCCTCCCGCCTCACGGATGTCCAGCTCGCCGAGGCCGCGCGGCTCCAGCCCCTCGTCACAATCAACCGCGCGACCGCGGACGCACCGACCGTGCTCATCGACACCCCCGGGGCCATGGTCCAGGCGCTCGAGCACCTCGCCTCCCTCGGCCACCGCGCGGTCGCCTACGTGGGCGGCCCTACGAGCTCATGGTCGACCCACCGCAGGTGGAAGGCGATCGAGGAGGCCGCCGCGAGGCGCGGCATGGAGGCCACCCGGATCGGGCCGTACTCCCCCAAGACGTCCTCCGGAGCGGCGGCCGCCGACGCGGCGCTGCGCACGGGAGCATCGGCAGTGATCGCCTTCAACGACCTCATCGCGATCGGCATGCTCCAGCGGTTCCGCGAGCGCGGCGTGCGCGTCCCGGAGGACATGAGCATCGTGGGCTGCGACAACATCTTCGGCGCGGACTTCTGCAACCCGCCCCTGACGACCATCGCCTCCCCGATCGAGCAGGCCGGCCGCACCGCGGTCTCGATGCTCCTGGCCCAGCTGGACCCGCTGCGCACGGGGTCCGCCCGCCGGCTCGCGGTCATGCCCACCCACCTCGAGGTCAGGGCCTCGACCGGTCCCGCGCCGGCTTCAGAGCGCCACGCGGACTGACCGCTTCCGCGAGCGAGCCGCGGTCGTGGAACACCGTCGCGAGCCCGTACGACGGCGGGGGCGCCCCACCGCCGTCGGCCGCGGCGGAGGCGCCTCCCGCGCTCGCGCTGCCGCCCTCGATCCGGGACAGCAGGATCCGCACGGCGCGGGCGCCGGCCTCGTTCAGGGGCGCGCCGATGGTCGCAAGGCGCGGCGACGTGAACTCGGAGCCGCTGATGTTGTCGAACCCCACGATGCTCACGTGCCCGGGCACCGCAACTCCCCGCCGCTGCAGCTCCTGGAGCAGCCCGATGGCCATGAGGTCGTTGAACGCGAAGACCACGGTGCAGCCGCTGGCGAGGACCTCGTCGGCCAGTTCGGCCCCGGCCTGCACGGACTGCGGCCGGGTGGGCCCCGTCGAGACGGCCTCGATTCCCGCCTCCGCCCCGGCGGCCCTGATGACCTCCCACCGGTGCCGGGACATCCAGGAGCCCGTCACGCCGGGCAGGTAGACCAGCCGGCGGTGGCCCAGCCCGGCCGCGCGGGCGACGGCGGCTCGAACTCCCGCCGCGGCGTCCGGCACCACGCTGGGCACGCCGTGCGCGTCCCGGTTCACCACGACCGTGGGCTTGACCTCGGCGATCTGGCGGATCCGGTCGTCGGGGATGCGCGGCGAGGTGAGGATCACGCCGTCGACCGCGGACTGCACGCGGCGCGCCCAGTCGAGCTCCGCGGGCCCCGAACGGAACTCCTCGCCGACGAGCACGAGGTAGCCCGCCTCTCGTGCGGCCTGCTCCGCTCCGCGCAGTATGTCCTGGAAGACCGCGTAGGAGATGTCCGGCACGAGCAGGCCCAGGGTCATCAGGCGACCCGTCTTCACGGCCCGGGCGACCGTGTTGACGCGGTAGTCGAGCTCCCGGGCAGCCTCCTCGATGCGGCGCTGGGTCTGCGCGCTCACGCGCCCGGGCCGTGTCAGGGCGCGGGAGACCGTGGACGGGTTGACGCCGACGAGCGCGGCGATGTCGTAGATCGTGGCTTGGGGCCTGGGCACGGGGACTCCCTCCTGAGTCCATGCTCCCAGAAACGGCTGCTCCGCAGGCCTCGTTCTGGTCGGTCGGAACGACAGGTGCGGAGCAGCCGATGGGGAGAGTCGAGGGAGCCGGCGCTGTTAGGAGCGCTCGGCGAACTTCCCCTCGGCCGCGATGCGCTTGTTGAGCTCGACGAGGAACTCATCCTCGTCGAAGTCCATCGAGACCTCCTTGCCGGTCCAGCTCGAGAGGTGGATGGCATTGGCCAGGCGGACCCCGAGCATGCCGTCGGTGCCCGGCGCGAGAAGCGGGGTGCCGTCGAGGATGTTCGCAGCGAAGTTCTCGAGGACGCCGGAGTGCTGGGCGCCCCACGCGGACTCGAACTCGATGGTCTCCTCCGTGTAGAAGTCTGCCGGGTTGAACTGGCCCATGAACATCTTGCGGACGTCGTCCATGTCCATGCCCTCGCTGAGCTCGCGCTCGGGCTTGTTCAAGCGCGTCACAACAGCCGTCTTCGAGTTCTCGACGACGATCTTGCCCGCATCGCCGAGGATCTCGAACCGGTCGGTGCCGGTGATGTCGTGCGTGGCCGTGACGAAAACGCCCGTCGCGCCGTCGCCGTAGTCGACCACCGCGGTGACCTCGTCCTCGACCGCGATGTCGCGGCGGAAGCCGTAGGCGACCTTGGAGAAGACCTTTTCCGGCACCCCGCAAATCCACTGCCACAGGTCCAGCTGGTGTGGCGCCTGGTTGACTAGGACGCCGCCGCCCTCGCCGCCCCACGTGGCGCGCCACGCGGACTGGTCGTAGTATCCCTGGGGCCGCCACCACGTGGTGATGATCCAGTTGGTGCGCTTGATCGCCCCGATCTCGCCCGCGTCGACGATCTCCTTGAGCCTGCGGTAGAGGGGGTTGTTGCGCTGGTTGAACATGATCGCGAAGGTCAGCTCGGGCTTTGTCGCGGCGAACTCGTTGAGCGCCTTGACCTGCTTCGTGTGGACGCCGGCCGGCTTCTCGAGCAGCACGTGGATCCCGCGCTCGAGCGCTTGGATGCCCATCTCGGGGTGCAGGTAGTGCGGCACCGTCGTGACGACGGCCTCGACGGCACCTGACTCGAGCATCGTGACGTAGTCGTCGAAGACGTGCACGTCCGGGTACAGCGAGGCGACCTTCTCCCGTTTGGCGGGGTCGGTCTCGGCGATCGCGGCGACCTCGATGTTCGGCACCAGGCCGTCCTCGATGAATTTCGCGTACGAGCTGCCCTGTGCGCCGATCCCGACGATGCCGAGGCGGACTTTCCTGCTCATTGGTGATGACTCCTTGCTCTAGAAGAGGTCGCCGAAGCCGAGGGCGACGAGGTTGTCGTGGGAGGTGGTCAGGGCCTCGAACACGGTGCGCCCGTAGAGCTGGTCCTGCTCAACGAGCAGGTACTCGGCGCCAGACTCCATGGCCTTCGGGACGATCGACGCGAAGTCGAGGTTGCCCTCGCCCACCTCGGCGAACTGGACCACATCCTTGAAATGGCCCATGAAGGCAGCGAAGTCTCCCGCCTCATAGGCGTCGATCCCCTCGTCGGTGAGCGCGCCGATGCGGTAGTCCTTCAGGTGCACCATGGCCGTGCGGCCCGCGTACTTCTCGAGAGTCCGGACCGGATCGAGGCCACCGCGGGCCACCCAGTGGACGTCGATCTCGAGGCCCATCGCGGGGGCCGCGTCGGCGAGGACGTCGAGGATGTGGCGGCCGCCGATCTTCGCGAACTCGACATGGTGGTTGTGGTAGTACAGCGCGATGCCGTGCTCGCCGAGGACCTCCGCGGCCTCGTTGGCCCGCTTCGCGTAGTCGAGGATGCGCTGCTCCGAGCGCAGCTCGGACATCGGCAGCATGCCGATGCGCAACATCTTGGTGCCGAGCCGCTGGCAGTCGGCAACGGTCCGCTCCAGGTCGTTCAGCACCGCGTACGGCGTCTGGTCCTTCTCCCCGTCCACCTGGGCCGAGAGCGCGGCGAACTCGATCCCGAGCTCGCTGCGGGCGCGCTCGAGCTCGGCAATGTTCCGCTCGTCCATCGGGATCTGGGAGACCTCGACCGCCCGGTAGCCGATCTCCGCGACCTTGCGGAGGGTCTCGAAGGGGCCGATCTCCGTGAAGCTGTCCTTGAGCATCATTGCCTGGACGCCGATGGTGGCCATGGTTCTCCTTGGTCTCGTGCTGTCTGGTTCTCGCCGGTGTCCGGCTGCCGCGGGTGGGCGGCCTCACGCTCTCATCCCACCGTAGCGGGCGTGGCACAGGACGGAAACCGCTTGCCGTACCCGTTGCCACTGCGGGGACCGTCCCGGGCCTGCCACGTGGTGAGCGCACGACGGCGGGGTTCCCACCCGCCGTCGTGCGCTGGCCTTGGGGGCGGCTCAGTCGCCGACGGCGAGCAGCGCCTTCCGCTGCGCGCGCCGCTCGGCCTGACGGTCGGGATCGGGCACAGGGGAGGCGAGCAGGAGCCGCTGGGTGTAGGGGTGGCGGGGCTCCCGCGTGACCTGCTCGGCGTCGCCCTCCTCCACGATCTCGCCGCGGTACATGACGGCGACGCGGTGCGAGACGTGCCGGACGACGTCGAGGTCATGGGAGACGAAGAGGTACGCGACCCCCGTGTCTCGCTGGATCTGGAGGAAGAGGTCCAGCACGCGGGCCTGGGTCGACAGGTCCAGCGCGGAGACGGGCTCGTCGCACACGATGAGCTTCGGCGCGAGGGCCAGGGCCCTCGCGATCGCCACGCGCTGGCGCTGCCCGCCCGAGAACTCGCGCGGAAGCCGGTGGATCGCGTCGGCGGGGAGGTTCACCTGGTCGAGGAGCTCCCTGATACGCCGCCGGGCCTCGGCCTCCCCCTGGCCCTGCACCCTCAGCGGCTCGGCGAGGATATCCCCGATCGTCATGGCCGGGTTGAGGGACGTGTACGGGTCCTGGAACACCACCTGGATGTCGCGGGACAGGCGCCGCCGCTGGGCGCGGGACGCGTGGGAGATGTCTCGGCCCTGGAACAGGATCCTCCCGCCGGTGACCGGGGCGAGGCCCAGGAGCGCGCGCCCGAGCGTCGTCTTGCCCGAGCCGGACTCGCCCACGAGGCCGAGCGTCTCGCCCTCGGCGATCTCGGCGCCGACCCCGGACAGCGCCCGGAACGGTGTGGCGCGGAACCCCTTGCCGGGGTATTCGACCACAAGGTCGCTCACCTCGAGGAGCTTCCCCTCTGGTGCGAGCTGCTCGCTCATCACACGCTCGCTCATCACACGGCCTCCGTCCGGGTCAGCATGGTCATGGGCTCCTTGCCCTCGAGCATCGAGGCGAGCAGCATCTGCGTGTAGGGCTCCTTCGGGCTCCGCAGGATCTCCCGCACCGGCCCCTCCTCGACGAGTCGGCCGTCCTGCATCACGACCACCCGGTCGCAGAGGTCCGCCACCACGCCGAAGTTGTGGGTGACGAGGACCATGCCCATGCCGAGGCGGCCCTGCAGGTCCCGCAGGAGATCGAGGACCTCGGCCTGGACGGTGACGTCGAGCGCCGTCGTGGGCTCATCCGCGATGATGAGGTCCGGCTCGCAGCTCATGGCCCCCGCGATGAGGACGCGCTGGGCCATGCCCCCGGAGACCTCGTGCGGGTACGCGGCGAAGGTGCGCTCCGGGCTGGGGATGCCGACGTCGGCGAGCAGCTTGAGCGCGCGGGCCTTCGCCTCCCCCTTGGTCACCTTGAGCACGCGGACCATCGGGGTCACGAGCTGGTAGCCGATCGTGAAGGCCGGGTCCAGGTTGCTCATGGGCTCCTGGGGGATGTACGCGATCCGCTTGCCGCGCAGCGGCGCGACGCGGTGCTGGTCCACCCGGTCGTCAGCCGGAGCGACCGTGTACCTGCCGTCGAACTGGATGGTGCCGGCCACGATGCGGGCGTTGTCGGGGAGGAGGCCGAGGATGGAGAACGCGGTCTGGGACTTGCCCGAGCCCGATTCGCCCACGATGCCCACGATCTCGCCCCGGTCCACGTGGAACGAGACGTTGTCCACGACCTTCTTCACGCTCCCGTCCGCCTGCGGGTAGCCGATCCCCAGGCCGGTCACCTTCAGCAGGTGGTGCTCGGTGCCCTCCGGCACCGGCGGGGTGGCGGCCTTGGCCACCGGCCGGATTTTCCGGACGTGCGGGATGGGGTCGACGCCCGACGTCGCACCCATGGCCGCGCTCGTGGCGGAACCGACCGCTGCGTCGACTCCTGCTGCCAGCGCAGCCCCTGTCTTCTTCCCGGGCACCTTGTCCGCGTCCTCGAGCGCATCGCGGACCGCGTTGCCGAGGAGCACGAGGGCACCGATGGTCAGGCCCATGGCCAGCGCGGGCCAGAACACGAGCTCGGGCTTGAGGTAGAGGTTGCGGAAGCCGTCGCTGAGCATGACGCCCCACGTGGCCTTGCCCGGGTCGCCGAGGCCGAGGAACTCCAGCCCGGACTGGATGGCGATTGCAATCCCGCACACAGCCGCCGTCTGGATGATGATCGGCGCCCGGACCACCGAGAGGACGTGGCGGCCGATGATGCTCGCGTCGGAGAGCCCGGCGACGCGCGCGGCGTCGACGTAGAGCTCGTTGCGCACGGACTGGACCGCGGAGCGCGTGAGCCGGAAGTAGCTGGGGCTGATGAGGATGCCGAAGGCCACCATGGCGGTCCAGACGTTCGGGCCGAAGGCTGCCCGGACGGTCAGCAGGACGATGAGGCCCGGCAGGCTCATCAGGATCGAGACCACCCAGTTGGAGGCGGTGTCGAACCAGCCGCCGTAGTACCCGGCGAGGAGGCCCGTGGGCAGGCCGATCGCGATCGCGACGGCGGCGCACAACAGGGCGGAGAGCAGGGTGAGCCGGCCGCCGTAGAGGAGACGGCTCCACACGTCGCGCCCGGCGCTGTCGGTGCCCAGGAGGTTGATGCCGTCGGGTGCGGCGAGCGTCTTGGTGATGTTGGCGAAGTTCTCCTCGAAGGGGGCCAGGACCGGTGCGAGGCAGACCAGGAGCACGATGACGGTCAGCAGCGTGACGGCGACGATCCCCATGGGGTTGGTGAAGAGGCGCCTGACGGCGCTCGAGCGGACGACCGCGCCGGTCTGGCCCGCGGGAGCCGTTGCGGGGGTGGTCATGAGACACGCACCTTGGGGTTGAGCCAGCCGTTGAGCAGGTCGACGAGGAGATTGACGATGATGACGACGACCACCGTGTACATCACGATGCCCATGACGACCGGCAGGTCGCTCTGGCTCGTGGAGTTCACGGCGAGGGGCCCGAGCCCTGGCAGCGCGAAGATGGACTCGATGATCACGACGCCGCCGAGCATGCCGATGAACTGCAGGCTCAGGACGGTGAGGCCGGCCGGGGCCGCGCTGCGGAGGACGTGCTTGAAGAGGATCTCGTTCTCCCCGATGCCGCGGCTGCGCAGGGTGCGCACATAGTCGCGCTCGAGCTGCTTGATGACGGCGGAGCGAATCTGCTGGGCACCGCCGGTGACGCCGTTGATGACGAGGGCGATGATCGGAAGGGTCAGGGAGAGGGCCCAGTCCGCGGGCCCCGAGTCGGGTGCGATGGTGCTGGTCGCGGGGAACCACTGCAGCCGGATCGCGAAGAAGACGACCAGGATGATGCCGATCACGAAGCCGGGCACAGAGTCGCCGATGACGGCGCCGACCTGGACCACGCGGTCCACCCAGCCGCGGCGGACCGCGGCCGTCACGCCGAGGAGGGTCGCGATCGCGGCGATGAGGAGCATGGCCACGACGACCATCGTCAGGGTGACGGGGATCCGGGTCGCGAGCGCGTCGGTCACCGGCTGGGACGTGAACCACGATGATCCGAGGTCGCCGGTGAAGGCGGAGCCGAGCCAGTGGAAGTAGCGGACGAGCATCGGTTGGTCCAGCCCAAGCTCGTGGGCCTTGGCAAGGACCTGCTCCGGGGAGGCCTGGTCGCCCACGAGGTTGCGGGCGATCCCGTCGCTGGAGAAGTACAGCAGGAAGAAGGTCAGGAAGGACACGGCGAACAGCACGGCGACGCCGCTGCCGAGCCGTTTGAGGATGAAGGGAAGCATGCTGGCTCCGGGTGATGGGGACGGGTCCGGGGGCCGGGACCGGGAGGGGTCCCCGGTCCCGGCGCGGATCGGCTACTTCGCCGGGGCGTAGTTGTAGATCGACGGGACGGCCTGCTGGATCTGCGGCGTCACGGTGATCTTCTTCGAGTTGTAGTAGTACATCTGGTTCACCCGGTACAGCGGAGCGAACCAGGCGTTCTCGGTGACGTACTTGTTGACATCCTGGGCAAGCTTGGCCGCGTTCGCGCCTCCGTGCTGGACGGCGTCGATCTTGGCCTGGAGCTCGGGCGTGGTGGTCTTGAACGGGTTGTACAGCGCCTGCGTGGAGATGATCTGGTTGATCGCCACCCACGGCTCGCCCTGGAAGAGGCTGAAGAAGATCGAGGGATACTTCTTCGCCGCGATGTCAGCCGTGTAGGTCGTGGTGGAGAGGGCGGCGCCGACGTTGAGGGTGATGCCCACATCGGCAAGCTGCTGCTTAACCACGGCGAGCACTGTCTCGAAGCCGTTGATCGCGGGGACATCGATCACGACGTCGTTCGCGTGGCCGGCGGCGGCGAGGAGCTGCTTGGCCTTGGACGGATCGTACGGGTAGGCGTTCTCGAGGCCGTCCACCCAGGCGCCGCTCTCCTTGCCGAAGACCTGGCTGGTCGGGGTGCCCTGTCCGAGCATGACCTGGTCGAGGATCGTCTTGCGGTCCAGCGCGTAGTTGATCGCCTGGCGCACGCGGACGTCGGCGAGCGCCTTGTTGGCGGCCCCGTCCCGGTCAAGGAGCAGCAGGCCCTGCCAGTCGGTCTGGTTCACGGCGGACTTCAGGCCCGCTCCCTCCGCCTGCTTGCCGGTCTTCGGGTCGAGCAGGGTGGCGTCCACCTGGCCCGAGACCACGGCGTTCGTCCGGGCCGTGAGGTCGGTCAGGACCTTGAGGGTCACCTTGGAGAACTTCTGCAGGCCCTTGTTCCAGTAGTTCGGGTTTGCCGTGAAGACGTACTGCGAACCCGCCGCAGAGGCGGCCTTGTCCATGATGTAGGGACCGCTGCCCACCGGGACCGCCTTGGTGCTGTCGGCGCCGATCGCCTTGGGGCTCTCCATGAGCCCGGAGGCCTGGCTGAGGTTGAACTCCAGCGCCGGATCCGGCTGGCTCAGGTCGATCTCGAGCTTCGCGGGATCCAGGGCCTTGACTTCCTTGACGGCTGCCAGCTGCTGCATCTGCGGGCCGTTGGCCTTCTTGAAGTTGTCCATGTTGGCCTTGGCGGCCGTGGCGTCGAACTTCGTTCCGTCGCTGAACGTGACGTCAGTGCGGAGGTCGAGCGTGAGGACCGTGTTGTCCGAGTTGTACTGCCACTTCGTGGCGAGCATGGGGCTGAGCTTGCCGTCCGGTTCGCGCAGGAGCAGCGAGTCGTAGGCCAGCTGGTAGGGCTGGAGCAGGTGGCCTACGTGGGCCTGCGAGGAGTCCCACGACCGCACGTCGGCGAGGGCTCCGAGGGTGAGCGGCGGCGCCGCGCCCTGGCTGCTTCCGGATGTCCCACCGCCACCGCCACCGCAGGCGGTCAGGGCGAGGGTGGCGGCGGCCACCACGGCCGCCGCGCTCAGGCGCAACTTCATTGTCAGGCTCCTTCGGTGAGGGGTGCGGGACCGGGCGCCTCTCTGTCCTGTGAGAGGTATCACAGCCGGTCTGGACCCCACCGTATTGGCATTCGATTGCCAATGGCCATCGATTGCCAGATCTTGCCGTTGGTGTGCCGGAACGTTACGCCGGGGCGCGGGAAGGACCTAGACCCACTCCCCCGCAGCGTAGGAGCGCGCGTAGACGTCCTTGATGAGCCGCAGCGACTCCGAGGCCTCCCGGGCACCGACCCAGAACCGCTCCCCGGCGGCGACGGACCGGTAGAAGTCAGCAATGAGCAGCCGGTGGGACGCGCCCCAGTAGCTGCGCTCCCCCGGGAGGACGCCGGACTCCTCGACCGTCTCCACGCGCCCGTCGGCGTACCGGACGGTGAGGTCCCCGCGCAGGCTCAGCTCCGCGGACTCCGTCTGGATGTCCAGAGTCACGGGGGCGTTGAGTCCGTTGGCGTTGGTCGCGAAGAAGACGCTGCGCTGGCCCCCCGCATGCTCCAGCACCAGGTCCGCGGTGTCCTCCACCTCGATCACGTCGGCAAGCACCCGGGCAGAGGCCCGCCCGTCGACAACCTGGGCGGGCCCGACGAGCCACTGGAGGAGGTCGAGCGTGTGGATCGCCTGGTTCATGAGGAGGCCGCCGCCGCTGCCCGCCCAGGTGCCCCGCCACGGCCGGGCAGCGTAGTACTCGGGCGGCCGGTGCCACATGACCGTGGCCTGCGCCCCGAGCACGGCGCCGAGCATGCCGGATGCCAAGAGGTCGCGCATCGCCACGACCGGGGCGTTGTAGCGGTTCTGGAAGCACACGCCCAGCTGGGTCCGCCCAGCCAGCCACGCGGCGTCGGCCGCCTCGACCAGCTGCTCGGCGTCCGCGAGGGTGTGCGCGAGCGGCTTCTCCGTCAGGACGTGCGCGCCCGCGGCGAGCGCCTCGATCACCGCCGGGGCGTGTTCGCTGTGCGGAGTGCAGACGTGGACGACGTCGGCGCCTCCTTCGGCGAGCAGCTCGCCGACGCTCGCGTGGCCGGGCACCCCGTGGGAGGCGGAGGCGGCAGCGCGCCGCGCCGGGTCGGGGTCGACGACGCCGACGAGGCGCACCGCGCCGTGGGCCGCGAGCGCCCCGATCGCCGCGAGGTGCTGGGCGGAGATGTCGCCGCAGCCGATCACGGCGGCGCGGAGCACGGGCGTATCCTCAGGCTGCATCCCTCCACGCTAGTGAGCCGCCCTCAGGCCCGCAATCGGTTGCCACCGGATGCCATCGACACCCCGGCCGCCGCCGGCCGCCGTCCTAGCGGTGCGTCTCGCCGTCGCCCAGATCGATGAGGGCGAGTTCGTCGCGGCGCGGCAGGCCCTCCCAGTCCCCGAG
The DNA here is from genome assembly GCF_054782415.1 of Sinomonas soli. Lineage (NCBI taxonomy): Bacteria > Bacillati > Actinomycetota > Actinomycetes > Micrococcales > Micrococcaceae > Sinomonas > Sinomonas soli. The sequence goes on along the minus strand of NZ_BAAGSN010000015.1, from coordinate 455,952 downwards.
GTGCCCCACCGCGAAGGCCCCGAGGAGGCAGCCCCGGCGCAGCCGCCCCGCCACGTCGTCGCCGTCGAGCCTCGCCGAGAGGTACCCGGCGGTGAACGCGTCCCCTGCGCCGACCGTGTCCACGGCCCTGACCGGGAAGGCGGGGGCGTGGAGCGCGCCGTGGGGCGTGAAGGCCTGCGCCCCGTCCGCGCCGAGCTTGGCCACGACCTCGCCCACGCCGGTGCCGAGGAGCTCCTCGGCGGCGGCCTCGAGCGTGGTGCCCTCGGGGGCGGCGAGCGCGAGCTCGGCCGGGGAGCCGATGACCACCTCGGCGCCCTCGATGAGCCAGGGCAGGACCTCCGCCGCCTCGTCGGTGCTCCACAGCTTGGAGCGGAAGTTGACGTCGACGGAGAACGGGACCGCACGTCGTCGGCAGAGCTCTGCCGCGTGGAGCACCGCGGCCCGGGCCACGTCCGAGAGCGCCGGGGTGATGCCGGTCAGGTGCAGCCAGGCGAGGTCCCTGTCGAGGATGCGGTCCACATCGTGCGGCGAGAGCCGGGCGCCGGCTGACCCTCGGCGGTTGTAGAAGACCCGGGAGACCTCCGGGGTTCGCGCCTCGAGGAACATGATCCCGGTGGGCCGGGAGTCACGGCGCACCCGGGAGGAGTCGACGCGTTCGGCGGCGAGGCTGCGCAGGATGAACTCGCCCAGCTCATCGTCGCCCAGCACGCCGCCCCACGAGGACTCGTGGCCCAGCCGGGCGAGGGCCACGGCGACGTTGAGCTCCGCCCCGGCGGCATGCATGGTCAGGGGACCGCCGATCGCGAGCGGTCCCACGGACCTCAGCGAGACGAGGGCCTCCCCCACGGTGACGACGCTGCCGGCCGGTGAGCTCATGCGGCGCCCTCGAGCTCCCGGGCGGCGGAGACGAAGGCCCGGGCGCGCTCGGCGAGCGCCTCGGCGCTGCCGCCCCGCGCGCCGTCGCCGACGAGCGGCCCCCCGGCGCCGATCCCGAGGGCTCCCGCGGCGATGTACTGCGGGAGCTGCTCGAGCCCCATGCCGCCCACGGCCAGGAACGGGATCTGCGGGAAGGGCTCGGTGAGGGCCTTGAGGTAGCCGGGGCCGACCGCCGAGGCGGGGAAGAGCTTGACGGCGGCGGCGCCCTGCCGCCACGCCTCGTAGGCCTCGGTCGGCGTGAAGGCTCCGGCGAGCACGGGGACGCCCCGCCCGGCCGCATAGGGGACGGATTCGCTCACGGACGGGGTCACGACGAACGCCGCCCCCGCGGCGACGACCGCGTCGACGTCCTCGAGGGTCAGGACGGTCCCGGCCCCGAGGTAGGCGCCCTCGGGGACCTCCGGGGCCACGGACGCGATCGCGTCCGGCGTGCCCGGAGTGGTGAGGGCGATCTCCACGAGCCGGATGCCCTCGCGGAAGAGCACGCGCGCCGCGTCTGCGGCATGCTCGGGCGAGTCCCCGCGGATGACGGCGACGACGCGGCTCGCGCGGACCACCTCGAGGAGGGTGGGGTTGTCGAGAGTGCTCATGACTGCCTTTCCTTCGCTGCCGACCGCTGGGCTGGCCGATCGCTTGCTGGCCAATCGCATGCGGGTGGGGTCACCATTCGGCGAACGACCCATCGGGGTGCCGCCACACTGGCCCGCGCCATGCGTGGCCCCGGCGGTCGGCGTCGCGGACCGCCGCCTCGTCGACCTCGATGCCGAGGCCCGGGCCGGTGAGCCGCTCGATGCAGCCGTCCACGAACGCCAGCGGCCCGGGGTCCAGCACATAGTCCAGCACCTCGGCGCCCCGGTTGTAATGGATGCCGATGCTCTGCTCCTGGATGAGGTAGTTCGGAGTCGAGAAGCCGACCTGCAGGCACGCCGCGAGCGCGATCGGGCCGAGGGGGCAGTGCGGGGCGAGCTGGACGTCGAAGGCCTCGGCGAGCGCGGCGATCTTGCGCACCTCGGTGATGCCGCCCGCGTGGCTCAGGTCCGGCTGCGCGACGGCGATCCCGGCCTGGAGCACGGGGAGGAACTCCTGCCGCGAGTAGAGCCGCTCCCCGGTGGCGATCGGGATCGTGGTCGACTCGACCATGCGCCCGATCAGGTGGGAGTTCTCCGGCACCACGGGCTCCTCGAGGAAGAACGGGTGCAGGTCCGCCAGGAGGGAGGCCGCGCGCCGCGCCGTGGCGAGCGTGAACCGGCCGTGGAAGTCCACCGCGACGTCGCGGTCCGGGCCGAGGACGTCTCGGGCTGCGGCGACCCGGCGCACGACGCCGTCCAGCTCGGCGACGCTGCCGTTCGCCGACATGCGCCCGGACGCGTTCATCTTCACGGCCGTCAGCCCTGCCTCGACCTGCGCGGCGATCGCCTCGGCCACCTCGTCCGGCTCGTCCCCGCCGACCCACCCGTAGACGCGGATCCGGTCCCGCACGGGGCCGCCGAGGAGCTGGTGGACGGGGGCGCCGAAGTGCTTCCCGGCGATGTCCCAGAGGGCCTGGTCCAGTCCTGCCACGGCGCTCGCGAGCACGGGGCCGCCCCGGTAGAAGGAACCCTTGGTGAGCACCTGCCAGTGGTCCTCGATCCGCAGCGGGTCCTGGCCGAGGAGGAGCTCGGAGAGCTGGTCCACGGCGGTGCGGACCGTCTCCGACCGGCCCTCGCAGGTCGCCTCGCCCCAGCCCACGATCCCGGTGTCGGTCTCGATCCGGACAAAGAGCCAGCGCGGCGGCACGAGGAAGGTCTCGATGCGGGCAATCTCCATGGCAAGTACGCTATCCCCATGCGCGAACTCCAGGCGAAGATCATCGAGGAGATGGGCGTCAAGCCCGAGATCGACCCCGCCGAGGAGGTCGAGGCGCGCGTCGCGTTCCTCAAGGACTACCTCCGTGCGACCGGTTCCCGAGGCTTTGTGCTCGGCATCAGCGGCGGCCTCGATTCCTCACTCGCGGGCCGGCTGGCCCAGCTCGCGGTCGAATCCCTCGCGGAGGAGGGCGTCGAGGCCGACTTCGTCGCCGTCCGCCTGCCCCACGGCGTCCAGCATGACGAGGAGGACGCACAGGCCGCCCTCGACTTCATCCGGCCCACGTCGACGCGGACCTTCAACATCAAGGCCGCCGTGGACGGGTTCGAGTCCGAGTACGAGCGTTCGTGCGATGGCGAGCTGAGCGACTTCGTCCGCGGGAACACCAAGGCCCGGGCCCGCATGGCGGCCCAGTACATGATCGCCGGCGAGCGGAACCTCCTGGTGATCGGCACCGACCACGGCGCCGAGTCCGTGACGGGGTTCTTCACCAAGTATGGCGACGGGGGCGCGGACATCCTTCCGCTCTTCGGGCTCGACAAGCGCCAGAACCGTGCCCTCCTGCAGCACCTCGGCGCCCCGGAACAGGTGTGGCAGAAGATCCCGACGGCCGACCTGCTCGATCTCCAGCCGGGCCGCACGGACGAGCACGAGCTCGGCATCACCTACAACGACATCGACGACTACCTCGAGGGGCGGGAGGTCTCGGACGAGGTCGCCGAGTCCATCGAACGCCGGTACCTCATGACGCGCCACAAGCGCGCAACCCCTGTGACGCGGTTCGACACGTGGTGGCGCGAAGGGGCCACGAGCTGGTCGAAGTAGCACCTCGGTCGTCAGACGGCAGCGAGTCGGCTGCCCACGGTGCCGACTCGCTGCGCGGTTGATAGCGTGGGCGGCGTGAAGCTTGCTACTTGGAACGTCAACTCCCTCCGTGCCCGCGCCGACCGCGTCGAGAACTGGCTCCTGCGCAGCGATGTGGACGTGCTCGCGATCCAGGAGACCAAGTGCAAGGACGAGAACTTCCCGTGGGAGCTCTTCGAGCGCAACGGCTACGAGGTGGCGCACTTCGGGCTCAGCCAGTGGAACGGCGTGGCGATCGCCTCCCGCGTGGGGCTGACCGACGTCGAGCGGACCTTCCCGGACCAGCCCTCGTTCGGCAAGAACGGCGAGAACACGGCCCAGGAGGCGCGCGCCATCGCGGCCACCTGCGGCGGGGTGCGGGTCTGGAGCCTCTACATCCCCAACGGCCGCGCCCTCGACGATGAGCACATGCCGTACAAGCTCGAGTGGCTCAAGGTCCTGCACGGCCACGCGGCTGAGTGGATCGCCGAGGATCCCGACGCGCAGATCGCCCTCGTCGGGGACTGGAACATCGCGCCCAGGGACGAGGACGTGTGGGACATCGACCTGTTCCGCACACAGGGGTTCACGCACGTCAGTGAGCCCGAGCGGGAGGCCTTCCGGGCGTTCGAGGCCTCGGGCTTCACCGACGTCGTGCGGCCGTTCACTCCGGGACCCGGGGTGTACACCTACTGGGACTACACCCAGCTGCGCTTCCCGCGGAAGGAGGGCATGCGGATCGACTTCGTCCTCGGCTCCCCCGCGTTCGCCTCCCGCGTCACGGGCGCGATGATCGACCGCGAGGAGCGCAAGGGGAAGGGCGCCTCGGACCACGCGCCCGTCGTCGTGGACGTGGCGGACCCCTCGTGACCTCGCCGTCTGCGGCGGCCCACGCATGGAGCGGAACGGGATGAGCGCGCGGCGCGTCCGCGCGGGACGCCCCCTCGCCTCCCAGCTGCGCGTCTACGAGCCCCTCTCCGCCTTCACGGCCGAGGAGCAGCAGCGGATCAGGCGCGGGCTCTCGGAGCAGGGGCGGAACGAGCTCGACCGGGCGGAGGCCGAGGACGCGCTGCGCCGCATCGCCCGCCATTCCGGCGACCCGTTCCCTGACGGGCACGCCGAGTTCACGCGGAGCATCACCGCCGACGGGAAGACGGTCTACTGCCCGTCCCAACTCGTGCTGCGCTCCGGGCTCGCCGCGGAGTCGGTGCTCACGACGGCGCCCTCCCCCCTGGCGTCCGTCCTCCTTCCGGAGGCGGCACGCGCACGGCACCAGGAGCGGGTGGACCGGCTCGCCGAGGAGTCCGGGACGCCGCGCATCAACACGCGCGAGTCGCTCTGGGGCATCCCGTTCAGCTGGTTCGTGCTGTTCCATGAGGGTGACCCGACGGACGTCGTCGAAGAGGACGACCATGTGGCGACGGTCCGGATCACCGCTACGTGGGCCAAGGCAATCAGCCGGGCGCGCTTCGCGGTGGCGAACCTCGCCCTCGCCGCGCCCGAGATGAATCTGCTCGACGAGCTCACGACCCTCACGGAGTGGCTCGAGGAGTTCAGCCCCGACTCCATGGTGGAACTCGACTACGGCAGCGTGGCGGACAGGGTGTTCCCCGACGATTCGCCGACGGATGTGCTCCTCGGCATCGAATGCCTCGCCGAGGGGGACATGACGGGCGCCGCTGCCGCTTACCGGCGCCTCGCCTCCCGGTGGATCCCGATCCGCCAGCTGGCCCGCGCTTCTTGAGGCCAGCCGGAAGACCGGCGGGGTGCTACCTCAGCTGCCGCTGGCGTCGCTGACGTTCTGGCGGGCTTCCTGGACGCGGTCCTGCACTGCGCCGCCCTGGGTCTGGGCCTCGTCCTTCACGTTCTGGGCGCCGGAGGAAGCAGTGTCCTTCACAGAGGCGACGGCCTCCTGGGCCGGCTCCTTCAGGTGGTCGGCCACCTCGCGGGCAGCGCCCGCGACTTCCTGCGTGAGCGGCTGCGCCTTCTCCTTGAGCGTGTCGGCGAGCTCCTGCTCCTTCTCGCTGGCCGGGATCAGCGAGGAGACGAGCAGGCCGGCGCCGAAGGCGATGAGCCCTGCCGCGAGGGGGTTCCCGCGGGTCTTGCGGACCACGCCCTGCTGGGCGTGCTCCACGGTGCCGCCCGCGCCGTGGACGGTGTCCCTGGCCGAGGCCCTCGCGTCATCGGCCGTTCCCATGACTCTGTCCTTCATTCCTGACATCGCCCCCTTGATCTTCTCGGTCTGGCGGTGCGCTATGTGGGAGGGCGTGACCTTGTCTGCCACGGCATCCACGTCATAGCCCAGCCGCGCGCGCGTCTGCTCGATGTCCTGCCTGACTTCTTCGGGGTTCTGGCTCATCGTGGCTCCTCACTCGGCTTGAGCGACTCCGGAATCTTCTTGACGGTCTCCGCGGTGCGCGGGAGGCCCTTGACTGCCTGCAGTTCCTTCTTGGCCCGGACCGCCAGGATGGCGGCCACGATGCCCCAGAGCACGGCGACGATCACGGCCGACCAGCCGAGACCGACGAGGTAGTACCCGAGGGCCCACCACAGGGCGAGGGAGAGGAAGAGCAGCACGAAGTGGCCGGCAATCCCGGCCCCGCCGTACATCCCCGCACCCTTGCCCGCGCGCGTCGCGGTCTCCCGCGCCTCGGCCTTGGCCAACTCGAGCTCCTGGCGCACCAAGGTCGAGAGGTCGCCCGCGACGTCCTTGACGAGATCGCCCAGCGAGTTGGACGCCGCCTTCTCCTCGGCCGGCGGCGTGGCCCCGGCTCCGGGGGCGTAGCCGGGGCCGCCCGCGACCCCGGCGGATTCATACCCGGGGCTGTGGCTCACGGCAGCTCACCCCGCTCCGCGTCGCGCGGTTCCACGAGGCCGGAGGCATGCCGGCCCGTGTAGCCGTCGGCGTCAGCGGGCCCCGCCGCGTAGTCGGGGTTGCCCACGGTCCCCGCGGCCTGCTCGGCGTAGCCGGTCTCCTCCGGGTACCCCTCGCCGGCCGCCGCGCCCTGGGCGTAGCCGGCACCGGTACCGTAGCCGACCTCCTCCGGGTACTCCGCACCGGGAGGATAGCCGGTCCCAGCTGCCGATCCCGCGCCAGCCGCGTAGCCGCCGTCAGTCGGGAAGCCCTCCCCCGTCGGGTACGCGGCGGTGGGCGCAGCGGGCTGTGCCGGCGCCTGGCTGGGGCGGGCCGGAATCTGGGCGGACCGGGGCTGGGTCTGGGCTCCGCCGTCGGACGCGTTCGCGGCCAGCGACCGGGACAGGCGGCCGGCGAGCAGGCCGGCGCCGGCGGCGATCGCGAGGAACGCGCCCGGCTTGCGCCGCGCGTAGCCCTTGACCTCTTCCAGGAGGGAGCCCGGGTCCCTGGCATCGAGCCAGTCCGCGAAGGACCCCGCGCGAGTGGCTGCTTGGCGCACCAGGTCGGTTCCGACCCCCGGTTCCTCGCTGTTGGAGGCCATCGAGTGCAGCTCGCGGTGGATGGAGCGGAGCCCGTCGGCGGCCCTCGACTGCTGGGCGGCGGCCTGCTCCATGAGCTCCTGACGGCTCTGGTGGTAGAGGTCCTTGGCCTGGTACTTCGCTTCGTGGGCCACGTTCGTGGCCTCCTGCTTCGCCACACCTCCCACGGCTCCGGCGGATGATGCCGCGTCGCCCGCGACCCCTTGGGCCTCGCCCTTCACCGCGTCCGTCGTGGATGGCGACTGCTGCGGTCCTCCGGGATGTCCGGACAGAGATTCGCTCATGGTCTGTTCCTTTCGCGATCGTCACTCGGTCGAGTACCTGACGCATGGTCGAATACCCGATCGCGCGAAGTTCACACGAAAGGGGCAGGCGGCGGGGCGGTCGACTCCCGGACGATGAGCCGCTGCTCGGCGACCTCGCTGTGGACCGCTCCGGCCTCGCCGCCGAGTTCGGCGAGCAGCATCTGGGTGCCGCGGCGCGCCTGGGCCCGGGGATCCTGCCAGACCGTGGTGAGCCCTGCGGAGGCTCCCATCTCGTGGCCGTCGATTCCCACCACCGAGAGGTCCTCCGGCACACGCAGGCCCAGACGCCTGGCCTCGAAGAGCACCCCGAGGGCCATCTCGTCCGAGGCGCAGACGATCGCCGTGGGCCGCGGCTCGGGCAGCGCGACGAAGCGGTGCAGGGCCTCGACGCCGCTCGCGACCGTGAAGTTGCCGAAGAAGGACGCCTCGGGATGGAGCTCGAGCCCGGCGGCGTGGACGGCGTCGTTGAACCCCTCGACGCGGATCTGCGGCACCGAGAAGTTCAGGTCCGAGTCGTCCTGCCCGTGCAGGAGGGCGATGTGCCGGTGGCCGAGGCCGATGAGGTGCTCGGTGATGGAGCGCGCGGCGAGGTAGTCGTCGATCCCGACGTTGGGGCAGCCCGGCACCGGGCCGCCCACCACGATAAGCGGCATGTCGATCGCGTGGAGGTCCTCGATCTCCTCGGGGCGCAGGAACATGCACAGGAGCAGGAGCGCGTCGATCTGCTTGTGCACCATGGCCTTGCTGAAGAGCCGCTCGCGCGGGGAGGAGCGCCCCCCGAGATTGAACAGGGAGAGGTTGTACCCGTGTCCGTGCAGTTCCTGGTCGACGCCGGCGATCGCCTTCCCGAAGAACCACCGGTCCACGTACGGGGCGAGCACCCCGACGGTGCGCGTCTTCCCGCTCGCGAGCCGGGAGGCGGCCGAGGACGGCACGTAGCCCAGTTCCTTGGCCGTCGCGAGGATCTTGGCACGGGTCTGGGGAGAGACGCGCGGCAGGCCCCGGATGGCGCGCGAGACCGTCGCCGTCGACACCCCCGCGGCGGCGGCGACGTCGTCGATCCCTACCATGTTCCCTCCCCAGGGGGGCCGCCGCGGCGGCCGGTGATTCAGCCCTTGAACTCGTCCTTCTCGCCGCGGAGCACCCTGCGCCGAAGCTTCCACAGGCCCGCCATCGCGAGCAGGACGGCGAGCAGGCCCAGCGCCCACCCGAGCGCGGGCTGTCCCGTGACCTCTAGCCAGACCGTGACGACGAGGAGGATGAGACCCCAGAAGCCCAGGAAGCCCATGAAGATCTCGAATTGCTCGATCACCGCCTTCCGGTGCGGGGTGGAGCGGCGGTACGCCGCTCCACCCACGGACATCGGATCGTGGTGGTTGATCACTTGACCGCGCCGGCGGTGAGCCCCGCCACGATCTTGCGCTGGAACACGAGCACGAGGATCACGAGCGGGATCGTCACGATCGTGCCGGCCGCCATGACGGCGGTGTACGGCTCGACGTGCGGCTGCGAGCCGGCGAAGGAGGCGATGGCCACCGTCACCGTCTTGGTGGCGTCGGAGGACAGCTGGCTCGCGATGAGGAACTCGTTCCACGCGCCGATGAAGGCGAGGATCGCCGTCGTGAACGTGGCGGGCGCGGCCAGCGGGAGGATGACCTTCCGGAAGGCCTGGCCCTGGGTGCACCCGTCGATGCGTGCCGATTCCTCGAGCTCCCATGGCATCTCACGGAAGAACGAGGTGAGCGTGTACACGGTGAGCGGCAGGGTGAAGGAGATATCCGGGATGATGAGCGCCTGGTAGGTGCCCATCCACCCGATGTTGGTGAACAGCTGGAACAGCGGCGTCACGAGCGCGACGCCCGGGAACATCGACGCCCCGAGGATGAACCCCATCACCGCGAACTTGAACCGGAAGTTCAGGCGCGCGAGCGCGTAGGCGGCGAAGACGCCGACCACGAGCGCCACCACGGTGGTCACTCCCGCCACGATGAAGCTGTTGAGCAGGTTCTGGGCGAAGTGGTTCCCCAGGCTCGTGTCGAAGACGGTCTTGAAGTTGTCGAGGGTGACGTGCGTGAAGAAGAACGTCGGGTCGAACGTGTAGCCCACGTCGCGGAACGCCGTGACGACCATCCAGTAGAAGGGGGCGAGGCACCAGACGAGGATGATCGCCGCCGAGATGTAGGTGCGCAGTGCGGCCCAGTCGAAGCCCTTGCGGCGCGCTGGGACGGCGGCGGTCCGGGGCAGGGTTGCGGTGGCGGCCATGTCACTTCCTTCCCGCAGAGGTGGCCGCGCCCACGGCGTTCGCGCCGAGGAAGCGGACGAAGATGAAGGCCACGATGAAGATCACGAGGAAGGTGATGGTCGAGAGCGCGGCCGCACTGTTGAACCCCTGTCTGATCTGGTCGACGACGAGGATCGAGAGGGTCGTGGTGTTGTTGCCGCCCTGGGTCATGATGTACGGCAGGTCGAACATGCGCAGGGCATCGAGCATACGGAAGAGGATGGCGACCATGAGGGCCGGCCTGACGAGCGGGAGCGTGATCTGGGTGAAGCGCTGCCACGCGGAGGCGCCGTCGACCTTCGCCGCCTCGTAGACCTCGTCCGGGATGAGCTGGAGGCCAGCGAGGATCAGCAGTGCCATGAACGGCGTGGTCTTCCAGACGTCGGAGATGATGATGGCCCACTTGGCGGGCCATTCCGACCCGGTCCAGAGGATGTGGGTGCCGAAGAGGCTGTTGGCGATGCCGTCGACGGCGAAGATGAAGAACCACAGCTTCGCGGTCACGGCGGTGGGAATGGCCCACGGGACGAGGACGGCCGCACGCACGGCGCTGCGCCCGCGGAACGTCCGCGCCATGATGATGGCCATCCAGAACCCGAGGACCGTCTCGAGGGCCACGGTGACGATGGAGAAGAAGAAGGTGGTCCCGAACGCGTTCCAGAACTGGGATCCGAGAGTGCCCGGGGGGCATGCCTGGCCGTTGCACTGCTGCGCAAGCCAGTGGGCGTAGTTGTCGAACCCGGCCGCGCCGCCCTGGACAAAGAAGCCGTTGACGAGCCCGGCGTCCTTCTGGAAGGACATGATGATCGCGTTGACCACCGGGTAGACGATGACGACCGCAAGCAGGATGATCGTCGGCACGAGCAGGATCGCGGCCGTGCGTCCCTGGGTGACCTGTCTGCGGTCGGCGCTCTCCTTGCCCGGGGTGTGGTGCGGCTCGCGCGTTGCCGCCGTGGCGGCGGCCCGGGGCGGGACCTGAGTGGACATGGGTGTGACTCCTCTGTGAGGACTTTGTCGGCTCTAGGAAGGGGCGGGCGGCCCGGCGCCGCGAGGCACCCGGACCGCCCGCCCCGCAGTGGCTACTGGCTTGCCGCGGTGATGGCGGACTGCATGTCGGTCAGGGCCTGGTCAACCGACTTCGACCCCTTGAGCGCTGCATAGGCGTTGTCCTGGATCGCCTTCGTGACACCCGGGTAGTACGGCGTGACGGGGCGCGGCACGGCGTTCTGGATGGAGGTCAGAAGGGTCGGCAGGTACGGCAGCTTCGCCGTCAGCTGCGGATCCGTGTAGAGGGAGGACAGCACCGGGGCCAGGGAGCCCTGGGTCGCGTAGAACTTCTGCGTGTCAGAGCTCGCGATGAACTTCAGGAAGTCCAGCGCGGTCGCCTTGTGCTGCGAGTAGACGCTGATCGCGGCGTTGTGGCCGCCCAGCGAGGATGCGCCCGGGCCGTCCTTGCCGGGAAGCGGGGCGACGCCGAACTTGTCCTTGACCGTCGAGGAGCCGTCGGTCTTGGCCAGGTTGTAGACGTAGGGCCAGTTGCGCAGGAACAGGAGCTTGCCGTTCTCGAACGCCGTGCGGCCCTGCTCCTCCTGGTACGTGATCGCGTCCTGCGGGATGTTGCCGTTCTTGTAGGCGTCCACGAGCTTGCTGAGCCCGGTCTTGGCCTCGGGCGAGTTGACCACGGCCTTCCCGGAGTCGTCCACGATCTTGCCGCCGAACGAGTTGATGGCTTCCGCGGTGTTCACCGTGAGGCCCTCATACTGGGCGAACTGCCCTGCGTAGCAGCCGATGTTGTTCTGCTTCGCGATGGAGCACATGCTCATCATCTCGTCCCACGTCTTCGGCGGGTTCGGCACGAGGTCCTTGCGGTAGTAGAGCAGGCCGCCGTCCGAGGACTGCGGCGTCGCGTAGAGGGTGCCGTTGTAGGTGGCGGTCTTCACCGTCGCGGGAAGCATCCCCGTGGTGTCCATGGCCATCTTGTCCTTGAGCGGCTGCAGCCAGCCCTTCGCAGCGAACTCGGCAGTCCAGACCACGTCGACGTCGACAACGTCGTAGTTCTGGTCCTTGGCCTGGAAGTGCTGCACGAGGTCGTCGTGCTGCTGGTCGGCCTGGTCCGACTGCTCCTTGAACGTGACCTTCTGGTCAGGGTGGGCCGCGTTCCACTTGTCGATGAGCGGGCGGACCACGTTCGAATTGTCCTTGCCCTGGACGTACGTGATCGGGCCGCGCCCATCGAGGTTGTTGGCCGCATCCCCGCCGCCGGTGCTTCCCCCGCCTCCGCTGGATCCTCCGCTGCAGGCCGAGAGGGCCAGCACCAGTACGCTTGCCGCGGCCAGAGGAGAGGCATATCTGGAGAAGGTTCGGATTCTCATGCTCGACTCCTGTGTCGGTCGAGGCAGCGCTCACGCTCCGCCGCCCCAGTGATGTGTGGTGGCCCTCACATTAGGGGCGATGCAAGGATCTGTGCAAGCGCTTACGCAGATCGTTTTCTCACCGTGACCTAAGCCTCTTGCGGTGCGCCGAGTCCCACCGTGCGGGGGCGCCCCCGCTGATGAGGAGGGCACCCCCGGTGGGCAGCAGAAGGGCGAGGCCTAGTCCCCCTTGAAGAGGCCGGCGATCTTCGAGCCGAACTCCTTGACGTTCTCGGTGACGTCCTCGGCGAGGTCCTTGGCGTGCTGCCCGACGTCGCCGGAGAAGAACTCCTTCACGTTCTCGGTCGCGTCCGCCGCGAACTCCTTCACGTTCTCGGTCGCGTCCGCCGCGAACTCCTTGCCCTTCTCGACCGCGGCCTCGAGACCGTCCTTCGCTCCCTCAGTTCCGTTCCCGCTCATCTGGTCCTCCTATCGGGGCCATGGTGGCCTCTTCGGGTGGGCAGGGTTGCGCCCCCGCGCTCACGGTAGGCGGAGGCGCTGGGAGGCCGCAAGGATCCGGTCCGCGCCCGGGGCAGTGCTAGCGGACCCGCTCGGCGCGGCTGAAACGGGTGCGGGCGCCCGAGGTGATGTGCAGGAGGACGGGGACGGAGACGCCGACCACCCGCCTGAGCCGGTCCACGAGCCGCTCGACGTCCTGGGCGATCGCGGCCGGGTCCGCCCCCTGGCGCGCGACGAGCCGGATCCGCAGGGCGGTGCGGCCCTCGAAGTCCACGGCCACGACGCTGCTGCCCAGGACGTCCTTGCGGGGGGCGAGGGCGGCCCGCACCGCCTGCTCCACGGCCGCGGCCGCGATGCTCACCCGGCCCCGCGCCTCGCCGGGCAGGAACTCGCCTTCCGGCCCGGCACCCCCCTCGGGTCCTGTCGCGGCGACCAGGTCGCTGCGCCCCTTCCCCTGCTGGGCGACCCACCACACCATCAGGAGCACGACGACGACGGCGGCCACCGTGAGCAGCAGCCACAACCAGGAGACCGTGGTCCCGGGCACCCGTGATCCGACGAAGACGGTTCCCGCCGACTCCGCGGCGGAGGGCGCCCAGCCGTGCCACCACGACGCCACCGCCGGCACAGCTGCCAGCAGCACGAGCAGGGCGCCGACCGTGAGGATCACGAGGCCGAACAGGAAGATGAGGACGCGGTTGAGAGCCCGGGGCGTGCCGTTCACGCGCCGACCACCCCCGTCCCCTCGACCCGGACCCGCAGCTGGACATAGGGCTCCGGGCGCAGGCGTGCGAGCTCCTCCTCGGTCGCGGCGAGCACGTCCTCTGCCCGCACTGGAATGCCCGAGGTGGGGCGGACGTACACGATCGCCTCCCGCTCGGTCATGACCACGTTCACCTGCTCGGGCCGGACCACGGCGGCCGCCCGCGCGCGCCGCGCGAGCGCGGAGGCGAGCACCTCGTCGTCGACCACGACGGCGATCCTGCCGCCGGGCAGCGATCGGCGGCCCCGGCGCCCCGGTCGCACGGCCACAACAGCCAGGATCAGGCCGACCATCGCGAGGACCGCGCCGGCTAGCCCGAGGAGCCCGCGATTGGCCCCGGCAGGGAGCCCAGCAACGGCGCGGGCGGCGGACTCGGGATCGATGAGCCACGCTGGCTGGCCCACGGCCTGCAGCGTCGATTCGAGGAGGCCGTACGCGCAGACGGCCGCAACGACGAGAGCCACGAGGGCCGCCACGTACGCCCTGGACGAGCTGGTCTCGCGGCGGACCGCCGAGTCGAGCCCGTGGCCTCCGTCTGCCGACGGCGCCGGGGCGTCCTCGGCCCGGGGGGCTCGGCGCTCAGCCATGCAGGACCTCCACGGGGCGGCCGAGGACGGCCGGCCGACGTTCCGTCCGGATTCCGGAGACACGGATGTCCACGCGGGAGAGCGTTGCCCCGCTCAGACGCGAGACAGACTCGAGGATGCGCCCCTTCGCCATCGCGCAGCGCTCCCACATGCTCCCGCCCCAGGCCGAGACGCCCACCGGCGCACCGGCCTCGGAGAGGTCCGGGATCGCGATCGGCGCGACGATCCGCAGAGCCAGCAGGCCGGCGTCGTCCGACCAGTCCGCCCGGACGTCGCCGGGACGGATGCCCAGCTCGGCGCCGGCAGCCGCCTGCGCGAGACTCGTGAGGGCCTGGGTGCTCACCCGGTTCAGCCCGGCGTAGGCGCTGCCGGGAGGCCTCGAGGGTGGCGCTGGCACGGGCGCCGCGCCGGGCGGGGGCATCTGGCTCACGAGGAGGATCGCCGCCCCAGCAGAGCCTCCCAGACGCGCCGTAGGTCGAGCCGGCCCTCGGCCGCGCGGCCCAGCGCCGCGCCGATGGCCATGAAGAGGAGGGAGACGAGGAAGCCCCACACACCGAACTGGAAGGACATGAAGGCCAGGAAGGCTCCTGCGCCGATGCCCACGACGACCAGACTCACTGCACCTCGATTCCGGGCTTGGCGCCCTGGCGCGGCTCGCCGATGAAGACGTCGGCGATTTCGACGTTGACCTCGATGACCTGCAGCCCGGTGAGCCCCTCGACGGCGTGGTACACGGCCGTGCGGATCTGGTCGGCGAGCTGCTGGAGCGGGACGCCATACTCGGCCACGAGCGTCACGTCGACGGCCGCCTGGGCCTGGCCAACCTCTGCGCGGACGCCCGCCGCATGGTCGCTCAGCGCGGGACCGACGGCCTCGCGGATCGCCCCGAGCGCGCGCGAGGGGGCCGACCCGAGGGAGTGGACGCCCGGGACTGCCCGCGCGGCGGCCGCGGCGACCTTGGCCACAGCATTCTCGTGGACCACGGTCCGTCCCGTGGCGGCGACAGCAGCGCTGAACTCATCACCGAGCGCGCCTGGTTCCTGGGTCATCCGGCCTCCCCTCGTCGCCTCTGCGCACTACCTTAGTACGCACCGCCGACACTGGACCTGAGGCGCCGCGCGGGCTGTGTTCAGGCGGCGACGAGTCCGTCCGCGACGACGCCGAGCATCGAGGCGACCTCGTCCCGCCCGAGGCCGCTCCCGTCCGCGACCGCTGCGACCGCGCCGACGAGTCGCGAGATCTCCATCGCATCCACGCCCGGGCGCAGCGCGGGGCCCAACTCGTCGATGACCCGCTGGTTCGCGCCGAGGTACCGCGTGCACTTGGCGGCAAAGGGCGAGGCCGGGTCACCGAGCGCGAGGGTGATGCGCGCGGCCGCGCCCTTGTGCCCATTGAGCAGGTCGACATAGTCGCCGAACCAGCTCACAAGCTTGTCCCTCGCGGAGGCGTCGAGCCCGAGGGCCCGGTCCACGGCAGCCTTGACCTTATCCGTCCACGCCTCCAGTACGGCGTCGTACAGCGCCTCCTTGGTGGGGAAGTGGCGATACAGGGTCCCGGCCCCGACTCCTGCAGCCTTGGCCACCTCGTCCATCGACACCCCGGCGAAGCCCTTCTCCTTGAACAGGGCACGGGCGATCTCCACGATGCGGTCGCGGTTGCGGCGGGCATCAGCGCGCACGGTCTGGACACCTTTCCTCAAGACGGATTGCCAAACGGAGACACTCTCCGTATAGTTCTAACCGGAGGAACTCTCCTCTTTAGTGTACGTCAGCCCCTCGGCCAGAACAGGACACTTCCCCATGCCACAAACCACTGCAGCCCGCGTGCCCGCAGCCGGGCAGTCCACCGGCCCCGCCAGAAGCAGCCGCGCGGGAAACGCCGGCCTCTGGCTGGTCATGCTCGCCCAGCTCATGCTCGTCCTCGACGCGACCGTGGTGAACGTCGCGCTCCCACACATTGCCGTGGACCTCCGCTTCTCCCCCGCCCAGCTCAGCTGGGTGCTCAACGCCTACGCCCTCGCCTTCGGCGGCGTCCTGCTGCTGGGAGGCAGGGTCGGAGACGTCCTCGGACGCCGCCGCACCTTCCTCGTCGGGGTCGGGGCCTTCACCGCCTTCTCACTCCTCGGAGGCCTCGCGGCCTCACCCGTCGTCCTTGTCGTGGCCCGCGCCCTCCAGGGCCTCGGGGCCGCGTTCGCCGCACCGAGCGTGCTCGCGCTCGTCACCACCTCCGCGAAGGACGACGGCGCGCGCCACCGCGCGCTCGCCCTCTTCTCCGCCATTGCCTCCATGGGCGGCGCGCTGGGCCTCATCCTCGGCGGCATCCTCACCGACGCCGCCAACTGGCGGTGGACGCTCTTCATCAACGTGCCCATCGGGGCCCTGATCCTCGTGGCGGTCCCGCGGCTCGTCGACGAGACCCCGCGCCGGTCCGGGCGCTTCGACGTGCTCGGCGCCGTGACCGCAACCGGCGGGGCGGTCGCGATCGTGTGGGCGCTGCTCCAGGCGGCGGACTTCGGCTGGGCGGACGCCCGGACGATCGGCGGCCTCGCCGTCGGCGTGGCGCTGCTGGCTGCGCTGGGCGTCACCGAACTCCGCGTGGCGCACCCACTCCTGCGCCCCGAGCTGCTCCGGAGCCCCAGCCGGCTCAGCGCCCTCGCGACCATGGCGGCGACCTTCGGCGGCATGCTCGCGATGTTCTTCCTGATGGTCCAGTACCTCGAGGACGTCCTCCGCCTGTCCCCTCTCGTGACAGGGCTCGTGTTCCTTCCGATGCCGCTGAGCATCTTCGCGGTCTCGCGGATCATCTCCCGGCTGGTCGAGCGCTTCGGCCCCGAGCGGCTCGTGACCGCGGGCGCCCTGCTGCGGGTGGTGGGGTTCCTCCCGCTCACCCAGCTGGGGCCAGAGACGCCGTTCGCGGTCGTCGTCGGCGCGCTCCTGTGCACCGGGATCTCCGCGGGCCTGACCTTCATGCCGCTCACGACCCTCGCGCTTCGGGACGTCGAGCCCGAGCATGCCGGTTCGGCGTCGGGCCTGTTCCAGACCATGCAGCAGCTCGGCGGCGCGGTGGGCCTCGCCATCGTTGCATCGACCTATGCTGCCTTCGCGGTCCCGGGCGATTTCCTCGCCGGGGGCCGGGCCGGGTTCGTCTCCGCCGCCGTCCTCTCGGGGCTCGCGCTGGTCGCCGCGGTGGGACTGTCGCTCCGGGTGCGGCGCGGGTGAGTGCCGCCCGGCGGGCGTGCTCAGCCGGCCTCGGCCAGGAGCTTGAGGTTCTCGAGCGTCTGCTGGCGCGCCCGCTCCTGCATCCGCTCGATGATGAGCTCGTCCGCGAACTTCCCGATGGCGCTCCCCGGCACGTTGTAGTCGAACTCCGCCGTCACCCGGGTGCCGTTCCCTGCCGGCTCGTAGTCCCACACCTGCCAGCCACGGAGGGGCCCCTCGAACTCGAGGCGGATGCGCTGACCGCCGGTCGGAGTCGGGCTGCTCTCGGTGACCCGGGTCGTCACGTGGAAGGGGACCCCGGCCATGAGGTACTTGTGCTCCACAACGGTGCCCGGACCGCCGTCGCCCTCGATCTTCTCGGCCTCGCCCAGCTTCACCCACCACGACGCCCAGTGCTCCGGGTCCGCCGCCACTTCGACCACCCGCTCGACCGGAGCGTCGATGGACGTGCTCACCTTGATGTGTCCCATGGAACGACGCTAGGGGCGGCAGCTCCCGGTCGGCCACGGCCCAAAGGCCCGGTGGAGCAGCGCGTCCGCGGACGAGGTCCACAGGGAAACAACAGAGGCCCCCGCTGCTGCGGGGGCCTCTGGCTGAAGTGGCTCCGACCGGCGTCGATCCGGTGACCTTTCGATTTTCAGTCGAACGCTCTACCAACTGAGCTACAGAGCCTCGATGATCTCTCACCGAAAGGCAACTGACCGTGGGCCATGTCGCCGAAGCGACCCTGACGGGACTTGAACCCGCGACCTCCGCCGTGACAGGGCGGCGCGCTAACCAACTGCGCTACAGGGCCTCGTATTTGCGGGCTGAACCCCGCTCACAAGACTTAGATCCTAGCAGACCCTTCGGGGCCTTCCCAAATCCTCATCCTGCGTACCCCCAACGGGATTCGAACCCGTGTCGCCGCCGTGAAAGGGCGGTGTCCTAGGCCACTAGACGATGGGGGCCAGCCAGACCATCAAACTATAGGGCCGGCCTCTCTGGCCAGACAAATCAGTAGAGTGGGGCGCATGGGCGGGGCATGGATGGGCGAGGATGAGTTCGAGGCGGCCGTCGACGCCGCCCTCGCCCGGATCCCGCGGCGCGTCGCCAAGCACATGGACAATGTGGCCGTCTTCATCGAGGACACCTACGTCCCGGGCGCCCACGAGGACCCGGACACGGTCCTGCTGGGCCTCTACGAGGGTACGCCGCTCACCGAGCGGGGCGAGTGGTACGCCGCCGGCTCGCTTCCCGACCGCATCACGATCTTCCGCGAGCCGATCCTGCAGATGTGCTCCACCCGTGAGGAGGTCGTCCAGGAGATCCTCGTGACCGTGGTGCACGAGTTCGCGCACCACTTCGGGATCGACGACGCCCGCCTCCACGAGCTGGGCTGGGGCTGACCCGCCGCCCCGCCTTCCTCATCCCGCCGCCCCGCCCTCCTCATCCGCCGTCCCGCCCTCCTCATCCCGCCGCCCCCTGCGTTTCGGGTACGCATCTCGTCGTCTTTCTGGCATTCCGGGTACGACGGCGACCATGGGCTGCCGCTGGGAACCGCACCAAGGCGGGGACCGGCGTCGTGCGCACCGCGGCCAGAAGCAAGGCCGTCTTGTACCCGAAACGCCGAAAAACCGCCGGGATACGTACCCGGAAGGGGGAAAGGGCGACGAGATGCGTACCCGAAACGGGCGCCCGGGTGGGTGGTGGGGTGAGGTTAGTGGGCGAGCATCGGGCCGAAGGACGCCCGGTCGGCGAGGCGCTCGTCGGCGCTGTCGGGAACGACCATGACGGGGCCCTTGGCGTGGTGGAGGACGCCGTCCGTCGTCGAGCCGAGCAGCATGCCGGTGAAGCCGCCGCGGCCGCGCGTGCCGAGCACGAGGAGGTCGACGGTGTGCGAGACGTCCACGAGCACGTCCACGGGGGCGCCGTCGAGCAGGCTCGTCTGCACCTCGAGGTCGGGGAAGTGGCTCTGGAGCCAAGCCGTCCCCGCCTTGAGCTGGGCGCGGATGTCCTGGAACAGCTGCTCCCTGTCCACCGGCGCGGGGACCCACGCGAGGCTCCCGCTGAACTGCGGCACCGCGCAGACGACCCGCAGCGGAACGCCCCGCATCATCGCCTCCTCGGCCGCCACGAGGACCGCCACTCGGGCCTGGTCTGAGCCGTCGACGCCGACCGCCACCACGTCCTCGACGCGCACGGGGCCTTCCTTGGACTGCTCCTCGCGGACATGCCGGTCCTCGATGACGCCGCCGATCCGCTCCGCGAAGCGCAGCGGAACGGTCACGGTGGTGCAGTGTGCATGGGCGGGGAGGGCGCTCGAGACGGAGCCAAGGAGCCTGCCGACGAACCCGCCGCGGCCGCG
Source organism: Sinomonas soli (assembly GCF_054782415.1). Taxonomy (NCBI): domain Bacteria; kingdom Bacillati; phylum Actinomycetota; class Actinomycetes; order Micrococcales; family Micrococcaceae; genus Sinomonas; species Sinomonas soli. Next base: position 436,504 of record NZ_BAAGSN010000015.1, on the reverse strand, counting down.
GGAGCCGAACACGAGGAGCTCTGCTGCCCTGGAGAATTCGAGGAGCACTCCGGCTGCGTCGCCGGACTCGACGGAGGAGGTGACCTCGAGGCCCTCGACGTCGCCGAGCTGCTCGATCGCCTCCCTGAGGACGGCCTCCGCGCCGTCGCGGATCACGGTGTCGTCGAAGGTCGCGTAGCCGCCGTCCAGGCCCGACGCCGCGAAGAGGGGAACGCTGTAGGCCGTCACGACATGGAGGGGGCGCCGGCGCCGCCGGGCCTCCTGGGCCGCCCATGCGAGGGCGCACCGGCCATGCTCGGAGCCGTCGACGCCGACCACGATCCCCGTGGGGAGATCGGCTCCAGCCGGCTCTCCGCCGGCCGCATCGTCCTGGGGGTGGAGCTGGGCGTCCATGGCATCCTCCTCGACTCGCTGGGAGCCTAACACGGCCCCCACATGGCCAATGTCCCCCGTGACAGAGGGGTGGTCAAGGCCGCCCGGAGGAACCGTCCACAAGGTCACAGAACGGTCTACCGAAGCGCCCGGATTTTCTGTAGGGTCGAGTGCGTCACCCCGTTCTGGAACGAACCTTTCGGATGCGGGGTGGTGTTCTGCAAGCAGTGTCGGGGGAACCGCGCGAGCAGCAACCGACCATGCAACTCCGCAGGAGGACCAGCCCCGTGCCCAAGCCATCGCGCCATGAGGACGCGCCGAGCCCGCAGCCCGGGGCGCTCCAGGACGAGGACCCCTGCTCCGAGTCGACGAGTGCCATCGTGATCGGGACGGGCCTGTCCGGGCTCGCAGTCGCCGCAGAGCTCGCCCGCCACGCCGTGGCCACCGTCACCGTGGACGGGCTCGAGAGCTCGGCCCCCACCACCGCCACGTGCGCCCTGCGGGTCGCGGACCTCTCGAGCGCCGAGTCCATGGAGTACCTCGAGGTGCTGCGCCACCTCCGCAAGCACGCCGTGAGCCACGGCCTCGACGTGCGCCACCACCTCACCGCGCGCCACCTCGCCCTCGTCGAGGCGCAGGAGCCCGGGGCGCCGGCACGGTGGGCCGTGCGCACCGACACCGGCGTCCTGTACGCGGACGCCGTGGTGCTCACCCGCTGCGCGCACAACCAGCTGCGGCGCTTCCTCGCCGACCTCGGCTACTCCCTCGGCGAGCACCTGCTCGAGGCCCTCGGGCAGATCGGCCTCTACCTCGTGGGCGTAACGGGGCTGGCCGCACCCAGCACCCGCGAGGTGCTCCTGCAGGCCAAGCACGTGGGCGCCGAGGTGTCCGCGCAGGTCGGCGCCGGCCTCCAGCCGGCCTGACGCGCGGGACTCCCGCCAGGCAAGACGGGCCCGTTCCCTTCCGGGTCAGTCCCCTTCCGGGTCCCCGGGCATTTCCTCCCCGCGGGAGAGCCGGCGCCGGGCGCCCGCCCCGAGCGCCGCGAGGAGTCCGACGGCAACTACGGCGAACACCACGACCATCCACGGGAACGGCTCCGACGGGGCCGCCGGCGCGGGAGGGGCCGTCTGCGCAGTGCCCGGCTGCGAGGCCTGGATCCCGGGCGGCGTGCCCGGCCCCGCGGACGCCCCGGTGCCGGAGGCCGGCGTCGTGCCTCCCGCGGCGACCGTGAAGGTGAAGGTCCCCTCGATCGGGTGCGAGTCCGAGCTCACCACGCGCCACACCACCGTGTAGGCGCCCGCCGGGCCGCCGGCGCTGAGCTTCTGGTGGACGCTGCGGTCGACCACCTCGGGGGCGCCGTCCGAGACGACCCTCCCGGCGGGGTCGGTCACCGTGATCTGCGCGCCCACGCCGAGGGGCGTCTCGCTGAAGTCCAGCCGCACCTCCCCCGGCGCCGCGGCCACCGTCGCGCCCGACGTCGGGGCGGAGCCTTCCAGCGCGTCGTGGGCGAAGGCCGGGGCCGGGGCGACCAGGAGGAGCGCGAGGACCGTCAGGGCAGCGGACGCCGCAACGGTCCCACGGGCCGAGGACACGCGGAGGCGGCGGAGGATCTGCATCACACCAGCGTATTTTCCGGCCAGAGGGCCCACAACTGGCGAGTAGTATTGACCCGGCCTTCCGGCTGCCCGGGACGCCCCGCACCCCTCAATCCCCTTCACCAGGAGCGCCCATGGCATCGGCAGTGGACCGGTACTTCAAGATCAGCGAGCGCGGCTCGACGGTAGCCCGCGAGATCCGCGGCGGCCTCGCGACGTTCTTCGCGCTCAGCTACATCGTGGTCCTCAACCCGCTGATCCTCTCGGGGGCCGACGCGGCCGGAAACCACCTCGGCATCCCGCGGGTCGCGGCGATGACCGCCCTCGTGGCCGGCATCCTGACGATCCTGATGGGCGTGTGGGCCAAGCACCCGTTCGCGCTCGCGACGGGACTGGGCGTGAACGCGTTCGTGGCCGTGACCGTGGCGACCCACCCGAACGTGACGTGGCCGGACATGATGGGCCTCGTGCTCGTGGCCGGCGTGGTCATGTTCGTGCTCGTGCTCACCGGCTTCCGCACCGCGGTGTTCAAGGCGGTGCCCGAGGGGCTCAAGACGGCGATCGTGGTGGGCATCGGCGTCTTCATCGCCCTCATCGGGCTCGTCAACGCTGGCTTCGTGCGACGCATCCCCGACGCGGCCGGGACCACCGTGCCGCTGGGTCTCGGCGACGCCGGGCGGCTCGTGGGCTGGCCCACGCTCGTGTTCGTGGTGGGCCTGGTCCTCACGATCGCCCTCATGGTCCGCAAGGTGCGCGGCGCGCTCCTGATCGGCATCATCGCCGCGACCATCCTCGCGAACATCGTCGAGCTCGTCTTCCACGTGGGCCCGTCCGTGGCCCCGGGCCAGGCCCCCAACCCCGCGGGCTGGTCGCTCGTGGTCCCGGGCCTCGGCAACATCGCGCCCGTGGACCTGAGCCTGTTCGGCCAGGCCAATCCGCTGGGCGCCTTCGCACACCTGGGCACCCTCGGCGCCCTCCTCATGGCGTTCGTGATCCTGCTGAGCATCTTCTTCGACGCCATGGGCACCATGGTGGGTCTGGCCCGCGAGGCCGGCACCATGGACGAGAACGGCCAGATCCCGAATGTGGACCGGGTGCTCCTGGTCGACGCGTTCGGCGCGATCGCCGGCGGCGGCACATCGATCTCCTCCAACCAGATCTTCGTCGAGTCCGGCGCGGGCATCGGCGAGGGCGCCCGGACGGGCCTCGCCTCCGTGGTCACGGGCGCGCTGCTCCTCGTGGCGATGTTCCTGACCCCGCTGATCAACCTCGTGCCGTTCGAGGCCGTGGCCCCCGCGCTCGTGATCGTGGGCTTCCTCATGTTCCAGCAGGTCGCGAGGATCGACTGGCACGACCTCGGGATCGCGATCCCGGCGTTCCTCACGATCGGCCTCATGCCGTTCACCTACTCGATCGCGAACGGCCTCGGCGCCGGCTTCATCTCCTACGTGCTCGTGCGCCTCTTCCAGGGCCGCGCCAAGGAGATCCACCCGCTCATGTGGGCTGTGGCCGCCGCGTTCCTCATCTTCTTCGGGATCGGCCCGGTCGAGAAGGTCCTCGGCTTCTAGGCGTGGACTTTCGCCCTCCCCTTCGGTCAGAGCCTCGGTCTGCATCCCGGGGCACTGTCCGAAGGGGAGGGCTTCTTTCGTGCAGCCTTGGGGTCGGGACCGCCCTAGACCCGGGTCCCGGCAGCGGGCGCCGGCCCGGGCCTAATGCCTTCCGGCAGGCAGGGCGGCGTCGTACGCTGACGACGGCGCCGCGGCCGTACCGCTTGCACCCCCACCTGCGGCGCCAGCACTGGAAGGACCACGCGAATGGCCTACACCGTCGGCTACTTCATCGGCAGCCTGTCCCAGAAGTCGATCAACCGCACGCTCTCCAGGGCGCTCATCCGCCTCGCCCCCGACTCGCTCGCGTTCGAGGAGATCCCGATCAAGGACCTCCCGCTGTACAACCACGACTTCGACGCCGACTACCCGCCGGAGGGGCGGGCCTTGAAGGAGGCGATCGAGCGCGTCGACGCCGTCCTCTTCGTCACGCCCGAGTACAACCGGGACATCCCCGGCGCCCTCAAGAACGCCATCGACTGGGCCTCGCGCCCGTGGGGCACCAACTCGTTCAACCGCAAGCCGTCCGCCATCATCGGCACCTCCCCGGGCAAGATCGGGACCGCCGTGGCGCAGCAGAACCTGCGCGGGGTGCTCGCCTTCTGCAATTCGCCCCAGATGAGCGCGCCCGAGGCGTACCTGCAGTTCCTCCCGGGGCTCATCACGGAGGACGGCGAGGTCACCGACCCGAGCACCGAGGAGTTCCTGCGGCACTTCATGGAGGAGTTCGCCCTGTTCGTGGAGCGGGTCCTCACCGTGCTGCCGCGTCCCTGAGGGCCGGCTGCCGGCGCGCCCGGACGGCGGCGAGCACGCCCAGCGCCAGGCCGAGCGGAAGGGCGACGCTCGTGGCGCTGAGCCATGCGCCGACCCCCTGCCCGCCCTGGACGGCGGCGCTGCCGGCGGCGAGCCCGGTGGCCGCCGAGGCCAGCAGGAAGGCCGCAGCGCCGAGCCCCGGGACGAGCCCCGCGGGGAGCGGGAGGTCTGGGGGCAGGATCCCCCACAGGACCAGCAGCACGATGCCCACTGCGCCGAGGAACACGCGGCCCTCGACCACCTCGCCCCAGTGGTGCTGGGCAGCCGCCTGGGCACAGTCGAGGCCCGGATACGGCGCCTGCAGGACGGCGCAGCGCGCGGCGGTGTAGGCGACCCCAGGGAGGTCGCCGGACACGAACCCTGCGCCCCACAGTCGTCCGAACACCTCGGAGAGCACACCGCTGAGTCCCACGGCGATCGCCCCGAGGGCCGCGAGCCCCACGGCTGGCCGCACGAGCGCGTGCAGCGGCAGGCGGCCGACCGAGCGCAGCGGCGTCCGCAGCGCCGGGGTCACGGCGGCTACGGACCCGAACCGGCGCACCGCCTCCGTCTCGGCTTCCTCGGGCCCGAGGCCCTGGGCTCCCAGACGGGCTGCCGATTCGCGCAGGTGGGCCTCGGCCTCGGCGAGCAGCCGGCGGGCGGCCGCGGGCTCGGCGTCCCTGGCCGCCGCGAAGAGCTCGTCGAGGTAGGCCTCGATGGCGCCTCCGGCTCCCGGCCGCGCGTTCACTGCGCCGCTCCGAGGACGCCGCGGACCCCAGAGGCGAATCCGTTCCATTCCCGCGTCCTACGTTCGAGTTCCGCGCGCCCCGCCGTGGTCAGGGAGTAGACGCGGCGTCGCGCGGCGGCGTCCGCCCACCGGCTCGCGGCCCAGCCCGCCGCCTCGAGCTTGTGGAGCGCAGGGTAGACCGAGCCCTCCTGGAGCTCGAACCGTGCTCCGCTGCGCTCGTGGATGCGCGCGATGAGCGCATATCCGTGGGCCTCGCCCGCACCGAGCGAGGCGAGGAGGAGGAGGTCGAGCTGCCCGTTCACGCCACTGCGTCCCATACCTAGACAATCTAGGTAGCGCACGGCTGGCCCGCAAGGGTCCGGCCCGAGGTCAGCGCGGCGCGGGATCGTGGCGGAGGTATTCGCGCCGGAACGTCCCCGTGCCGGCGGTGAGCCCGCGCAGCTCCACCGCGTACCGCAGGAGCTCGGCATCGGGAACCTCGGCACTGATCTCGGTCGTCTCGCCGGCGGAGGTGGTCCCGGTGAGGCGCCCCCGCCGGGACGAGAGGTCGCTCATGACCGCGCCGACGTAGTCGGCCGGCACGCTGATGGTCACGGCCGAGACCGGCTCGAGCAGCTGGATCCTCGCGGAGGCCGCGGCCTCGCGCAGCGCGAGGGCCCCCGCGGCCTGGAAGGCGGCGTCGGAGGAGTCCACGCTGTGCGTCTTGCCGCCCACGAGGGTCACCCGGATGTCGACCACGGGGAAGCCCTCCGCCACGCCCTTGGACATCTGCGCCCGGACCCCCTTCTCGACGGACTCGACGAACGGCCTCGGGATGGCCCCGCCCACAATGCGGTCCGCGAACTCGAACCCGGCGCCGCGCTCGAGGGGCTCGACCTCGATGTCGCAGATCGCGAACTGGCCGTGGCCGCCGGACTGCTTGACGTGCCGCCCGTGCCCGGCCGCCGGGGCGGCGAAGGTCTCGCGCAGGGGCGTGACGACGTCGACCGTCTGCAGCTTGACCCCCTGGTCGCGCAGCCGGTCCAGCACCACCTCCGCGTGCGCCTCGCCCATGCACCACAGGACGAGCTGATGGGTCTCCGGATTCCGCTCCACCCGCAGGGTCGGATCGCCGGCCGCGACCTTGGCGAGGCTCTTGGCGAGCGCGTCCTCGTCGCCGTGGGAAGCGGCCTCCACGGCCACGGGCATGAGCGGCTCCGGCATCTCCCACGGCGCGACCAGGAGGGGAGTCTCGCGCGCGGAGACCGTGTCCCCGGTCTCCGCGCCCAGCCGCGCGACCGCGCAGAGGTCCCCCGCCACGGCGTGTGGGGCGGCCTGCAGCGTCGCGCCGAACGGGGTGTAGAGGTGGCCCAGCCGCTCGTCGGCGTCGTGGTCCGGGTGGCCGCGCTCGGCGAGGCCGTGCCCCGCCACGTGGACGGGCGTGTCCTCGCGCAGCGTGCCGGAGAAGAGCCGCACGAGGCACACCCGGCCCAGGAACGGGTCCACGGTGGTCCGCACGACCTCGCCCACGAGCGGCCCGTCCGGGTCGCAGCGCAGCCCCCTGACCGGCCTGCCTCCGAGGTCCGTGACCGGGGGCACGGCATGCTCGGCGGGGGACGGGAAGCCCCGACGGATGACCTCGAGGACCTCCGCCGTCCCGATGCCGGCGAGCGCTGCGGTCGGCACGACCGGGAAGAAGGAGCCGCTGGCCACGGCCTTCTCGAGGTCGCCGATGACCGTGTCCAGGCCGATGTCCTCGCCGCCCAGGTAGCGGTCCATGAGCGTCTCGTCCTCGCTCTCGGCGATGATGCCCTCGATGAGGGCCCCGCGCGCCTCGTCCCTGCCGTCGAGCTCCTCGGCGGTGGCGGGCCGCGTCTGGGGCGGCGTGCCCGGCTGCGCCGCCTCGTCAGGGTAGTCCGAGACGGTCCGGGTGAGCAGGCCGAGCAGGCCCGTCGGCGCACCGCCGGATGCCACGGGGACGTAGAGCGGGAGCACGGAGTCGCCGAACGCGGCCTGGCAGCGGGCGAGCGCGGCATCGTAGTCGGCGCGGGGATGGTCGAGCTTGCTGACCACGACGGCGCGCGGCATCCCCACGCGCGCGCACTCGTCCCATAGGGCGGCGGTCGCAGCGTCGACCTCCTCGGCGGCCGAGACGACGAAGAGGGCGGCGTCGGCGGCCCTCAGCCCCGCGCGGAGCTCGCCCACGAAGTCGGCGTACCCGGGGGTGTCCAGGAGGTTGACCTTGGTCTCCCCCACCGTCACCGGCGCCAGGGACAGCGCTACCGAGCGCTGCTGGCGGACGGCCGCGGGATCCGAGTCCCCCACGGTGGTGCCGTCCGCGATCGTGCCCCGTCGCGCGATCGCCCCGGTCGAGGCGAGGATCGCCTCGAGGAGCGTGGTCTTCCCCGCACCCGAGTGGCCCACGAGCACCACATTGCGGATCAACTCCGAACGGTCCGCGGCCCCGGGGGCCTTCGTGGACCCGTTGGTCCCTTTGCCCGCCATGGATTCCTCCTGCTCCTGCTCCCCAGCCGGCCGTGTGGTGTCCCTATCCTGCCCCCGCCGCGGCGCTGAGGCGAGGGGCGGCCGGCATCGAATCCGGGGCCCCGGACATCGAAGGCCGCGGGCACTGGCGTGGGCCCGGTCCGATGCTGTGTGCTGGGAGGATGAGCGAGCCCATAGACATCCCGTGCGAGCCGTGGCTCGGCCGCAACGACGGAGACTCCGCGGAGCACCGCCGCTGGTGGCAGGCCGTGCGGCCCTACACGCCCGAGGCGCTCGCCGCGGCGGCCGCGGCGCACGACGGCGCCCGGTCGCGTCCCGCTGTGCTGCTCGGATTCCGCTCGGAGGAGGGCGTGCGGCGCAACAAGGGCCGGCTGGGCGCGGCCGAGGGCCCGGGGGCGATCCGCGCGGCCCTCGGCCCGCTCGCCTTCCACCTCGACCGGGAGGTGTTCGACGCCGGGGACGTCGCCGTGGTCACCGGCGGGGACGAGTTCCCCGGGGACCTCGAGGGAGGCCAGGACCGCTTCGGCGCGGCACTGGCCGCCGCGCTCGACGCCGGCGCGCTCACCGTGGGGCTCGGCGGCGGCCACGAGACGGCCTACGCGAGCTATGTGGGCCTCGTGCAGTCGGAGCGCACCGGCGGGGCCAGGGTCGGGGTCCTCAACCTCGATGCGCACTTCGACCTGCGCAACGAGGACCGCGCGACCTCCGGGACCCCGTTCCTCCAGATGGCCCGGGCCGAGGCCGCCGAGGGCCGCGAGCTGCAGTACGCGGTGCTGGGGATCTCGCAGCCGAACAACACCCGTGCCCTGTTCCAGCGGGCGGACGAGCTGCGGGTGCGCTACCTGCTCGACGAGTACACGACGAGGGAGACCGCCGAGTCCTTCGTCGAGGACTTCCTCGCGGACCTGGACGCGGTCTACCTCACGATCGACCTCGACGTCCTGCCGGCCGCAGTGGCGCCGGGGGTGTCCGCGCCCGCCGCGGTGGGGGTGCCGCTCGAGGTGATCATCGCCGTCGTGCGCCGGGTCGTGGCGGGCGGGAAGCTGCTCCACGCCGACATCGCGGAGCTGAACCCGGCCTTCGACCTCGACGGTCGCACCGCGCGGGTCGCGGCGCGACTCGTCGCCACCCTCCTCGCATGATTTATAAGTGCCTTATGCAATAATCTCCGCATGCCGTCCGCGCGCCCATCCGATCCGCAGCTCGTGGGGCGATTCTCGCTCCTGCTCGAGCAGCTCGTGCGGCGCCTGCGCACCATCTCGTCCGTGGGCGGGATCAGCACCTCGGCAGCGAGCGCGCTCGGACGGCTCGGGGCGGAAGGCCCCCTGAGGGTCACCGAGCTCGCCCAGGCCGAGGGCGTCTCGCAGCCGGCCATGACCCAGCTCGTGGGCCGGATGACCGCCGACGGGCTCGTGGAGCGCATGACCGCCGCGGGCGACCGCCGCGGCGTCCTCGTGGGCGTCACGGCCCGGGGCCGGGACGTCCTCGGGCAGCGGCGCGCCCGGCGCGTGGCGTTCCTCGACGAGCTGCTGGGCGGCCTCGATCCGGCGGACCGGGCGGCTGTCGCCGCGGCGCTCCCGGCGCTCGAGCGTCTCGTGGGCTCCGATCCGCCGCCCTCCCGCGACCCAGACCAGCGCGAGAACCCGGACCAGCGCGAGAACCCGAGCCAGGAGGAAGAGGACCGCCCATGAGTGCGCACCACGGAAACGCCCCAGCCAGCCCCTTCAAGCAGCCCGGCGCCGTGTGGGCGGTGGCGTTCGCGTGCGTCATCTCCTTCATGGGCATCGGCCTCGTCGACCCGATCCTCCCCGCGCTCGCCTCGGGGCTGCATGCCTCGCCGAGCGACGTCTCGCTGCTGTTCACGAGCTACCTCGTGGTGACGGCGGTGGCCATGCTCGGCGTGGGCTGGGTCTCGAGCCGGATCGGGTCGAAGTGGACCCTGGTCGTGGGCCTCGCCCTCATCGTGGTCTTCGCCGCCCTGGCCGGGACCTCCGGCACGATCGGCGGGATCATCGGCTTCCGGGCCGGATGGGGCCTGGGCAACGCGCTCTTCATCGCCACGAGCCTCGCCGTGATCGTCGCCTCGGCGAAGGGCGGCTTCTCCGGAGCGATCATCCTCTACGAGACGGCTCTCGGCATCGGCATCGCGGTGGGGCCCCTGCTGGGAGGGGAGCTCGGCAGCATCTCCTGGCGCGGTCCGTTCTACGGCGTCGCGGTGCTCATGGGCATCGCCCTCATCGCGACGCTCCTGTTCGTGCCCCGGCAGCCCAAACCGGCCCAGAAGACCAAGCTCAGCGCCCCGCTGACGGCGCTGAGGCACCGCGGCCTGCTGACAATGGGGATCATGGCCCTGCTCTACAACTGGGGCTTCTTCACGATGCTCGGGTACGCGCCGTATCCCATGAAGCTCGGCCCGCACGAGCTCGGGCTCGTCTTCTTCGGCTGGGGCGTCCTCGTGGCGCTCTTCGCCGTGTTCTTCGCCCCGAGGCTCCAGCGCCGGTTCGGCACGGTGGCCGTGCTGTACGCGAACATGGTGGGCCTTGCCGTGGTGATGGCGGTCATCGCGCTCGGGGTGAACCAGCCCGGCGTCGTCATGGTGGCCGTGATCGTGAGCGGGGCGTTCATCGGCATCAACAACACGCTCACCACGCAGGCGGTCATGCTCGTGGCCCCCGTCGAGCGGTCCGTCGCGTCGTCGTCCTACGGGTTCATCCGGTTCATCGGCGGTGGGCTCGCGCCCTTCGTGGCGGGCAAGATCGCCGAGGTCACCACCCAGAGTGTCGCGTTCTGGGTCGGAGCGGCTGCCTTCCTGCTCGCGGTGCCGGTCCTCGCCTCGGGCGCCAGGCTCGTCACCGCGGCCGAGCACGGGGGCGAAGAGCCCGAGCCCGTCCTGCCGGCACTCGAGCCGCTCGGGGCGGCGCCCTCCGGTGAGCGGCCGATCGTCGTGGCCGTCCGCGCCAACCCGGCCGCTGCCGAGGTTGTGGACCGCGCCGCCGAGCTCGCCTCCCGCGTCGGAGCGCCGCTCGAGGTCGTCCACGTCCGCGAGACGGAGATCATCGAGGAGCTCGCCGTGGGCCCGGAGACGGAGGCCGAGGCGCGTGCCGCCGTGGCGGGGCATCTGGACCGCCTTGCCGGCGCGGGCCTCGCCGTCCGGGGCCTCGTCCTGCACAGCGTGGGCGACCACGCGGCGTCGGCCGAGGTGATCGCCCGGCACGCGGCGCAGGTCGGCGCCCGCGCGGTCGTGGTGCGCAAGGTTCCGCACGGCCCGGTGAGCAGGCACCTCGGGGCGAGCCTGGCGGCCGCCGCTGGCGGCGCGGCCGCCCCGGAGCTCGTGGTGGTCGACCTCGAGCCGGAGGCCTCCACGGCGTAGGGCGGCGGCACCGCGGCTACATCGCCTCCTTGACCCCCTTGCGGATGAGCCAGACGTTCGCCGGCCATGCCGTGGCGAAGCCGATCACCATGCCGACCTGCATGAGGAACCAGTACACGGGCGAGTCGGGGTGGAGGTGCGGGCCGGGGAAGAAGACGAACGCCATGAGCGCCATCCATCCGAAGAGCCCCACCTCGAAGGCGGTCAGGGAGAGCACGTCGGCCTTCGCGGCAGCCGCGATCCCCTTCCTGAGGCCGAGCCCGCGCATCGGGGCGATCGCGAAGTACTGGAACGCGAGCCCGAGGAGGACTGCCAAGAGGTAGTCGCCCGCGTATTCCGCCCACAGCGCGGTGCCCGCAATCTGGAGGCCGAGGAGGAAGACCCCGGTCTCGGCGATGATGTCACCCAGCGTGCAGCCCGCGCCGCAGTGGCTGACGCCGACCGCGACCTGGGCCCAGAAGGGCTTCTCCGGGGGCTCGTCGAGTCCGCGGTCCTTGAGCCACCGGGAGCTCGTGGTGCGCCCGTAGCGCCAGTATCCCCACACAGCGACAGGCCCGAGGTAGAGCGCCGTGACGGGCCATACCGCCTCCATCACCCGCATCCGGAGGCGGTGTCCCCGCGCGTAGATGTCGAAGAGGATGACGGCGGCGCTGGCCGCGGCCGCAGCGAGGGATGCCCAGGCGAGCACAGTCAGCCAGATCGGTACCATGATGCTCCCTTACCCATAGGACGACGATGCTGCTCAGGACGAGGCCATGAGCCAGCGCAGCACGTGCTTCGTGTCGAGCCAGCCGGTGAGCACCCCTTCCTCGTCGACCACCGGAAGGCCGTCGGTGTCCGCGGCGGCGAGCACGAGGTCGACGCCGTCGGAGAGCTCGTCCGCCTCCCGCAGGGCGCCGGCCGACTGGGCGAGGTCTCCCGCGGTGAGGCCCTCGACGTCGTCGTCCTCGAGGCCCTCGGCGAGCACCGCCGCGGTGACGACCCCGGTGAGCCGCCGCGCGCCGTCGACCACGGGTGCCGCCCGCTCGGCCGACCCCGCGAGCAGCGCGGCAGCCTCGCGGACCGGCAGGGTCGCGGCGAGGGGCTGCGGCGGAGCCGTCATCGCCTGGGCCACCGTGAGCCCGTGGAGCGCGCCCCGCTGCTGCGGCGCCGAGAGGTCGATGCCCCGCCGGAGGAGCTTGCGCGTGTAGATCGTGTCACGGCTGGCGAGCGCGGACACGGCGGTCGCAACGAGGACGGCGAGCAGGAGCGGCAGGATGAGCGAGTACTCCCCCGTGAGCTCGAAGATGATCAGCCCCGCAGTGATCGCGGCCCGCGTCGAGCCCGCGAAGACGGCGCCCATGCCAACGAGCGCGAACGCACCGGTCTGCCCGGCGAGGGACGGCATGGCCGCGGCGGCGATCTGGCCGAACGCCGCCCCTGTGGTGGCGCCGATGAAGAGGGAGGGAGCGAAGACGCCGCCCGAGCCGCCGATGCCGATGGTGAGGCTCGTGGCCGCCATCTTCGCCACGGTCAGCAGCAGCAGGAACGGCAGGGCGTAGTGGCCGAGGATGCTGTTCTGCAGCACCGGATAGCCCACGCCGTACATCTGCGGGAGGACGAGGAGCAGGCAACCGAGGAGAAGGCCGCCGACGGCGGGGCGCAGCCACTCCGGTCCGCGCCAGAGCCAGTCGCAGGCGTCCTCGATCGCATAGAGGACCTTGGAGAAGAGGACGCCGACCCCGCCCGCCACGAGCCCCAGGAGCGCGAAGACGAGCATCTCGCCGGGGTCGGAGACCGTGAAGGCGGGCAGGGGCAGGAACGGGTAGTTTCCCAGCAGGGATCGCCCGACCACCGAGGCGGCGATCGAGGAGAGCATGACCGCGGCGAAGGACCGCGCGGCGAAGTCGCGGAGGATGAGCTCGAGGGCGAAGAAGACGCCGGCGAGCGGCGCGTTGAACGTCGCGGCGATGCCGCCGGCAGCTCCGCACGCGACGAGGGTGCGCAGCTGGGACTCGGAGAATCCCGCGAGCGTCCCCAGACGCGAGCCGAGGGCGGACCCGATCTGGACGATCGGCCCCTCGCGCCCCACCGAGCCGCCCGAGCCGATGGTGAGTGCGGAGGCGAGGGCCTTCACCACCGCGACGCGCCCCTTGATCCGCCCGCCCTTGCGCGCGACGGCGTACATCACCTCGGGCACGCCGTGCCCGCGCGCCTCTCGGGCGAACAGGTGCACGAGCGGGCCGTAGACGAGGCCTCCGACCGCCGGGGCGAGGACCACGAACGCCGGGCCGAGCCAGGGGACCCAGTGGTTGGCCGGATTCCCGGTCGTGGCGGCGTAGTCGGCCGTGCCGGAGAAGATCTGGGTGGCGCCGACGATGAGCCAGCGGAAGCCGACGGCGGCGAGCCCCGCCCCGAGCCCCACCAGCACGGCGAGGGCCACGAGGTACAGCGAGCTGACGCCGACCCGGTCTCCGACCGCACGGGCGGCCGACCTCCAGCGGGCACCGCGGACGGATGCAGACGGCATGGGCACCTCTCCTCATGTGCAGTGCAACAACATTTGCACAAATGCATGTTTCTTCTCCAAGAGGTTAGCATGGGAGGCGTGGAGGACGAGAGGCATCAGCGCGACCGGGAGGCAGGCGGACCAGGTCCGGGAGGCGCGGACGCCGACGTCGAGGCGGTCATCCGGGCCTCCAGGGCGCTCCTGGGAGTCATCGCCACCTCGGTCACCGAGGCGCTCGAGACCGTGACCCTCCCGCAGTTTCGGGTGCTCGTGGTGCTCGCGAGCTCCGGGCCGCTGCCCATCGGTGCCGTCGCCGGCCGCCTGAACGCCGTGCCGTCCACCTTCAGCCGCTTCTTGGACCGGATGGAGGATGCCGGCCTCGTGGCACGGAGCCCCAGCCCCGGCAGCCGGCGCGAGATCCTCGTGCAGCTCGCGGAGGAGGGCGCTCGGATCGTCCACGAGGCCACGCAGCGCCGACGGGAGTCGGTGGCGGAGATCCTCGGCCGGCTCGGGCCATCGGAGCGCGCCGCGATCGTCGCAGCACTGGATACCTTCTCCGCGGCGGCCGGCGAGCCCTCGCCCGAGACGATGCTCACGATGGGCCTCTGACCGGCGGCGGCGCACGGGAACGCGAAGGGGCCCGCACCGGTAGGTGCGGGCCCCTTCGCTTTGCGAGCCTCTGCAAGGCAGCCGCAGCGGCGAGCGGTGGCTCAGCCGCGGCGGACGATCACCCCGTCCGACTTCAGGCACAGCTGGCGGTCCTGCGGGCCCTGCGGAAGGATCCAGAGGACATTCCCGCTGAGGGAGACCTCCTCGACCGTCCCGCGGGCCACGACCTGCGCATGCCGGACCACTTCGACAACCTCCCCCACTGCGAGTTCGGTCCAGTTCTCGACCGGCGCCTGGTACGCGCCGCGCCGGGAAAGTACCGCTCCACGTGCCTTCATTGCCTCTTCACTCCCTTGTGCAGAAACCTGCTGCCCGTTGTTGTTCTGTGATCCGAGCCACGCCTTCATGGCCCCAGTGTGGTCCGCGCCACCGCGGACACCTCTTTCTATCGGGTTCCCCGGCGCGTCGCCATGTAGGGTCCGACCACGATTCGCGGGAATCGTTGTGCACCTTTCCAGCGCGCGCCGGGGTGAGCCCCCGACCGGACGTTCCCGTGCGTCAGCGGAGGCCGCCGACGGCGGCACTCACCGCCGCGAGCAGCTCGCCCCTGGCGAGCACCCGGTCCGCTTCCTCGAGCTCGGGGGACATGAACCGGTCGGAGCCGGGGCCGGCCACCGTGCGGCGGAGCACCTCGAGCGCCGCGGCGCCGCCGGGCCCCGGGACGAGTGCGCCGCCGGAGGCCTCGGTGCGGAGGTCGATGGCGCGCGCGGCCGTGACGAGCTCGATCGCGAGCACGCGGCGCAGGTTCTCCACTGCCTTGCGGAGCTTGCGCGCGGCATGCCAGCCCATGGACACGTGGTCCTCCTGCATTGCCGAGCTCGGGATCGAGTCCACGGAGGCCGGGACGGCCAGCCGCTTGCAGTCCGAGACGAGCCCGGCCTGGGTGTACTGGGCGATCATGAGGCCGGAGTCCACGCCCGGGTCGTGCGCGAGGAAGGCCGGCAGGCCGTGCGAGCGGGCCGGGTCGAGCATGCGGTCGGTGCGCCGCTCGGCCATCGAGGCCAGGTCCGCGACGGCGATCGCGAGGAAGTCGAGCACGTAGGCGACGGGGGCGCCGTGGAAGTTGCCGTTGCTGGACACGCGCCCGTCCGGCAGGACCACCGGGTTGTCGATCGCAGCCTCGAGCTCGCGCTCGGCCACGGCCTGCGCGTGGGCGATCGTGTCCCGCACGGCGCCGGCCACCTGCGGCGCGCAGCGCAGCGAGTACGCATCCTGGACGCGGGAGTCGCCCTCGCGGTGCGAGGCCACGATCGCGGAGTCGCGCAGCACGGCCAGCATGTTGGCCGCCGAGTCGGCCTGGCCCGGGTGCGGGCGCAGCGGAGCGTGCAGCTCGGGGAGGAACACCTGGTCGGTGCCCATGAGGCCGTCGACGGACAGGGCCGCGGTGACGTCCGCGGTCGTGACGAGCTGGCGGAGGTCCGCGAGCGCCATGAGCAGCATGCCGAGCATGCCCTCGGTGCCGTTGACCAGGGCGAGGCCCTCCTTCTCCGCCAGCACGATGGGCTCGATGCCGTGCTCGGCGAGCAGCTGCGCGACGGAGCGCTCGCCCGCGCCGCCGCACCGCTCGCCGTCGGGCCCGAACGCCTCGCCCTCCCCCATGAGCACGAGGGCCACGTGGGAGAGGGGGGCGAGGTCGCCCGAGCAGCCCAGCGAGCCGAACTCGCGGATCACGGGCGTGATGCCCGCGTTGAGCAGCGCCACGAAGGTCTCCAGGACCACGGGGCGCACTCCGGTGCGGCCCGAGGCGAGGGTCTTGGCCCGCAGGAACATGAGGGCGCGCGCCACCTCGCGCTCCACGGCCGGGCCCATGCCGGCGGCGTGCGAGCGGATGAGCGACTTCTGCAGCTGGGTGCGCTTCTCCTGCGGGATGTGCAGGTTCGCGAGGGCTCCGAACCCGGT
The DNA here is from genome assembly GCF_054782415.1 of Sinomonas soli. Taxonomy (NCBI): domain Bacteria; kingdom Bacillati; phylum Actinomycetota; class Actinomycetes; order Micrococcales; family Micrococcaceae; genus Sinomonas; species Sinomonas soli. The sequence continues at coordinate 420,480 of NZ_BAAGSN010000015.1, read as the reverse complement.
GGAGATGCCGTAGGCGGGGACCTCGGACGCGGCGAGCTCCTCGACGTGGGCGCGGACGCGGGCTACGGCGTCGAGCGCCTCGGGTGCGACCGCCACGGTGGCGTCGTGGCGGGCGACGGCGACCACGTCCTCGGCCGTGAGGCCGTGGGTGGAGAGCGTGACCTGGGTGGGGAGGTGGGTCTCGGGGGCGGTGAGGGTCATGTCCGTGGAGTCCTTTACTGGGCCGAGCCGGTGGCCGGGTTCATGGGGATCTTGACGCCGCGCTCGGCGGCGACCTCGGCGGCGCGCTCGTAGCCGGCGTCGACGTGGCGGATCACGCCCATGCCCGGGTCATTGGTCAGGAGGGCGGTGAGCTTGGCGGCCGCGAGCTCGGTGCCGTCCGCGACGGAGACCTGGCCGGCGTGGATCGAACGGCCGATGCCGACGCCGCCGCCGTGGTGGATCGAGACCCACGTGGCGCCGGAGGAGGCCGCGGTCAGGGCGTTGAGGAGGGGCCAGTCGGCGATCGCGTCGGAGCCGTCCTTCATGGCCTCGGTCTCGCGGTACGGGGACGCGACAGAGCCGGAGTCGAGGTGGTCGCGGCCGATCACGATCGGGGCCTTGACCTTGCCCTCGGCGACGAGGCGGTTGAAGAGCAGGCCGGCCTGGTGGCGCTCGCCGTAGCCGAGCCAGCAGATGCGGGCCGGGAGGCCCTCGAACTCGACGCGCTCCTCGGCGGCGTCGAGCCACGTGTGCAGGTGCTTGTTCTCGGGGAAGAGCTCCTTGATGGCTGCATCGGTGACCTTGATGTCCTCCGGGTCGCCCGAGAGGGCCACCCAGCGGAACGGGCCGAGGCCCTCGCAGAAGAGCGGGCGGATGTAGGCGGGGACGAAGCCGGGGAAGGCGAACGCGCGCTCGTAGCCGCCCTTGCGGGCCTCGTCGCGGATCGAGTTGCCGTAGTCGAAGACCTCGGCGCCCGCGTCCTGGAACTCGACCATGGCCTGGACGTGGCGGGCCATCGCGTTCTCTGCCTTCTTGGTGAAGCCCTCCGGATCGGCCTCGGCCTCGGGCTTCCACTGCTCCACCGTGTACTCGGTCGGCAGGTAGCTGAGCGGGTCGTGGGCGGAGGTCTGGTCGGTCACGACATCCACGGTGAGCTCGCCGGCCCGGTGGCGGCGGAGGATCTCGGGGAAGACCTCGGCGGCGTTGCCGACGTAGCCCACGGACCAGCCGCGGCGCTCCTCCTTGGCCCTGCACACCTTGGCGATCGCGGTGCCGAGGTCGGTCTCGACCTCATCGAGGTAGCGCTTGCCGACGCGGCGGCGGAGACGGGTCTCGTCGACGTCGACGATCAGGCATGCGCCGTCGTTCAGGGTCACGGCGAGGGGCTGGGCGCCGCCCATGCCGCCGCAGCCGCCGGTGAGGGTGAGGGTCCCGGCGAGGGGGCCCTCAGTGGAGCCCTGGGCGGGGGCCGCGGGATGGCGGCCCTCGGCGATGAGCTTGCGGCCCACGGCGGCAAACGTCTCGTAGGTGCCCTGCAGGATGCCCTGCGTGCCGATGTAGATCCACGAGCCCGCGGTCATCTGGCCGTACATCGTCAGGCCCTCGGCCTCGAGGCGGCGGAACTCGGGCCAGGTCGCCCAGTCGCCCACAAGGTTCGAGTTGGCGATGAGCACGCGCGGGGCCCAGACGTTGGTGCGGAAGACGCCCACCGGCTTGCCGGACTGCACGAGCAGGGTCTCGTCGTCGTCCATGTCCTTCAGCGTCGCGATGATCGCGTCGAAGGCCTTCCACGAGCGGGCGGCGCGGCCGGTCCCGCCGTAGACGACGAGCTCGTCGGGGCGCTCGGCCACCTCGGGGTCGAGGTTGTTCATGAGCATGCGCATCGGCGCCTCGGTCTGCCAGGACTTGGCAGTGATCTCCGTTCCGCGGGGGGCGCGGACCGGGCGGGCGCCGGTGGTGAAGTCGGCCTTGGCGGCGGGGCTGGTGGTCTCCGTCATCGTGACTCCTGCGTCGTGATGGGTGGGTGTCTGCTGGACCGTTCGATCCTCTGCATCCATCACACCGCGCCGCGCCGGGCGCGAACAGGGGTTCCCGTGGGGCGTCGTCCGGCATCCCAGACATGCCCGACCGCCCCTCAGTCCGGGATGAGCCGCTTGCCGAACGTCGCGACCTCGTCCTCGCTGTACCCGAGGCCGCCGTAGAAGCCGTGGGCGCCCTCATTGCCGCGCCGGACCATGAGCATGACTTTGGGGCAGCCCAGCGCCGTGAGCCGCGACTCGGCCTCGGCCAGGAGTGCGCGGCCGATCCCCTCGCCCTGCCGCCCGGGCTCCACCGCGAGGTAGTAGACCCAGCCCCGGTGCCCGTCGTACCCCGCCATCGCCGTCCCGACGACCTCCTCTGCCGCGGCCGCGACGAAGAGCTCGGGCCAGGTGGAGGTGGCGCGGTCGATGTCCCGGCCGGGGTCGTTCCAGGGCCGGGTGAGCCCCGCGGTGCGCCAGAGGGCGATGACGGCCTCGCGGTCCGGCTCGGCGTAGGTGCGCAGGATCATCCCGCCACGCTACCGCCCGGGGCCGCGGACCGTGTTGACTGTCTCCGGAAGGGGGATCGGTGGACTACGGGAATCCTCGAGCGTGGCGCGGGCTGCTGCTCAGCGGCGGCTGGGGCAGGTCGGCGCACCGCGGCAATCCACGCGACCGGCACGTGCTCGGCATCGCCTCGACCGTGTGCGGGGCGCTGTCCCTCGCGGGCGCCCTGACGGTGACCATGGTCCTGACCACCGAGCTCGGCTGGTACGGCCCCCGCGGCGCCCCCGAGATCGGCACCTGGCTCCTCCTGCAGTGGGACTCGCTGATGGTGGTCTGGCTCTGTGCCGGCGCCGCGGTCGCGGGGCTCGGCTCGGGCATCGCCTCGCTCGCGGCGCGCTGGTCGCTGGGGCTGACGGTCGTCGGGCTCACGCTCTCGGCCGCGGCCCTCGCGGCGACGCTCAGCGCGTGGGGCCTGTTCTTCTTCAACCACCTGTAGAGCGCGCCCGCGGCGCCGGAGCCGGGCGCGCTACTTGACGCAGGGAACGCTGCCGCCCTGGAGCTGGCCCTGCCAGTCCGCGTAGGTCGACGTGGTCGGCGTCGGCGTGGCGGACGTCGGAGTGGGGGTCGGCGTCGCACTCGCGACGGAGGACGGCGAGGCGGGCCCCGCCGCCGGCGAGGTCTCCGCGGACGTGGGGGCCGCCGTCGTCCGCGTGGCCTTCGGAGCGGGCGGCGCCGGTGGCGCGAGCAGGGCGCGGACGGTGGCCTGGATCTGCGGGACGTCCACGAGATTGACCGATGCGCCGTCCGGCGAGGTGCCGAAGCCGAGGATGGGCAGGGTACTGAAGGAGACGTTGCCGCCGGTGAGGGAGGTGGCCTGCTGGGCCAGCTGCAGGAGGTCGAGTCCGCGGTCCACTGCCATGTTCTTGCTCACGGCGTCGAGCACGCCCTCCATCTTCGGCAGGTTCGTGAACGTGCCCGCCTGCTTGAGCTGGTGGAGCACCGAGACGATGAAGGCCTGCTGGCGGCGGGTGCGGTCGAGGTCGGTGAAGTCGTAGCTGGGGTCCGATGTGTCGCGGCGCTGGCGGACGAAGGCCATGGCCTGCTGGGCGTTGATCTGCTGCATCCCGGCGCGGAAGTCGGCGCCGGAGAAGGTGTCCTGGGTCGCCCGGTTGACGCACACGGTGATGGGCTGGATCGCGAGGGCCACCTGGTAGAACGCCACCATGGTGATCTCGACGAAGTGGTCGATGCGGACCCCGCCGAGGAATGCCGACACGGTGGCGAGCTCGGCCGCCCGACCGGCGTCCCGCGCCGCCTGATAGGTCGCGTCGTCGTTCGGCCTGCCCCCTCCCAGGAGCGCGGCCTGCTTGGCCGCGAAGCCGTAGCTGTAGGCCTCCTTGACCTTGGTCTTGAAGCCGGCGCCGGGGAAGCCCGCGGTCTGGACGTAGTCGTCGCGGGGGATGGAGATCGCGGTGGACCGCGATCCGTCCGCCGGGATGTGCACGAGCATGAGCACGTTGGCGTTGTAGAACCCGCCGCTGTCATCCCCGGCGTGGAGCGCGTTCTGGATGTCCTGGGGCAGCGCCCTGCCGTTCTCGTCGACCCGGGAGTCGAGGCCCATGATGAGGATGTTGGTGTCCTTGGAGAGCTTCGGCACCGAGGGCGAGGAGGCCGATGCCGTGGGGCTCGCCGTCTCGGCGAAGGCCTCCGAGAGCGCGTCGGAGCGGTGCACGTTCGCGTTGAACCGCCCGGCCAGCTGCACGACGTAGACGACCGCGCCGGCGCCCGCGAGCGCCAGCACCGTCGCGACGACGAGGACCACGCGCAGCCACGTGCGCCGGCGCGCGGGCCGCGTGCGGTCCGCGCCGCTTCCCTGCTCCGCCATGCGCAGCCCCCTCGGCAGGACGCGCCCGGCTGCGCCTGCGGCCGGCGGGCATCCATGTGATGCACACCATACAGCCGCCGCCCCTCGGGCGCATCAGAGAATCTGGGGGCTACTGGGCCTGCGGCCGGAGCGAGCCGATGAGGCCGCGGGCGGTGAGCAGGCTGCGCGAGGCCTCCTCCGGGGCAATGCGCACGAGGGCGAAGGCTGCCACTACGAGCCCCGTCACGGCGTCGGCGAGCCGCTCCCTCTCAGCTGCCGTGGCCGCCGGCAGGTGCGCCCCGATCCCGCGGCCCACGGCGGCGCGCAGTTCGTCCCGGTAGTCCGCGATCACGCGGGCCACCTCGGCATCGTGGGCGATCGGCGCCCCGGCGGCGTTGATGAGCAGGCATCCGTTGGCGGCGGGCGCGGACCCGGCGCCGGCGAGCGCCTCCCGCAGCCCGTCGAGGTACCCGATGACGGCGTGCGGCTCGACGTGGGAGCCCTGGAGCGGGCGCAGGCGCGGGCGGACGACCTCGTCGAGGTAGCTCTGCACGGCGGCGTCGAAGAGCCCGCGCTTGGACCCGAAGGCGTTGTAGATGCTCGAACGGCTCAGCCCGGTGGCCTGCTCGAGGTCCGGCACCGAGGCGTCCTCGTAGCCGGACTGCCAGAACACGGCGCGGGCGGCGCGCACCGCCGTCTCCCGGTCGAAAGCCTGCGTCCTGCCCACGGGCCACCCCACTTTCTGTAACGTTCAGTCCAGTATATAGTGGACCGGTCGTTACAGAATACGGATGGACGTCAGTTCCGGCGAAAGGGACCCCCAGCATGTCGCAGACCTCCAGTACGCAGATCCAGCTTGTCCGCCGCCCCTCGGGGTGGCCGACCCACGAGGACTTCCGGACGGTGACCGTCCCGTACGGGGACCTCGAGCCCGGACAGGTCCGCGTGCGCAACGAGTTCGTCTCGGTCGACCCGTACATGCGCGGCCGGATGAACGACTCCCGGAGCTACGTGGCCCCGTACGCGCTCGGCGAGACCATCACCGGCGGAGCCGTGGGCCGGGTCGTCGAGTCCGCCTCCGACGAGGTGCCGGAGGGCGCCGTCGTGCTCCACCAGCACGGCTGGACCGACGCCATCCAGGCCGACGCCGGGACCTTCCGGGTGCTGCCCGACGTCCCCGGCGTGCCCCTCTCGACCCGCCTGCATATCCTGGGCATGACCGGCATGACGGCCTACGTGGGCCTCACCGCGATCGCGGCCCTGAAGGCCGGGGAGACGGTGTTCGTCTCCGGCGCGGCCGGTGCGGTGGGCACCGCCGCCGGGCAGATCGCCAAGCTGCTCGGGGCCAAGCGCGTGATCGGCTCTGCCGGCTCGGCCGAGAAGGTCGCGCTCCTCACGCAGAAGTACGGCTACGACGCGGCGTTCAACTACAAGGACGGGGACGTGCGCGGCCAGCTCGCAGCCGCGGCCCCCGAGGGCATCGACGTGTTCTTCGACAACGTGGGCGGCGAGCACCTGGAGGCCGCGATCGAGGCCTTCAACGACGGCGGCCGGGCGGCCCTGTGCGGGGCGATCTCGGCCTACAACGCGACCGAGCGGCCGGCAGGCCCGGACAACATGTCCAACCTCATCACCCGCGGGCTGAGCCTGCGCGGCTTCACCCTCGGCCACTACCTGCACCTCGCCCCCGAGTTCACCGAGCGGATGACGGCGTGGTTCGCCGCGGGCAGCATCGCCTACGACGAGACCATCGTGGACGGGATCGAGCACACGGTCGATGCGTTCCTGGACATGATGCGCGGGGCGAACACCGGCAAGATGCTCGTGCGGATCTGAGGCGCGGCCGCTGGCGGGCCGGCCCGGACCGCTGAGCCGGCCCGGGTTCAGCCGCGTCCGTAGATCCTCGCGGCGAGGTCCCCGGCCGCCTTCTGGACCCGGGCGGCGAGCTCCTCGCGCCGCTGTGCGGGCACGCGCTCGGCCTCGAACGTCACCGCAACGGCCGCCGTGGGCCAGCCCGCGTGGTCCCGGACCACGGCCGCCACCGAGGCGAGCCCCGGCGTCACCTCGCCGCCCTCGGTCGCATACCCGCGCTGGCGCACCTGGTCCAGCTCCGACTGGAGGGCCGAGTACGAGCGGATCTGCTCCCCCTCCTCGGTGCGGGAGCTGAAGGCTGCGGCGTTCGGGTAGAGCGCACGGACCTGGGACTTCGGCAGCGCCGCGAGGATCGCCCGCCCGCTCGCGGTGAGGTGGCTCGGCAGGCGCACGCCCACATCGGTGACGAGCGAGGGCCGGTTCTTGGCCCGCTCCTCGACGATGTAGAGCACGTCCCGGCCGTGCAGCACGGCGAGGTGGGTGCTCTCCCCGATCGCGTCCACGAGCGCGGCCAGCAGGGGCCGCCCGAGGCGCGAGAGCGGCTCCTGCCGCGAGTAGGCGCTCGAGAGCTCGAAGGCGCCGATCCCGAGGCCGTACCGCTGCTCCTCGGGCAGGTGGAGGACGAACCCGTTCTCCTCCATGACCGCGAGCAGGTGGTAGACCGTGGAGCGCGGCAGGCCCAGCTGCGCCGCGATCGCCGAGGCCGGCTGCGGCCCGCGCCGGGAGGCCAGCAGGCGCAGGATGCGCAGCGTGCTCTCCGCAGCGGGCACCTTCGACTTCTCCCGCCCCTCGGTGGTGGGCATGGGGACTCCTTCCGCTCTCGGTCGGGCTGCGCGACTGTCTGCAATCCCGGACCACCTCCAGTGTGGGGCGGACGACGCCGGGCGCGCACCCGCCGTGGTCCGCTCACCGTCCGGGATTCCGGACACTATCGCGCCGTCCGGGCATCTGGGATACAAGACACACTCTGGTGGTGACGCCACTCACAGCCCCCGCAGGGACCGGCACAGTGGGAGGAGCCTGGCCCGAAGGCCCTTCCCAACGACGTGAGGATCCCATGCAGACCACTCAGCCGGCCGCGCTCAGCCGCGGCCTCAACGTCCGGCACATCCGGTTCATGGCCCTGGGGTCGGCCATCGGCACCGGGCTGTTCTACGGCTCCGCCGAGGCTATCCAGGCGGCCGGCCCGGCGGTCCTGATCGCCTACATGATCGCCGGCGCGGCCGTGTTCATGGTGATGCGCTCGCTCGGCGAGATGGCCGTGCGCCACCCCGTCTCCGGGTCGTTCAGCCAGTACGCCGGCCGGTACCTCGGCCCCTTCTGGGGCTTCGCGACAGGCTGGACCTACGTCTTCGAGATGGCGATCGTGGCCCTCGCGGACATCACCGCGTTCGGCATCTACATGGGCTTCTGGTTCCCGCAGGTCGACCGGTGGGTGTGGATCGCCGCCGTGATCCTGGTCCTGACCGCCATCAACCTGCTCAGCGTCAAGGTCTTCGGCGAGCTCGAGTTCTGGTTCTCCCTCGTGAAGGTCGCCGCAATCATCGCCATGATCGCGGGCGGCGCGGCCCTCATCGCGTTCGGCTTCTCGTCGCCCTCCGGCGGCCAGGCGGGCGTCCACCAGCTCGTGGCGAACGGCGGCCTGCTCCCGAACGGCTTCGGGGGCCTGCTCGCCTGCTTCTCGGTGGTGGTGTTCGCCTTCGGGGGTGTGGAGACCATCGGGGTGACGGCCGGCGAGGCCGCGGACCCCAAGAAGGCCATTCCGCAGGCCGTCAACACCGTGCCCGTGCGGATCCTGCTCTTCTACGTGCTCACGCTCGGCGTGCTCATGAGCCTGTTCCCGTGGAACCAGGTGGGCGCGCAGGGGAGTCCCTTCGTGCAGATCTTCAGCGGCCTCGGGATCCCCGGGGCGGCCAATGTGCTCAACGCGATCGTCATCACCGCGGCGCTGTCCGCGATCAACTCCGACATCTTCGGGGCGGGCCGCGTCCTGTTCGGCCTCGCGCAGCAGGGCCACGCGCCGGCCTCGTTCGGCAAGGTGTCGGCGCGCGGGGTGCCGTGGATGACCGTGGTGGTCATGACCGGCGTGCTCGCCGTCGGCGTGGTGCTCAACGCCGTGATCCCCGAGGACGTGTTCACGGTCATCGCCTCCATCGCGACCTTCGCAACCGTGTTCGTGTGGGCCATGATCCTCGCGAGCCACGTGGCCATGAAGCGCGAGATCCGTCGGTACGCGCTCGCGCCGAGCGAGTTCCCGTCCCCGCTGTGGCCCGCCGCCTCGGTCCTCGCGATCGCGTTCATGGTGTTCGTGACGGTGCTCCTGGGCTGGTTCGAGGACACCCGCGTGGCCCTCGTGGTGGGCGTCGTGTGGGTCGCGCTCCTGGCTGGCGCGTATGCGCTGTGGGTCCGCGGCGACGGGCGGCGGCGGCCGGGGCTCCTTGACGAGACCGCCCCGCTGCCCGTGGTCTCCCCGAACGAGCGGGTGCGGGCGTAGCCCTCGGCGCCCACGGGCATTTCGACACAACTCAGCGCCGTTCCGGCCCCTTTCGGGGCGGAAACGGCGCTGAGTTGTGTCGTTGTGCTCGGGTCGGCGGACGGCGGGCCGGTCCTAGCGGGCCGACCAGCCGCCGTCCATCGTGTAGGACGCCCCGGTGACCATGCCGGCGTCGTCCGAGGCGAGCCAGCAGGCGAGGGAAGCCACCTCGGAGGGCTCGACGAGCCGCTTGATAGCCATCTCCGTCAGCATGACCTTCTCGAGGACCTCTGACTCGGGGATGCCGTGGGTCTGGGCCTGGTCCTTGATCTGCTTCTCGACCAGGGCTGTGCGGACGTAGCCCGGGTTGATGCAGTTGGACGTCACCCCGTGCTCGGCGCCCTCGAGCGCGGTGACCTTCGACAGGCCCTCAAGGGCGTGCTTCGCCGTGACATAGGCGCTCTTGAAGGCCGAGGCGCGCAGGCCGTGCACCGACGAGAGGTTGATGACCCGGCCCCAGCCGCGCTCGTACATGTGCGGAAGTGCGGCGCGGACCAGGAGGAAGGGCGCCTCGACCATGAGCCGCTGGATCCGCCGGAAGGCCTCCGGGTCGTACTCGTGGATGGGGGCGACCTTCTGGATCCCCGCGTTGTTCACGAGGATGTCGCAGTCGAGCCGCAGGTCCTCGAGTGCGGCAGTGTCGAGCAGGTCCACGGCCCACGCACTGCCCCCGAGGTCCGCGGCGAGCTTCTCGGCGGCGCCGCCGTCGAGGTCGGCGACCACCACGTGCGCGCCCCGGTCGGCGAGCCCGCGGGCGACCGCCGCGCCGATCCCCGCCGCACCGCCGGTGACGAGTGCCTTGCGGCCGTCGAGGCTCATGCGCGGGCCCCTGCCTCGGACACCTTGCCCTGGAAGCGGGCGGCGTCGGCGGCATCGAGCGCGTGCAGCGAGGCGCCCTTGGTCTCGCGCATGGCGAGGACGGCGATGAGGGTGATGACGCCCGCTGCGGCGAGGTAGACCGCAGTCGGCCACCACGAGCCCGTGGCCTTGAGCCACTCGGTGGCAAAGACGGGGGCGAGCGAGCCCGCGACGATCGAGGTGACCTGGTAGGCGATCGAGACACCCGAGTAGCGCATGCGGGTCGGGAACATCTCGGCCATGATGGCCGGCTGGCCGGAGTACATGAGGCCATGGAAGACCAGGCCCACGATGATGGTCAACAGGATGACGAACACATTCTTGGTGCCGAAGGCCGGGAAGGCCCAGAAGCCCCACGTGCCGCCGAGGATCGCGCCGGCGAGGTAGATCGGCTTGCGGCCGATGCGGTCGGCGAAGCGGCCGATCACCGGGATGATCGAGAAGTGGCAGATGTGCGCGATCGCGATGACGCCGAGGATCGAGGCGGTGTTCATCTTCAGGCCAGTGCCGAGGTAGACGATCGAGAACGTGACCACGAGGTAGTACAGGATGTTCTCCGCGAACCGCAGGCCCATGCCGACGAGGACGCCGCGCGGGTAGCGCCTGAGGACCTCGAAGACGCCATAGCCGGCGGCCTTCTCGGTCTCGAGCTCTGCCTTGGCGGCTTGGAAGATCGGCGCCTCGTCGATCTTGGTGCGGATGACGTAGCCCACGATCACCACGACGGCGGAGAGCCAGAAGGCGACGCGCCAGCCCCACACGAGGAAGGCATCGGCGGAGAGGGCCGAGGTCATGATCCACAGGACCACAGTCGCGAGGACGTTGCCCAGCGGCACCGCGGCCTGGGGCCACGAGGACCAGAAGGCCCGCTTCTCGTCCGGGGCATGCTCGGCCACGAGCAGGACGGCGCCGCCCCACTCGCCGCCGAGGGCGAGGCCCTGGATGAAGCGGAGGACGACGAGGAGGATCGGCGCCCAGATGCCGATCTGCGCGTAGGTCGGCAGGCAGCCCATGAGCACGGTCGCTGCGCCGATGAGCATGATAGTGATCTGCAGGGTCTGCTTGCGCCCGATCCTGTCGCCGATCTGGCCGAAGACGATGCCGCCGAGCGGGCGGGCGATGAACCCCACGGCGTAGGTGAGGAACGCGGCGATGATCGCGTCGTACTCGTTGCCCATCTTGGGCAGCAGGATCTTGTTGAACACGATCGTGGACGCGGTCGCGTAGAGGAAGAAGTCGTACCACTCGACCACCGTGCCCGCCATCGAGGCGGAGACGATCTTCTTGAGCAGCGGCTGCTCGGTACTGCCTGCGGAGCGCTGGTTCACGCTCATGGGGTGCCTCCTGGGTGTCGTCGCTGACACGGCTCGCAAACGGGGCCTCGCGGGCGTCTTCACGGTATGACGCCCATCACATGTCCCGACGAGTATTCCCTGCGCAGGTCTGCGCCTTCAATGGTCAATCCAGCACGGATCATGTGCAGATTTGCAGACGGAGCCGTAGGGTTTCCCTATGATGCCGGGCCAGCCCTCACCAGATCTCCTCCTCGTGCTCCTCGAGGTATCCCGCTCCGGGAAATTCACGACGGCGGGGGAGGGCCTGGGCCTGAACCACACCACCGTGGCGCGCAAGATCGCGGCCCTCGAGAAGTCCCTCGGGGGCCGCGTGCTGGCCCGCGCCGCGGGCGGGTGGGAGCTCACGCCGCTCGGGGAGCGGGCCGTGGGCGTGGCAGCCCAGGTAGCCGACGCGGTGGGGCGGCTGGGGCCCGGCGGGGAGGACCCGATCACCGGGGTGGTGCGCATGACGGCGACGGACGGCTTCAGCGCCTACATCGCCTCTCCCGCGATAGCCCGGCTGCGGGCCGAGCACCCCGGGCTGACGGTGGAGCTCGTCACGGTCACCCGCCGTGCCCTCCAGCAGCGCTCCGGGGTGGACATCGAAGTCGTCGTAGAGGGCGAGCCGCAGGTCCACCGCGCCCAGGCCGTGCGGCTGGGCGAGTACACGCTGGGGATGTACGCCTCCCGCGGGTACCTCGCCCGGCACGGCGCCCCGCGCACTCCTGAGGAACTGGCCCGCCACGGCCTCGTCTACTTCGTCGACTCGATGCTCCAGATCGACGACCTCGACGCCCCCCGGCGCCTCGCGCCCGAGATGCGGGACGGCCTGACGTCGACCAACGTGTTCGTGCACGTCGAGGCGACCCGGGCCGGCGCCGGCATCGGCTTCCTGCCGTGCTTCATGGCGGACCGCCACGAGGACCTCGTGCGGCTCCTCCCCGACTACTTCCGCGAGCAGCTTCCGTACTGGATGGTGCTGCGGCCGGACTCCTACCGGCAGCCCGCCGTCGCGGCTGTGGCCGAGGCGCTGCGGGCCCAGATGGAGCGTTCGCGCCCCATGCTGCTGGGCCGTGCGGATCCGTCTCCCGAGCGCTGACCGTGCTGGCGGGCGCCGGGGAGGCAATCAGGGCAGGGCGTCCGGATCCACCACGTCCACCTCCGGTGGAGGGGCCGGGTCGCGGCGCGGTTCGGCGGTCCCGATCCACCCGCGGACCTGGGCATCCTCCCAGACCTGGGCGGGCAGTCCGCCGCCGAGCAGGCGGCGACGGAGCGCCGGTGAGGCGGGGATCGGCGTCGCGCTTCCGGCGATCACGAAGTTGCCGTGCCTGCGGCCCTTGAGCATGGCCGAGTCGGCGACGATGGCGGTGTGCGGGAAGACGGCGGCGATCGCGGCCGCCTCGGTCCTCGCGGAGACGTGGTCCGGAGCGCTGCCGATGTTCGCCAGGAACAGCCCGCCCGCGTCGAGCAGTCGGGCCGAGGCCTCGATGAACTCGACGGTGGTCAGGGAATCCGGGGTGGTGGACCCGGCGAAGACGTCGCGGACCACGACGTCGCGGGTGGCCGGGGTGAGGGACTCGGTGACCTCCCGGGCCTCGCCGACGCGCAGGCGCAGCAGCGGCGCCCGCGGCAGGTCGAACCATCCGCGCACGTACTCGGCGAGCTTCGCGTCGAGCTCGACGACGACCTGCCGTGCGTCCGGGTAGCGCGCAGCGAGGTACCGCGGGATGGAGCAGCCGCCCCCGCCCTGGTGGAGGGCGCGGAGCCGGTCGGTGCGCGTGGGGTCGAGGCGGTCCTCGATGAGGGCCACGATCCAGCGCATGTACTCGAAGTCGAGCCGGAGCGGGTCGGACAGGACGATGTGCGAACTCTGGACGCCGTTGATCTTCAGGAGCCAGCCGTCGCGGGAGTCGCCGTCCGGCACGAGCTCCGCGCTGCCGGTGCTGATCGGGTAGAGGCCCGCCGAGGGGCCAGGCCCCTGCTGGGCGGGCATCAGTCGCCCCCGCCGGCGCGGCGCACCATGCGGATCTCGTACACGGGCGTTCCTCCGACCTCGTCGAGGTGGCGGGCGCCGTCGGGCACGAAGCCGAGCTTGCCGTAGAACCCCCGGGCCCGCGGGTTGTCCTCGAAGACCCATACGGAAGCCGGGCGGTCTGCGAGGACGCGCTCGACGACCGCCTGCCCGGCGCCCGTGCCGTGCAGCTCGGCCAAGACGCAGACGGTATAGAGCTCCTCCGCGGCGGGGGCATCGTCGTCGCGGGCGGGCCCTGCCCCCGCGAACCCGACCACGCGCCCGCGGGAACGGACCAGCGCGAACCGTGCGGGCGACTGTGGGGAGAGCGACCTGCGCCAGCCCTCGGTGCGGGCCGGCGAGCCGCCGAGGCCGCCCTCGAGGAAGGCCGCCGGGAGAAGGTGGGCATAGGCCTCGCGCCACGAGGCGTCCTTGACCGCGAGCACCGCCTCGGCGTCCTCGGGCGTGGCATCGGTGATCTCGAAGGCAGGCTCCGGCGCCGTGCTGCTGGTGGCCACCGCCTGCTACCTCACCACGGCCAGGGCGAAGCCGTCCCAGCCCTTGGACCCGGCCGTCTGCACGACGGTCGCGTCGAAGAGGGGGCCTCCCAGGAGCTCGAGGGACTCCACGATGTACGGCGCGTCGGAGTCGCCGCCCTCGGGGTCCAGGAGCGTGCCCTCCCACACGGCGTTGTCGAGCACCACCACGGTGCCGGGCCGGCCGAGCCTGACCGCCCATTCGAGGTAGCGGGAGTTGTTCTGCTTGTCGGCGTCGATGAAGACGAGGTCGTAGGGGCCGGACAGTCCCGAGAGCGTCTCGAGGGCGCGGCCCACATGCACGGTCACCTTCTCGGCGAGGCCGGCCGCGGCGAGGTTCTCGCGGGCCACGGCTGCGTGTTCCGGGAGGTACTCGAGCGTGTCGAGGTGGCCGTCCTCGGGCAGGGCCTGGCCCATCCAGATGCTGCTGAACCCCGCGAGCGTGCCGATCTCGAGCACCCGCTTCGCGGCGGAGATCCGCACGAGGAGGTTCAGCAGCTTGCCGGACGTGGGCTGGACTTCGATCGGCGGCATGCCGCGTGCCCCGGCCGTCTCGAGGGCGCGCTCATGCTCGGGCCCCGGCTTGACGACGGTCCGCGTGAGCCAGCGTTCGACCTCGGTCCATTCGGGCTGCGCGACATGTTCGACCATGCCGCCAGTCTGGCACTTCGCGCCGGGGCCGCGACAGCGTCCCGCCCGACCGGCGCGTCAGCCGCCCGGCTGCTCCGCTGCCCGGCCCGCGATCGCCCGCTCGAGCCGCTCCACTTTGCCGGTGATCTCGCCGGTGTGGCCCGGGCGGATGTCGGCCTTGAGCACGAGGGAGACCCGCGAGCCGTAGCGGCCCACGGCTTCGGTGGCGCGCTTCACGACGTCCATGACCTCGTCCCACTCCCCCTCGATCTCGGTGAACATCGAGCTCGTCCGGTTGGGCAGGCCGGACTCCCGCACGACCCGGACCGCTGCCGCGACCGCTTCGTGGACGGAGTCGGATGGAGCGGACGACGGCGAGCCGGGCGCCTCGGCGGGGCGGCCGGCGTCGGACGCGGGGCCAGAGGGGGACACGGAGAAGGCGACGATCATGCGCACCAGTGTGCCACCGCCGAGGCCGCGACAAGGTTGAGAGCGTGCCGTCATATAGGCGGCACCCCGACTCTCGGATGGGTACTGTTGAGGCATGCAGCAGGAACGGGCGTGGCGCAAGCCGATGCGCGCCGACGCGGCACGCAATATCGAGAAGATCATCACGGCGGCCCTTGACTGCTTCCGCGAGGAGGGCCCGAATGTGTCCCTCAAGACCGTCGCGGACCGCGCGGGGGTTGGCCCGGCCACGCTGTTCCGCAACTTCGCCGACAAGGACGAGCTGGTCCTCGCCGCGGTCGAGCGGCAGATCAAGGTCAAGGTCGAGCCTGTGGCCGAGATGGCCCTCGAGAACCCCGACGCCGCCTCCGGCCTCGTCGAGGTCCTCAGCGCCGTCATGCAGGTGGCGAACGACGAGCACAACCTGCTCTCCGCCGTCGCGGGCCGGCGGAGCCTGCTGGTGGGACTTGCCGGCAAGCTCATCGAGTCCCTCGGGGTCCTGCTCCAGCGAGGCCAGCGGGAGGGGACCCTGCGCGAGGAGCTCCAGCTGATCGACATGGTGCGGCTCGTCGCGATGCTCATCGGCGCCGGCGACACCCTGGAGCCGGGGTCCTTCGCGTGGCAGCGCTACGTGGCGCTCGTCGAGGACGCCATCCGCACCCACCGCGAGAACCGGCCGCTGCCGCCGCTCGGCCCGATCCCGGGCGTCGAGCTCCCCCTCTGACCCCCAGGAGGTGGCTCCTAGGAGGTGGCCTTCAGAAGGGCGGGGATCGGTCAGCCCCAGCCGAGGAGGCGCAGGAGCGCCGCCGCTGCGGCGCCGGCGATGACCACCACGAGGAACGGGGCCCGCAGCAGCAGTGCCACGGCCGCTGCGGCGAGCGAGCCGAGGCGGGCGTCGAGCACGAGGGACTGCCCGCTCGCGAACGTGTTGACGGCGGTCAGGGACGCCAGCAGCCCGATGGTGACCGTGCCCGCGACCCGCAGCATGCGCTCGTTGTCCATCCACCGGCGCGGCAGCAGGTAGCCGAGCAGCTTGAGCGCGTACGCGGCGGCGCACGCGAGGACGATCCAGGCCCACAGGCTCATGCGTGGCCCCCGTCCTGGCCCTCGCCCGCGTGGGGGTCGCGGCGGGAGTAGGGATCCAGATCGGGCCCCAGCCCTTCCACCCCGGCGCCTGCGGAGGGCCGGCCGGCGGCAGCCCGCGCGTGGCTGAGCCATCCGAGGACCGCGGCGACGAGCGCCGCGATGAGGATCGGAACGCCGGGCGGCACGAACGGCACGGCGAGCACGGTCGCGAGGGCGCAGAGCACGGCGATGGCCCAGGGCTCGCGGCCCTTGAGGCGCGGCCACAGGAGCCCGAGGAAGGCGGCCACGGCGGCGCCGTCGAGCCCCCACTGCTTGGGGTCTCCGAGGGCGTTGCCCGCGAGGGCACCCACCGCGGTGAAGACGTTCCAGAGCACGAACACCCCGACCCCGGCCACCCAGAATCCCCGGCGCTGTTCGGTCGGCGACTCCTGGCCCACCGCGGTCGCAGTGGACTCATCGATCGTGAACTGGGGGGCAACGAAGCGGCGCCAGCCGGCAGGGGCGAACATCGCGTTGAGCTGCATGCCGTAGACCGCGTTGCGCACCCCGAGCAGCGTGGCTGCGGCGGTGGCCGCGGCCCCCGGGCCGCCGCCTGCGAGCACGCCGATGAAGGCGAACTGCGAGCCGCCGGTGAACATGAGCAGGCTCAGGGCCACGGTCTGGAGGACGTCGAGCCCCGAGGCGACCCCGAGCGCGCCGAAGGAGATGCCGTAGAGGCCTGTCGCGACGGCGATCGAGAGGCCGATCCGCGCCGCAGGCGAGCGGCGCAGCGGCACCGGCCCCGCGCCGTCGTGCGCAGGTTCGGGTTCGGGGAGAGGACCCGCCTCAGCCAAGCGCCGCCCCCAGCTGGGCGAGCACCTCGGCGGGGCGGTTCGTGGTGATCTGCTGGATGCCGGCGCCGAGGCAGTGCTCCACGTCCTCGGGCGCATCCACCGTCCAGACGCGGAAGGTGAGCCCTGCCTCGAGCCAGGCACGCACGCGGTTCGGGTGGTCCCGGACGTAGCGGATCCCGGGGCCGGCAATGCGGGCGCGGCCCTCGTCGAGGATCGCCTCGGCGTCCATCTGGGCCGCCTTGAGCACGTTGGCGACCGCCCCGCCGGTGAGGGCGCCGAGCGCGGCCGACTGGCGCAGCTCCTCGACCGAGACGTCGTCGACGAGCATGCAGACATGCCGCGCCGGGACCGAGGCCAGGAGGTACTCGATGGCCTCTGCGTCGAAGCTCATGAAGCTGACCTGGATCCCGCCCACCCGCGACTCCTCGGGCTCCCAGCCGCGGCAGCGCAGGGCCTCGAGCACGCGGTCCTCGAGCGCCCGGCGGTACGGGCTCGGGTGCTTGAGCTCGATCGCGAGCCCCACCTCGCGCCCGGAGGCCGCGAGGAGGTCGAGGAGCTCGGGCAGCGTCAGCAGCTGCTGGCTCTGGGCGCCGAATTCGTCCGGGACGCGGACGCCCTTCCACGACGAGAAGTCGAGCTCGCGGAGCTGGGCGAGGGTCCGCTCTGCCACGGGCCCGGTGCCGCTCGAGGTGCGGTCCAGGTTCGCGTCGTGCAGCAGGACCAGGTGCTGGTCGCGCGTGAGGTGGACATCGCATTCGACGCCGTCCGCGCCGTCGGCGAGCGCCTGGAGGTAGGCCGCACGCGTGTGCTCGGCGAAGCGCGCGCTCGCGCCGCGATGGGCATAGACAAGGGGGCGGGTGGTCATGGCGCAAGGGTATCCGACCCATCCGACGCCCAGATTGCGCCATACCCCTAGGGGTACTATCCTTGAGTGAAGCAATACCCCTAGGGGTATCCCGATGGAAGGAGAGCCATGCTGCTCGAGCGAATCTACGACAACGACCTGGCACAGGCCAGCTACATGATCGGCTGCCAGGCCAAGGGCGAGGCGCTCGTCGTCGACGCCCGGCGCGACATCGCCCCGTACCTCGAGCTCGCCGCCGCGAACGGCATGAAGATCGTGGCGGTGACCGAGACCCACATCCACGCGGACTACCTCTCCGGGTCCCGCGAGCTCGCCGCTGCCACCGGCGCAGAGCTGTACGTCTCCGGCGAGGGCGGCGAGGACTGGCAGTACGGCTTCGAGGCCGAGCGGCTCATGGACGGCAGCACCATCGCGCTGGGCAACATCACCGTCAAGGCCGTCCATACCCCGGGCCACACCCCGGAGCACCTCTCGTTCCTCGTCAAGGACGGCGCCTTCAGCGACCAGCCCGGCTACCTCCTCTCGGGCGACTTCGTCTTCTCGGGCGACCTCGGCCGCCCCGACCTGCTCGATGAGGCCGCCGGCGGCGTGAACACCCGCTTCGAGGGTGCACGCCAGCTCTTCACGAGCCTCAAGGAGAAGTTCCTGACCCTGCCGGACCACATCCAGGTCCACCCCGGCCACGGCTCCGGCAGCGCCTGCGGCAAGGCCCTCGGCGCCATCCCGTCCACCACGGTGGGCTACGAGCGCCTGTTTGCCTGGTGGGCCCCCTACCTCGCCGCGAACGACGAGGAAGGCTTTGTCCGCGAGCTCCTCGACGGCCAGCCTGACGCCCACGCCTACTTCGGGCGGATGAAGCGCCAGAACCGCCTCGGACCCGCCGTCATGGGCGGCCGCGGCGCACTCCCCGAGCTCGCCCCCGAGGCCATCGCGGAAGACCTGGCCGCGGACCGGATCACCTTCGTGGACACCCGCCACCACACCGACGTCCACCAGGGCACGGTGGCGCGCTCCCTCAACATCCCCGCGGGCGGCAAGACGGCCACCTACGGCGGATGGGCCTACGATCCCGAGACCGACTCCCGCCCGCTCGTGCTCCTCGCCCAGAACGAGGAGGCCGCCGGGCGCATGTGGGACTCGCTCGTGCGCGTGGGCATCGACAACGTGGCCGGCTTCACGCCCACCCTCGAGGGCCTGCCCCTGACGACCCCCCGCACGCTGGAGCCGGCGGACCTCGAGGGCTTCGACGCCGCCCTCGTGCTCGACGTCCGCAACAAGACCGAGCACGCCGGCGGCCACATCCCGGGCTCCGAGCAGCTCAGCGCCGGCCGCGTCCTGTGGCACACTGACCAGCTCCCGTCCGAGGGCGTGATCGTGAGCTACTGCCAGAGCGGCGTCCGCAACTCGGTCGCGGCGAGCGCGCTGCGCCGCGCCGGCTATGACGTCGTCGAGCTCGAGGGCAGCTACCTCGGCTGGAAAGCGTTCGCTGACGCCCAGGAGGCCGTCGCCGCCCGCTGAGCCCCTCCCCGAGCAGCCCCCTCAGACCCCGGATGCCCCGCCTGTCCCCCCGCAGGCGGGGCATCCGGCTGTCCGCCCCCGCCGGTAGGGTTGAGTCATGGTGACGCTGAACCGCACCCCCGGCCCCCGCCCGGGAGCGGAGTCCGCCCCCGGCCCGACCGACCTCGAACGGGCCGCCGCCCTGAGCCGGATGAAGGCCCTCGCCCTCTCCCTCCTGATCGGGATGGCGGTGATCTTCGCGGTCTCGTTCGCACTCCAGGACCGGTACGCGTGGCTCCAGTACGTGCGGGCGGCCGCCGAGGGCGGCATGGTGGGGGCGCTCGCGGACTGGTTCGCCGTCACCGCGCTGTTCAAGCACCCGATGGGGCTGCCCATCCCCCACACCGCGATCATCCCCACGCGCAAGGACGCGATCGGGGCGTCCCTGAGCGGGTTCGTGCGCGACAACTTCCTCTCCTCCGCGGTGGTGCGCGCCAAGCTCGACAGCGTCGACGTGGCACGGAAGGCGGGCACCTGGCTGGCGAGCCCCGCGGGCGCCGAGCGGGTCGCGAAGGAGGGTGCCGCCGTCGTGCGCGGGGCCTTCACCGTTCTCAACGACGACGACGTGCAGGCCGTGATCGAGGGCATGGTCCGGCGCCACCTGCTCGCGCCGCCGTGGGGGCCGCCGCTCGGCCGGGTGGCCGACCAGGTCCTCGCGGCCGGCCACCACCACCAGCTCGTCGACCTGCTCGTGGACCGCGCGGCCGACTGGGTCGCGGCGAACTACGAGGCCGTCACACGGGTGGTCTCGGACCGCTCGCCCTCGTGGGTGCCGAGCTTCGCGAACGACCTCGTGGGCGACAAGATCTACATCGAGCTGTCCAAGTTCGTCGCGGCCGTGCAGTCGGACCCGGACCACCAGGTGCGCCGGTCCATCGACGCCTACCTCCGGGAGCTGGCCCAGGACCTCCAGCACGAGCCGGCCATGATCGCCCGGGTCGAGGGCATCAAGGCGCAGGTCCTCGGCGACCCGCAGGTGCGCAGCCTCGCGGGCCGGACCTGGGCCACCCTCAAGCGGGTGCTGCTCGAGGCCGTCTCGGACCCACGCAGCGAGCTGCACCAGCGGTTCACGACGGCGGTGCGGGACTTCGGCGCGCGGCTCGTCGAGGACGAGGAGCTGGCGGGGAAGGTCAACGCGTGGGTCGCGGATGCGGCGTCGTACGTCGTGGCGACCTACCGCGACGACATCGCGGGCGTCATCGAGGATACGGTTGCCCGCTGGGACGCCCAGGAGACCTCGGAGAAGATCGAGCTCCAGGTCGGCAAGGACCTCCAGTTCATCCGCATCAACGGCACCGTGGTGGGCGCGCTCGCGGGGCTGCTGATCTTTGCCGTGGCGCACGCCGTGTTCGGCGGCTAGACGGACGACGGCGCGGGCCGCCCCGGGCGCGGCGGCGTCCGGCGCGCACGGGGTCCGGCCGGCCGGCTCAGTCCGCGAGCGGCCCGGTGGCGGCGCGGCCCTCGAGCATTCTCGTGCGGCGCTCTTCGATCTCCCGCTCGACGGCCTGCTGGGGCGTCTCGGCGGGCAGCACCTCGGGCGCCGGGCCAAAGGCCGTCTCGGCCGCGCGCACCACGGCGCGCCCCATCAGGAAGTTGCCGGCACCCCCGACCACCGCACCGACTCCGAACGGGAGGGCGCGGCCCACGAGCGCACCGCCTTGCCGCTTGAGCAGCCACCTGAGGAAGCGCCGCTGCACGGTGCCCTGGATGGCCTTGACCGCCGAGGACGGCACGGACCGGTTCAGCGCCACCCCCCAGGCGCTGGACGGGTGTCCGCCGCGACCCAGGGCCTGGCCGCCCAGCGCGGAGAGCAGGGCCGTGCCCTCCTCCCCCAGCATGAGCGCCATGATCGTGGTGCGGGCCCGGTCCGGGTCTTCGAGGTGCACGCCGTGGAGCTCCGCGATCGAGGCCGCGTACAGGGCCGTCGCCTCGAGGAAGCCCACGGTCGCAGCAGCGGAGAGGCCCAGCGACGTCATGGTCCCCAGCCCCGGCATCGCCGCGGTGCCGCCCACGGCGGCGCCCGTGCCGCCCACCGCGGTGAGGTACCGGCGCTCGAGGCGGCGCGCGAGCTGGGCGGGGGAATCCTTCGGATGCTGGCGCCGCAGCCGGCGCAGGTTGGCCAGCACGAGCGGGCGCTGCACGTCCACCGCCGCCAGGAGTGCCCGGTGGACGCGGGGAGTCGCCTGGCCCCGGGCGTCGAACATCGTCTGGTGCGCTGTGTCCTGCGCGATCCGCAGGGCAATGTTCTTCTTCGCCATCTGCACAGGCTAGACCCGGGCGCCGGACGTGTCCCCCGCCCTTCGCGCTCGGCGTAGCCGGAGGGGGCCCGGCCCGCCGAGGCGGACCCACTGTTTCGGAGGGCGGCCAGCGGGGAAAGGGACCGGCGACCCGCGCCCCGCGGGCTTGGAGCGCTGCCAGTGCACCGGCAGCGGCGGAAGGAGCTCATTATGGGCATCGGTGCGTCAATCTTCCTCATCGCCATCGGCGCGATCCTCGCGTTCGCGGTGACGCCTGGCCTCATCCCCTTCATCGACCAGACGCTGGTCGGCTACATCCTGATCGGCGTGGGCGTGCTGGGCCTGATCGTCTCGCTCGTCATGATGGGCAGCTCGCGGCCGCGGCGCCGCGTGACGGAGTCGCGGCAGCTGGTGGACCCCGAGACCGGGGAGGCCGTCACCCGGCGCGACAGCCGCGAGATCTAGCGGCTGTCCCGGACCCCCTGGGCCCGGCGGAGCACACGCTCCGCCGGGCTCTTCTGCGTTTATGTGGAACCTCTTGACTTTCCAACATAAACGCAGATACAGTCAATCAATCCCACATTCGTGTGATGGGGACCACAGGCTGGAACAGGGGCTCAGAGAGGAGAGGTGCCGAGCATGTCGATGTTCGCCGAAGAGCGTCAGCGGCTCGTCGCAGACCGCGTCGCCGAGGTCGGGCGGGTCAGCGTCACCGAACTCGCCGAGCGCTTCTCCGTCACCACCGAGACCGTGCGCCGCGACCTCGCGGCGCTCGAGTCCGCGGGCGTGCTCCGCCGCGTCCACGGCGGCGCCGTCCCCGCCGAGCGCGGGGCGACCGCGGAGGCGAGCCTCCTCGAGCGGCAGATCCAGAACCTCCTCGAGAAGCGGGCCATCGCGGACGCCGCGGCGGACCTGATCGAGTCCTCCCGGGCCGGCAGCGTCCTCCTGGACGCCGGCAGCTCCACGGAGGCGCTCGCGGAGCGCCTCATGGGCACCCCCCTGGACGGGCCGCCCCTCGTGGTCGTGACCAACGCCCTGCCCATCGCGGACAAGCTCGCGGCGGACGCCAACCTCAACGTCCAGCTGCTCGGCGGACGGATCCGCCCGCTCACCCGGGCGGCCGTGGGGCCCGCGACGGTCGACGCCGTCGAGCGCCTGCGCCCGGACCTCGCCTTCGTGGGGGCGAACGGCCTGCACGCCCAGTTCGGGCTCAGCACGCCGGATGCCGAGGAGGCCGCCGTCAAGGCCGCCTTCGTGCGCTGCGCGCGCCGCGTCGTGGCCCTCGTGGACCACACCAAGTTCGGGGTCGAGACGCTCGTGCAGTTCGCCCGCCTCGACCAGCTGGACACCATTGTGACCGACCGGGCACCCGAGGGGGACGTCGCCGACGCCCTCGAGGAGGCCGGAGTCGACGTTGTAGAGGCAGGGAAGCCATGATCGTCACCCTCACCGCGAACCCGAGCCTGGACCGCACGGTCGAGCTGGGCGCACCCCTGCTGCGGGGCGAGGTCCAGCGTGCCGTCTCGGTGCGTCAGGAGTCCGGCGGCAAGGGCGTGAACGTGGCCCGCGCGCTGCGGGCCTCCGGGCTCGACACCCTCGCCGTCCTCCCGGGCGACGCCTCCGATCCCGTCGTCGCCGGCCTCGCGGCCACGGGGGTGCCGTATGCAGCGCTGCCCATCGGGGCGCCGCTGCGCTCGAACGTGGCCCTGACGGAGCCCGACGGGGTCACCACCAAGGTCAACGAGCCTGGGCCCGAGCTCTCCCTGGCCCTCCAGGAAGCCCTGCTCGCCCTCCTCGTCGACCGCGCTCGCGGGGCCTCCTGGGTGGTCCTCGCCGGATCGCTGCCCCCGGGGGTCCCCGAGGATTTCTATGCCACGGCAGCCGAGCGCCTGCGCTCGGCTGCCGACGGAAGCGCGCCGAAGATCGCCATCGACTCCTCCGGCGCGCCGCTCGCGGCCTCCCTCACGGGCAGACCAGAGCTCCTCAAGCCCAACGCCGACGAGCTCGCGGAGCTCGCCGGACTCGTGGGCCTGCAGGACACGGGAACGCCGGCCGAGCTCGAGGCCTCTCCGGCGCTCGCCGCGAAGGCGGCACGGGCACTCGTGGACGCCGGGGTCGGAGCGGTGCTCGCGACCCTGGGGTCGAAGGGCGCCGTGCTCGTGACACGGGACGGTGCGTGGCACGCCACGCACCCGCCGATCAGAGCCGTCAGCACCGTCGGTGCCGGCGACTCCTCACTGGCCGGGTACCTCCTGGCCGACTCGACTGGGGCGGACGCTGAGGGCCGCCTGCGCCAGGCAGTGGCCCACGGGGCCGCCGCCGCGTCCCTGCCGGGATCCACCGTCCCGGCAGCGAACCAGACCACCCCCTCTGCCGTGACCGTCACGGCCCTCTGAGAAGGACTCATCATGACCGAACTCATCGCCCCGGAGCTCGTGGTGCTCGATGCGTCGCTGGGCTCTTCCCCCGCCGACGTGATCAGGCACCTGGCCGGACTTGTTGCAGATGCCGGCCGCGCCACTGAGGTGGACGGGCTGTTCGCGGACGCCTGGGCGCGCGAGCAGAAGACCGCCACCGGCGTCCCCGGAGGCATCGCCATCCCCCACTGCCGCTCCACGGCTGTGACCGAGCCGTCGCTGGCGATGGCCCGCCTGTCGCAGAAGGTCGGATTCGGCGCGAAGGACGGCGACGCCGACCTCGTGTTCTTCATCGCCGCCCCGGAAGGCGCGGACCAGGAGCACCTCAAGCTCCTCGCGAAGCTCGCACGGAGCCTCATCAAGAAGGACTTCACCGCGTCCCTGCGCGCGGCGGCAACCCGCGAAGAGGTAGTCGCGCTCGTGAACGAGGCCCTCGGCCTCACCGGCACCGCACCGGCCGCTGACGCGGCGGCGTCGGCACCTGCCGCACCGGCCGCCGCGGCAGGGCAGAAGCGCATCGTCGCCGTCACCGCCTGCCCCACCGGCATCGCCCACACCTACATGGCGGCCGACTCGCTCGTCGCCGCCGGCAAGGACAAGGGGATCGACGTGCAGGTCGAGACCCAGGGGTCCGCGGGCTCGACGCCGCTCCCCCAGTCCGTGATCGACGCGGCCGACGCCGTGGTCTTCGCGGTGGACGTGGACGTGCGCGGCAAGGAGCGCTTCGCGGGGAAGGCGTACGTGCAGTCGCCGGTCAAGCGCGGCATCGACGAGCCCGGCGTCATGCTCGACGAGGCCCTGGCCGTCGCCGCCGACCCCAGCGGGCGGAGGATCGCCCGCGGAGCCGCCGGGTCGGCGTCGTCCGCCTCCGGCGCCGAGACGAGCGAGTCCGGGGGCGCGAAGCTCAAGCGGGCGCTCCTCACTGGCGTGAGCTACATGATCCCGTTCGTCGCCGCGGGCGGCCTCCTGATCGCGTTGGGCTTCCTCCTCGGCGGCTACGACATCACCAAGTACGCGGACACGATCGTCCTCAAGAACAACGTGTTCAGCCTGCCGACCGAGTTCGGACCGCAGGCCTGGGGCCCGCTCGGCGCCTACCTCGGTGCCGTGCTGTTCAAGATCGGCGGCCTGTCGATCGGCTTCCTCGTCCCGGCCCTCGCCGGGTACATCGGCTACGCCCTGGCTGACCGGCCGGGCATCGCCCCCGGCTTCACCGCCGGCGCTGTGGCGGGCTTCATGGGGGCCGGCTTCCTCGGCGGCATCGTGGGCGGCCTCCTCGCCGGCTACACCGCGCACTGGCTCGCGTCCCTCCCGGCTCCCCGCTGGCTGCGCGGCCTCATGCCGGTCGCGATCATCCCGCTCGTCGCGTCCATCGTGGCCTCCGGCCTCATGTTCGTGGTGCTCGGCGGCCCCATCGCGGTGGTCACGAAGGCCCTCAACGACTGGCTCACGGGCATGAGCGGCGCCGCCGCCGTGATCCTCGGCGTCATCCTCGGCCTCATGATGTGCTTCGACCTCGGCGGCCCGGTCAACAAGGTGGCGTACTCGTTCGCCGTCGCCGGCCTCAGCGCGGCGAGCGCGACCAACGCCGCGCCGTACCACATCATGGCCGCCGTCATGGCTGCGGGCATGGTCCCGCCGCTCGCGATGGCGCTCGCCACCGTGCTCGACCACAAGAACTTCAACGCGACCGAGCACGAGAACGGCAAGGCGGCGTGGCTCCTGGGGGCCTCGTTCATCTCCGAAGGCGCGATCCCGTTCGCGGCCGCGGACCCGCTGCGGGTCATCCCGGCGTCGATGCTCGGCGGGGCGCTGACCGGGGCTCTGTCGATGGCCTTCAACGTCTCCTCGAAGGCCCCCCACGGCGGAATCTTCGTCTTCTTCGCGATCGACAACTTCTTCCTCTGGGTCGTCTCGATCGCGGCCGGCGTCGTGGTGACCGCTCTGGCAACCATCGCCCTCAAGCGATACGTTGGCAAGAAGGCGCCCGAGGCCGCGGAGCCCGTCCCCGTCGCCGCCTAGCGAGAGAGAGTTCGAGGTCTTGATGATGGAGCAGTTTCACGGTGTCGGTGTCACTCCGGGGCGTGTGATCGGGCGGGTGCGGCAGATGCCGGCACCGGTCGGCGAGCCCCCGGCGGGGCCCGTCCCCGGCGGCGCGGACGCCGCCGCGGAGGGCGAGCGGATCCGCTCGGCGTCCAAGGCGGTCCAGGCGGCGCTGAAGGCCCGTGCGGCGTCGGCCTCGGGGGACGCGAAGGGCGTCCTCGAGGCGACCGCCCTCATGGCCGCGGACCCGATGCTCGTCAAGGGCGCCGTGAAGCTGCTCGACCCGTCCGCGGACGGCGGGGCCCGCTCGGCCGAGCGGGCCGTGTGGGAATCCGGCGCCGCGGTCGCGGAGAAGCTCAAGTCGCTCGGCGGCTACATGGCCGAACGGGCCGCGGACGTCCTGGACGTCCGCTCCCGGATCGTCGCCGAGCTCCGCGGGCTCCCGGCTCCGGGCATCCCCGAGTCGGACGAGCCGTTCGTCCTCGCCGCCGAAGACCTCGCCCCCGCGGACACCGCGACCCTCGACCCCGCGAAGGTCACCGCCCTCATCACGAGCGGCGGCGGCCCCCAGTCCCACACCGCGATCCTGGCCAGGGCCCTCGGCCTGCCGGCCGTGGTGGCGGCGGCCGGCGTCGAGGCCATCTCGGATGGCTCCGAGGTCTACGTGGACGGCGCAGCGGGCACGGTCCAGACCGAGCCCGGGCAGCACGAGCGGGACGCGGCGGCCGCCTGGGCCACCCAGGCCGCCGCCCTGGCCGCGGGGTTCGCCGGAGGCAACCGGCTCGCCGACGGGCACGCCGTGCCGCTGCTCGCCAACGTCGCCACTGGCAAGGACGCTGCCAAGGCCGCCGCCGCCGGCGCGGAGGGCGTGGGCCTGCTGCGCACCGAGTTCTGCTTCCTCGACCGGGACACCGAGCCCACCCACGAGGAGCAGGTGGCCGCCTACACGGCCGTGTTCAAGGAGTTCGGCGGCAAGAAGGTCGTGATCCGCACCCTCGACGCCGGAGCCGACAAGCCGCTGCCGTTCCTGACCAACGCGGACGAGCCCAACCCCGCCCTCGGCGTGCGCGGCTACCGCACGGACTGGACCAGCCCCGGCGTCCTGGCGCGCCAGCTCGCCGCCATCGCCCAGGCCGCGCAGGAGAACGAGGCCGAGGTCTGGGTCATGGCCCCGATGATCGCCACGGCGGACGAGGCGGCCCACTTCACCGAGCTGGCGAAGGACGCCGGTCTGAAGACGGCGGGCGTCATGGTCGAGGTCCCGTCGGCGGCCCTCACGTCCTCGCACATCCTGAAGAACGCGGACTTCGCCTCCCTGGGCACGAACGACCTCACGCAGTACGCCATGGCGGCAGACCGCATGCTCGGCCCGCTCGCGCACCTCAACGACCCGTGGCAGCCCGCGGTGCTGCACCTCGTCAAGGCCACGTGCGACGGCGCCGCGGCGGCCTCCGAGGCCACCGGCACCGCCAAGCCGGTGGGCGTCTGCGGTGAGGCCGCCGCCGATCCCGCCCTCGCCGCGGTACTCGTGGGCCTCGGCGTCACGACCCTGTCGATGTCGCCGCGCGCCCTGACCGCCGTCAACCGGGTCCTGGCCACCGTCACCGTGGCCGAGGCCAGGCAGCTCGCTGCCCAGGCCCTCGCGGCCCCGTCCGCCGAGGCAGCCCGGGACGCCGTCCGCGGCGGCCTGCCGATCCTGGACGAGCTCGGGCTCTAGGCCCGTCGGTACCGGCCCCGGCACCGACGCAGTACGCTTCCCCCACCAGCCCGACCCCCCAAGAACAAGGAGCACCACATGGCAGAACGCACCGCAACGATCGGCTCGCGCGTGGGCCTGCACGCCCGCCCGGCGGCCATCTTCGCCGAGGCCGCAGGCGAGGCTGGCCTCGACGTCACGATCGCCAAGGTCGGGGAGCCCGCCGACGAGGCCATGGACGCCTCGAGCATCCTCTCCCTCATGAGCCTGGGCGCCGAGTACGGCCAGCAGGTTGTGCTGCGGGCCGAGGGCCCGGGTGCCGACGAGGCCCTTGCGAAGCTCGTGACGGTCCTCGAGACGGACCACGACGCCGAGTAGGCCCTAGGGGCCTCTGGCCCACAGGGCACAGGGCACAGAGGAGCGCGGCCGGATCCCTGAAGGGACCGGCCGCGCTCCTCTCTGCGTTCAGCTGCTGCGGTTCAGCCGCTGCCGTTCAGCTGCTGGGGTTCAGATGCCGGCGCCCTCGGCGGCGCGGCCGTGGCGCAGCCCCGTCGGGAAGCCGATCGAGACGGGCAAGCGCTCGGGCGCGCTGCAGCACGAGCCGGCGAGTGCGGCCTCGTCGGCGCTGCCGTCCGATCCGATCCCCGAGCACACGCCCGTCGCCGGGAGCTCCAGTTCGACCGCGTCGGCCGCCGCGGCGTCGCCCGCGAGCGCGGCAGCTATCGAGCGGACCTGCTCGTAGCCAGTGGCCATGAGGAAGGTCGGAGCCCGGCCGTAGGACTTCATGCCGGCGATGTAGAAGTCCTTCTCGGGGTGGGCGAGGACCGCGGCGCCGTGGGGCTCGACCGTCCCGCACGAGTGGAAGTCCGGATCGATGAGCGGCCCCAGGCGCCGGGGCGCGTCCACCGCGGGGTCGAGGTCGAGGCGGACCTCGGACAGGATCGAGAGGTCGGGCCGGAATCCGGTCGCGGGGATGAGCCTGTCGACCTCGAGCGTGCGCCCGTCCGCGGCGTGGACCCGCAGGCGCCGCCTGTCGAGGACCTCGAGCCGTTCGGTGCGGAAGCCGGTGACGAGCTGGACAGCGCCGGAACCGACCATGGCCTGCAGGCGGGTGCCGAGCTGGCCCCGCGCAGGGAGCTCGTCGGCATTCCCTCCGCCGTAGGCGTGGGCGGGGGTGGCTGCCCGGATCGCCCAGACGACCTCCGTGCCGGGCTCCGTCCGGGCGAGCTGGGCGAGCGCGAGGACGCTGTTCGCGGCCGAGTGGCCACCGCCCACCACGAGAGTGCGGCGGCCGCCGAAGCCGCCCGCGGCGACGTCGACCAGCGGCGCCGTGACGAGTCCCGCCCCCGTGGCGTCCTCCTCGCCCTGCGCTGGGAGGCCGGAGGATCCCAGCGGCGCGCGGTGTTCCCACGTGCCGGAGGCATCGATGACGGCCCGGGCGAGGACCTCGGCCACGGTGCCGTCGGGCCCCTGCACCCGCAGGAGGAAGGGGGCCTGGTCGCGGCCGAGGCTGCTGCCCTTGTCCCGGTCCTTCCGGGTGACGGCGAGGACGCGATGGCCGGTGCGGATGCGGCCGGCGAGCTCAGGAGTGGCGGCGAGGGGCTCGAGGTAGCCCTCCACGATCTGCGCACCGTACGGGAGGGCCGTCGGCCTGGGCGGCTCCCACCCGTGCCGCTCGAGCAGGCGCACCGAGGCGGGGTCGAGGTTGTAGCGCCACGTCGAGAAGACCCGCACGTGCCCCCACTCGCGCATGGCGGAGCCGACGGCGGGCCCGGCCTCGAGCACGAGCGGTTCGAGACCGCGCTCGAGGAGGTGCGCCGCTGCGGCCAGGCCCACCGGCCCGGCGCCGATGACCGCGACGGGGTAGTCGGCGAGGACGGCGGTCATCGGCCCGAGCCTCCTGCCGGGAGCAGGTCCGCGATGAGGGCCTCGACCCGGGACTTGATCTCGTCGCGGATCGGCCGGACGGAGTCGACGCCCTTGCCCGCCGGGTCCTCGAGCTGCCAGTCCTCGTAGCGCTTGCCGGGGAAGACGGGGCAGGTGTCCCCGCAGCCCATGGTGATGACGACGTCGGAGTCCTTCACGGCGTCGGTGGCGAGGACCTTGGGCTTCTCCGTGCGGATGTCGATGCCCTCCTCGAGCATCGCCTCGACGGCGGCGGGGTTGACCGTCGCTGCCGGCTCGGAGCCGGCGGATCGGACTTCGACCCGGCCGCCGGAGAGGTGGTTGAGGTAGGCGGCGGCCATCTGGGACCGGCCGGCGTTGTGGACGCAGACGAACAGGACGGAGGGCTTGTCACTCATAGGAGGACCTCTCGGTCGGCCGCCTCGGCGGCAGGGGTGGTGATGGACGGGTAGAGGAGGCGGACCAGCAGGAATCCGAGGACGCCGCCGGCGAGCTGGGCGAGGACGAATCCGGGCGCGGAGGCAGGCGCGATCCCCGCGAACGTGTCAGTGACAGTCCGGGCGATGGTCACGGCCGGGTTGGCGAAGCTCGTGGAACTGGTGAACCAGTAGGCTGCCGCTATGTAGCCGCCCACTGCGAAAGCGACGCGGTCGGCGCGGCCGGAGCGCGAGGTCCCGAAGACGACCAGGAGCAGTCCCACGGTCGCTACGACCTCGCCGAGCCACAGCCCGGGCCCGGAGCGGCTGTGCCCGGAGGCCGACACCGGCTGGAGGCCGAACATCAGGTTCGCGACGACCGTCCCGGCCAGTCCGCCGAGGATCTGGGCCGCGACCAGAAGGGCCGCCGTCCTCGTGCCGATCATGCCCAGGGCACGTTCGACGAGGGTCACGACGGGGTTGAAGGAGGCCGAGACGGGCTGAAGCGCAACGATCAGCGCGACCAGGACCGCGCCCGTGGCGACGCTGTTCTCCAGCAGCGCCAGGCCCGCATCGGCCGGAGAGAGGCGCGAGGCCATGATCCCGGAACCCACCACGGCTGCGACCAGGAAGGCGGAACCCACGAGCTCCGCCACGGCGCGGCGGAGATCCGCCGTCACTTCCCGGTGCCCGCCAGGAGTGCCGCAAGGCTTCCCAGCGCCTCGGTCCGGGCACGGTAGTACACCCAGACTCCCCGCTTCTCCCGCTCGAGCAGCCCCGCGTCGTGCAGGATCTTCAGATGCCGGCTGATCGTGGGCTGGGAGAGGTCGAAGCTCTCATTGAGGTCGCACACGCAGGCCTCCCCGCCCGCGTGGGCAGCGATGAGGGACATGAGCCGCAGGCGCACCGGCTCGCCCAGCGCCTTGAGCACCGGTGCGATCTTCTCGGCTTCGTCGTGGGAGAGCGGCTTGCCGGAGACAGGCGAGCAGCACACCGCGGCGTCCGCTGGAGCGACATCGAGGAAAGACATATCGACATATTTGCATGTTTGCATATCTGGGCGCAAGGGCACCGTACGCGCATGCCCCTACCCCATCGAAGGTCACAACTCAATAACCATCTGCCGATGACATTCGCCACGATCCGGCGAGCTGGCGGCGCGTGGCGGCAGGACGGCGTCGTACGCGCACAATCCCCCGGAACCATGCGGCTGCCGGCGGTGCGCGGCGCTCTCGCGCCGAGAACCCGATAGTGTCCGGGCGCACGCGCGGGCGTGAGGCGGACCACGCGGGATATCGACCTTCAACTCTCAGATCGAAAGACCCTCGACTAAACTTGAATGCCATGTCACGAGACCAGCGTCAGATGACCGAGCCACAGCGCCCCCGGCGCGTGGTGTTCCGCAAACGAAAGCTGAGGGTCGACGACGTCAACGTCGTCGATCAGCCGATGCTCAAGAGGGCCATCGGCGGGACCATCGTGGGCAACACGATGGAGTGGTTCGACGTGGGTGTCTTCGGATACCTCATCACCACCATGGGACCGGTGTTCCTGCCCGAGGCAGACCGCACCGTCCAGACCCTCTTCCTCCTCGGGACGTTCGCAGCGACGTTCATCGCCCGCCCGGCCGGCGGCGTGTTCTTCGGCTGGCTCGGCGACAAGATCGGACGCCAGCGCGTGCTCGCGATGACCCTGATCACGATGGCGTCCGCGACGTTCGCCCTCGGCCTCCTGCCCGGCTACGCGCAGATCGGCATCTGGGCAGCGATCCTCCTCGTCGCCATCAAGCTCATCCAGGGCTTCTCCACCGGCGGCGAATACGCGGGTGCCACGACGTTCGTGAGCGAGTACGCGGCGGACAAGCGCCGCGGCTTCCTCGCGAGCTTCCTCGACATGGGCTCCTACATCGGGTTCGCGCTCGGCGCCGCGATCGTCTCGGTGCTCCAGCTGACTCTGGGCCAGGACGCCATGGTGGCGTACGGCTGGCGCATCCCGTTCCTCATCGCGGGCCCGCTCGGCGCCATCGCGATCTGGTTCCGCCTCCGCATCGAGGAGAGCCCCGCCTTCCAGGCGGCCCTCGACGCCCAGGAGAACATGAGCCGCGAGCTCGCCTCGCACGACGAGGTCGCCACCAAGGGCCCGCTGCAGATCGTGCGCAGCTACTGGCGCCAGATCGTCGTGGCCATGGTCCTCGTCGCCGCGGCCAACACAGTGGGCTACGCGCTCACCTCGTACATGCCGACCTACCTGACCGAGTCCAAGGGCTACGACGAGCTCCACGGCACCATCCTCACCATCCCGGTGCTCGTGGTCATGAGCCTGTGCATCCCGCTCACGGGCAAGCTCTCCGACAAGATCGGCCGCCGCCCGGTCCTGTGGATCGGCGCCGTGAGCACGATCGTGCTCTCGATCCCGGCGTTCCTGCTCATCGGCGTGGGATCCATCCCCGCGACGCTCGCGGGCCTCGCGCTCATCGCGTTCCCCGTGACGTTCTACGTGGCCAACCTCGCGTCGGCCCTGCCGGCGCAGTTCCCCACGGCGAGCCGCTACGGCGCCATGGGCATCGCCTACAACTTCGCGGTGGCGATCTTCGGCGGCACGACGCCGTTCATCATCGACGCCCTGATCCAGTCCACCGGCAACGACATGATGCCGGCGTACTACCTCATGGCCACCTCGGTGGTCGGCGCGGTGGCCATCTGGTTCCTGCGCGAGTCGTCGCAGCGCCCGCTGCCGGGCTCGCTGCCCAGCGTGGACACCGAGGCCGAGGCGCGCGAGGTGGTCGCGCACCAGGAGGAGGACCCGAACATCGACCTCGCGCACATGCCGCTGCCGGAGGTTCCCGTCGCGGTGGCGGACGACGGCGTGGCGCTGCAGCTCCCGCTCGACCACCCGGCTGCCGTCGAGGCCGCCGAGGAGGCCGGCGTGGATCTGGAGGCCACCGCGCTCGAGGCGCAGGTCTCCGGCGAGGCCCCCGTCGCGTCCGGCCCGATCTCCGGCCCGGTGCCCGAGGTCACGCTGGCGCCCGCACCGGTCAAGAACTAGGGGGCCTCAGCCCTCGATGGCGATCCCGAGCCGCTCGGCCATGAGCTCCGCGAGCTCGGCGGCCTGAAGTCTGCTCAGGGTCGCCCCACGGAGCCCGTCGATCCCGGACACCCGGGAGAGGCGGGCTCCTCGCAGGTCCACGTGCTCGAGGGAGGCGCCCCTGACGTCGAGCGCATCGACCTGGGTGCCTTCGAAGGCCACGCGCAGGGCCGAGGCGTGGCCGAGGTCGAGCTCCTCGATCGCGCAGTCCTCGAACTTCACATCCCGCAGGCGCGCGCCGCGCAGGTTGACGTAGCCGAGCTTGCAGCCGCGCACGAGGACGCCGTTGAGCTCGGCGTCGTAGAGCTCCGCCGAGCCGATCCGGGAGGCGTCGATCTCCACTCCGCGCCAGCGGCTCCGCGGTGCAGGCAGGCTCGGGGCGTTGAGCCGCTCGAAGCGGCAGTCGAGGAACGAGGCCGAGCCGAGGTCGGCGTCGTGCGCCGTGACATCCCGGAAGGCGCACTCGGAGAAGGTGGCGGCGCCGAGCTCGAGGCCTGTGAAGTCCGCGCCGTCGAACGCGAGCCCCTCCGTGCGGTGCCCGGCCTCCGGGTCGCCCGCGAGACCGGGCTCGAGCCCGTCGAGGACGAGCGCTTCGAGGCGGGGGGCGCCCTGGTCCCGGGCGGCGCGCGGCCCGGAGCTCCGGGCGGTGCGGGGGGAGCGGATCGAGTCTGCCATGGATCGAGGGTAGCGGCGCCGCCGCCAACACGGCAGGGCCATTCCGCAGGCGCCTGAACTGGGCCGGCCGCAATTAGGCTGGGCCCATGGCTTCCCCCACCGGCATCCAGGGACTGAAGATCGCGATCCTCGACGACTACCAGGGCGTGGCCCGGGAAGCGGGCGGGTTCGCCCGGCTCGAGGACGCGGGCGCCGACGTCACGGTGTTCCGCGAGCACCTGGGGCACGACGACGACGCCGTGGCCTCGGCGCTCGCGCCCTTCGACGTGCTCGTGGCGATGCGCGAGCGCACGCCCCTGACCGCGGCGAGGCTCGAGCGGCTGCCGAACCTGAAGCTCATCGTCTCGACGGGCCGGCGCAACGCATCGATCGACCTCAAGGCGACGGCCGCCCGCGGCATCACGGTGTGCGGCACCGGCTATCTCCCCTCCCCCGCCGCCGAGCACACGTGGGCGCTCATCCATGCGGCCACCCGTCGGCTCGACGCCGAGCTCGGCTCGGGCGGATCCGGCTGGACGGGCGGTGTGGGCTGGCAGAGCACCGTGGGGCGCGGGCTCGAGGGCGCGCGGCTGGGCCTGCTGGGCCTGGGCAACCTCGGCAGCCGCGTGGCACGGGTGGGCCTCGCGTTCGGCATGGACGTCATCGCCTGGAGCCAGAACCTCGACGACGAGCGCGCGGCGGAGGTCGGCGTGCGCCGGGTCGGGAAGGAGGAGCTCTTCGCCGAGGCGGACATCCTCTCGGTCCACCTGGTGCTGTCGAAGCGGACGCGCGGGCTCGTCGGCGCCCCGGAGCTGGCCCTCATGAAGCCGGATGCGCTGCTCGTGAACACCTCGCGCGGTCCGATCGTGGACGAGGCGGCGCTCGTGGACGCCCTCGAGGCGGGGCGGATCGGCGGCGCGGCCCTCGACGTGTACGACCTCGAGCCGCTCCCGGCAGACCACCCTCTCCGGCGTGCGCCGCGGACCTTCCTGACGCCGCACATCGGCTATGTCACGCGCGAGCAGTACGGGGTCTTCTACCGGGACGCGGTGGAGGACATCGCAGCCTGGGCCGATGGGTCGCCGGTACGGGTCATGGAGCTCCCGCCCAAGTAGGGCGACGACGCCTGCCGAACCACCACTGGCGGTGCCGGACGAGCTCTCGTTCAGCTCACGGCGTCCGGCGGTGCTCGGAGGTCTGCTTGCCCTGGACCCCACGGCGCTGGACACCGCGCAAGGAGTGGCGGAAGCGCTTGAGGCGTTCGCCGACTTCGACGCGTACAGCGCCGCGATGCGGGCGTTCCTCGTGGACCGGTGTGCGCAGCTCATCTCGGAGGAGCCGCTCGAAGGCCGTGATGGCCAGCCCACCCGGCTCAGCGGGGACGTCGCCCACGCTGCCACAATGTCCGAGGTCGCCCTCCTCCAAGGAACCTCCGAGGCCGCGGCCGCCCGGACGGTGGACTTCTGCCAGGCCCTCGTGGGCCGTCATCCCGCCGTGCACGAGGTCCTCCTCTCCGGGGACCTGACGGAGGCGCACGCCCGGATCATCGTCGAGCAGGCGGCGACGCTGCCCGAGACCGCGACCGAGATGTTCGGCATCGAGGCCCTGCGACGCCTTCGTACCCGGAAAGGCCATCGGCGCACGCCGAGCGAGCTGCGCCGCGTCGTCCTGGCGCTGCGGGAGCGCCTGCATCCCGAGTCCATCGGTCGCCGCCGCACCCGCGCCGAGGCCGATCGCGGGGTCTGGCTGCGCCCGGACGACGACGGGATGTGCACCCTGGCCGTCCTCCTGCCTGCCGAGATCGGCATGGCCGCCTTCCATCGCGTCGACGCCATGGCCCACGGCGCCCACCAGACCGAGGGCGAGTACCGCACCCTGCCGCAACTTCGCGCCGACGCGTTCGCCCAGACGCTGCTCGAAGCGGGCGGCACGACCGAGAGGCCTACCCCCGCGACGTACGACGCCGGGGCGCCGCCTGTCCGGGTGCCCTCGCCGGAGGGCCTCGCGGACCTCCTGCGGCCGGAGATCGTGGTCCACATCCCGGCGGCGGTGCTCCTCGGGGCATCCGCCGATACGGCCGAGCTCGAGGGCTACGGCGTCGTGGACGCCCACACGGCCCGTGGGCCTGCCGCGGCAGCGCCGACGTGGCAGCGCCTCTGGACAGACAGCGAAGGAGTGCCCGTCAAGCTCGGCAGGGCGGCGTATCGGCCGCCGGATTCCCTGCGACGCTTCATCCGCTACAGGGACGGTTCATGCCGCGTGCCAGGGTGCATGCGCGCCGCGCACCGCGCGGAGATCGACCACACGGTCGAGTGGCAGGACGGCGGCAGCACCGATGCCGACAACCTTGCGCTCCTGTGCCCCAAGCACCACGCGCTCAAGTCGCTCGCGCTGTTCACGCTTCAACGCCGAGCCTCCGGAGACCTCGTGTGGACCACGCTCCTCGGCTACGGCCATCCCGCGGAACCCCTGGACCGCGATCACATCCCGGGTCCACGGGGCGCTGATCTCACTGCCCGGCCCGGCGAACTGGCCCAGCCGTCCGGACCACCCCCACCGCCCGAACCTGAGCACGGGCCGCCGCCGGAACAGCGTGCCGAGGAACCGCCGCCGTTCTGACCCGCGCCCGCCGGCCGACCTTATGCCGCCTAGCGCTTGGGGCGCCGCGCCGGACCACCGAGGATGCGGTCCGGCAGCACGGCCGCGGCCGCGCGGACGGCCTTGTACCGCATCGACGGGACGGACACCGAGCGGCCGGCCAGATTGTCGCGGAGGCCGTCGCGGACCACCCGCTCAGCACGGAGCCAAGCCCACCCTGGAATCCAGCGTGTCTCCATGCCCATCCGCGCATGGAACTCGGTCCGCACCAGCCCCGGGCACAGCGCCGTGACGAGCACGCCGGAGCGCCGGTAGTGCACGTTGGCCCAGCGGCTGAAGGCGAGCAGCCAGGCCTTGGCCGCCGAGTAGGTCCCGCGCGGCAGGAAGGCCGCGACGCTCGCCACGTTGACGATCCGGCCCTCCCCGCGCGCGAGCATGCCCGGGAGAACGGCCCTGGTGGTCTTCAGGGCGGCCTCTACGTGGAGCCGGAGGTGGTGCACCTCCTCCTCGACCGGCGTGTGGTGGAAGTCGTGGAGGAGCCCGTGCCCCGCGTTGTTGACCAGGATGCCGATGGGCCTCGAGGGGTCCGCCAGCCGCGTGGTCACGGTGCCGAGGTCCACGGGGTCAGTGAGGTCCGCGGCGAGGACCTCAGTCGCGACGCCATGGCGCCCCCCGAGTTCCTTCGCCAGGGCATCGAGGCGGTCCTGGCCCCGCGCCACGAGGACGAGATCGTGCCCCTGGGCCGCGAGCTGCCGCGCGAACTCGGCCCCGAGGCCACTGCTCGCGCCGGTGATGAGCGCCGTCGTCATGCGCACCAGCCTACCGACCCGACTCGGGCTGCCCGCTCAGCCTGCCTGTCCGGCGGTCCGCGGGGCGGGTGCGACGACCTTGATGACGGCGGAGTCGTCCGCGGCCGCCAGACCCTGTGCGGCTCCGAGCAGGTAGAGCTGCTCGGCCGCGGCGGCGACGGGGGCCGGGAGCCCCACGGAGCGGGCAGCCTTCCCCACGATCCCCATGTCCTTGACGAAGATGTCCAGCCGCGAGAGGACCTCGGCCCCCTCCTCGGAGTAGGCCTCGAGCATGCGGGGCCCGCGGTTGGAGAGCATGAACGATCCCGCCGCCCCGGCACCCAGGGCCTCGAGCGTCTTCGCGGTGTCGAGCCCGAGCGCGTCGGCGAGCGCGAGCGCCTCGGCGGCGGCGGCGATGTGCACGCCGCACAGGAGCTGGTTGACGGTCTTGAGCGCCTGCCCGTCGCCGGGCCTGTCGCCCACCACGGTGAGGGTGGAGGCGAGGAGGTCGAGGATCGGGCGGCCCTTCTCGAGGTCGGACGGCGCGGCGCCGACCACGATGAGGAGGTCGCCCTCGCCGGCACGCACGGGGCCCCCGGAGAGCGGGGCGTCGACGAGGCCGACGCCCAGCTCTGCGAGGCGGGCCGCGGTGCCGGGGATGGCCTCGGTCCCTACCGTGCTCGTGAGGATCACGACGGCGCCGGGGCGGAGCGAGGCGGCGACTCCGCCTTCGCCGAACAGGACCTCATCGAGCTGGTCGCCGTTGCGGACGGCGAGCAGCAGGGCGTCGGCTCCCACGACGGCGTCTGCCGCGGAGCCGAAGGTCCTGATGCCGGCGGCTGCGGCGAGGTCGAGGCGCGGCTGGGCGATGTCGAAGCCGTGGACGGTGAGGCCGGTCGCGAGCCGGGTGGCCATGGGCAGGCCCATGGCGCCGAGGCCAAGGACGGCGACCGTGGTCGTGGCCGCAGAAGTGTCAGTCATGGGTCTCTCCTGTCAGAACGTCGTGCTGAGGGTCCGGGTGACCTGGGCGAGGGACTCGTCGTCGCCCACGTTGCCCGCGAACACGATGTACGGGATGCCGCGGGCCGGGCCGTCGACCGGCTCCCACAGCGAGACGATGCCCGGGAGCATCGGCCCGCGCACCACGGCGTGGCGGATCTCGAGGCCGTGCGCGGCCACGTCGGAGGAGGTGATGCCGCCCTTGGCGATGACGAACCGCGGCGGCGCGGCTGCCAGGACGCGGTTCACGACGCTGACGACGGCGGCGCTCACCGTGCGGGCGATCTGGAGGCTCTTCGCCGGGTCCTCGTCCTTCACGAGGACCCGGGAGGTGTGGAGGATGACGTCGCCGTCGGCGAGGGCGCGGACGACGGCGCCGACGGCCGCCTCGAGGTGCCCTGCGGCCCTCTGCGGGTCGAGGAGCTCGTTGACGTCGATCTCGATGGTGCGCGCGGAGGAGTGCCGGGCCGTCAGCCGCTCGAGCTGCCGGGTGGTGAGCCCTACATGGGAGCCGACCACGATGAGGCCGCCCGCAGCGAGGTCCTCTCGCTGGCCGCCCGAGGCCGGGTCCCCGTACACGTCCTCGGCTGTGAGGGGCGCCCGGACCTCCTGACCGATCCGTCCGCGCACGAACGGGGGTCCCACGCGGTACAGGAGCGAGGCGCCGCGGCGCTCGGCCTCGTCGAGGCCCAGGGCGAGGGCGCGCAGGTCGTTCTCGCCGGTGACGTCGGCGACGATGGGGGTCCCGTGGTGGGCGCGGGCGATCGCGTCGGCGATGGCGGCAGCTCCCGCGCGGATGGTGCCGAGGTCGAGCACGATCACGTCGTCGGCGCGCACGCGGCCGGCGGTCTTCTCCTCGACGTAGGCGGGGAGGTAAGAGGTGGAGAAGCCGAACGTGGCGTCCCTCGCGAACTCTGTCTCGCTCACGGGCGTGAGCGCGCCCTCACCGCTGCGGACGTAGTGTTCGCCGCCGATCGTGACGCGTCCGGCGTCGGGGAAGGCTGGGACCATGACGACGCCGTCCACGGGCTTGCCGCCCTGCGCCGCGATGGCCTCGGCGAGCACGTCCGTCTCGAGCGGGAAGTGGCCGCGGAGGGTGGAGTCGCTGCGGCTGACGAAGGCGAGCGGGACCCCCGCCTCCTCGGCCGCCTCGGTGGCCGCTGCGACCACTTGGCGGTTGCGCTCGGCGGCCTCGGCGGGGCCCAGGCTGCGGGTGTTGGTGAGGACGTAGACCGCCGCCGGGCGGCTTCCGTCGGGGCGGGCCGCGAAGGCCCAGCGGAAGTCCTCGGCCTCCCACCGGGTCAGGACGGGCAGGTCCGCCACGGACTGCGTGCCAGTGGGGTCGTCGTCGAGGACCACGAGGACCCGGCCGGAGCGGGCGACGGCGTCCGCGACCTCCCGCGCGGCGATCTCGCGCTCGGCAGGGTAGTCGGCGAGGACTTCGGCTTCGAGGAGCACGGCGAACACTTCCTTGTGCGGGGGCGAATCGGGCATCTGTAAGATGTCTGACATCTAATGTCGATGCTAGAGTGGCACACACTCCGCGGCGGCGCAAGGCCGCCCGGCGCAGCCCAGAGGAAGTGGACCAGTGGCGCGCAAATCCCTCGTGGGCGAGGTCGCCGACGGGTTGCTGGACCGGATCGTGGCCGGCGAGTTCCCTCCGGGCTCGGCGGTGCCCGGCGAACTCGAGCTGAGCTCGCGGTATGACGTGAGCCGGATGACCGTGCGCGAGGCCATCCGGACCCTCACGGCCCAGAACATCCTGCGGATCGAGCGCGGACGGGGCACGTTCGTCAACCCGGTCAACCGGTGGAGCTCGCTGCACGCCGTCCTCCGCGCGACGAGCGAGGGCACGGACGCCTCCGATGCCGCCGTCCAGCTCATCGAGCTGCGCCGGATGCTCGAGGCGGGCGCCTGCGGGCTCGCCGCCGAGCGGATCTCGGACCAGGACCTCGCGGCGCTCGACGCCCTCGTGGACCAGATGCGAGAGGCGAGCCGGGCCCAGGACCTCGAGCGGTTCGTCGAGGCGGACCTCGCCTTCCACGACGTGATCCTGCACGCCTCCGGGAACCCGTTCGTCGCGGTGCTGTTCGAGCCGCTCAGCCGGATCCTCGCCGAGCGCCGCTCCGAGACTTCCGCCGTGCCCGAGATCCAGGAGCACGCCATCGCGATGCACGTGGCCGTGAGCGGGGCGCTGCACCGCCACGACCCCGTCGCGGCCCGGACGGCCATGGACGCGCACATGCAGCAGACCCTCGATGACCTGAGGACCTACATCCTGGACCGCTGACCGATCCTCAGCCGCTGACCGCCACGACCGCGGTGCCGCCGAGGTCCTCGTCCTCCTCCGCGCGCGCCACGAGGCCCGCCTCGGCCAGGATCCGGAGCGCGGCGGCGGCCTGCGTCCGGCCGACCTCGATCACGAGGGTGCCGCCGGGGGCCAGCCACCCGCCGGCCACGGCGGCGATGCGGCGGTGCAGGGCCAGTCCGTCGGCGCCGCCGTCGAGGCAGGCGCGGGGCTCGTGGTCGCGGGCCTCCGGGGGCATGAGGGCGATCGCCTCGGTCGGGACGTACGGGGCGTTCGCGATGATGACGTCGACGCGGCCGCGCAGTGCCCCCGGGAGCGCCGCGAAGAGATCCCCCGTGTGCACGTGGCCTCCCCAGGGGGCGAGGTTCCGGCGGGCGTACGGCGCCGCCGCCGGGTCGAGGTCGGCGGCGTGCAGCTCGAGCCGCCCGGGCCCCCAGCCGCGCGCGCCGAGCGCCGCGGCGAGGCCGGCCCCGAGGGCCGCCGACCCGCAGCAGAGGTCGACGACGACGGCCGGCGGCCCGCCGCCGTCGTCCGCCAGGGCCGCAGCGGCGAGCCGGACGAGCAGCTCCGAGCGGCGCCGCGGGACGAAGACGCCGGGTCCGACCGCGACGCGGAGCCCGGCGAACTCGGCCCAGCCCACGAGGTACTCGAGCGGCTCTCCGGCGGTGCGCAGCGCCACGAGCCGGTCGAGGTGCCCGCGGTCCTCGGCGCCCTCGATCAGGAGGGCGGCCTCCTCCTCGGCGAACACGCAGCCGGCGGCCCGCAGCCGCCCCGCGACGTCGGCGAGGAGCGGCGCCGCCGACTCTGGCCAAGCACTGGTCACGGGGTTAGTCTGCCAGCACTGATCCCACCCCCAGCCGAGGAGGAGCCATGGCAGGCAACACCTAC
Organism: Sinomonas soli; assembly: GCF_054782415.1. Lineage (NCBI taxonomy): Bacteria > Bacillati > Actinomycetota > Actinomycetes > Micrococcales > Micrococcaceae > Sinomonas > Sinomonas soli. Next base: position 379,514 of record NZ_BAAGSN010000015.1, on the reverse strand, counting down.
AGCATCTCGGAGATCGTCGGTACGAGCCCGGACGGGATCGATGCGGCCATCCGCAACGGCGTGACCGCGGCGTCGCAGACAGTGCGGAACCTCGACTGGTTCGAGGTCCAGTCCGTTCGCGGCCACCTCGAGGAGGGCGAGATCAAGGACTGGCAGGTCACCCTGAAGATCGGATTCCGCCTCGAGCGCTGACCTGCACTACTGCGTCCTGGCCAGGAGGGCCTCGCTGAACACCCTCGAGATGTCGGCGGGGTCCTTCGCCACGTAGCTCGACCCACCGGTGGCGGCGGCGATCTGCTTGAGCACGGGCTCGTCCGCGTCCGCGGTGATGCCGATGGTCACGAAGATGACGGGCTTGGCCGGGTCCTTCTCCCGCGCGAAGGCCGCGAGGAGCTGGTCGAGGGTCATCGAGTTGGGCTTCTCGTTGGACCCGTCCGTGAACAGGATCACCGAGTTCACGGCCCGGGGGTCGTAGTTGGCCTTGACCGTGCGGAACGCGGCGAGCGCGGTGTCGTAGAGGCCGGTGCCCCCGCCCACGAGGCCGCCGAGCGAGGCGATGTCCCCCTGGATCCGCTCGCGCTGGGTCTTGCCGTCGGTCACAGCGTCCATCCGGCGGATCGGGTCGAGCTCCTGGTGGTCCTGGCCGGGTCCGCCGAGCCCCACGGAGAATGCCCACATCCCGAGCTGCGCCGTGTCCGGGAACAGCGCGGCTCCCTTCAGCGCGGCCTCCTGGGTGAGCTGCATGCGGCTCTTCCCGCCGGCGTCGAGGCCCATCGAGCCCGAGACGTCCATGACCACGAGCGAGCGGAACGGCACCGCCTGGAGTGCCCACATCTTGGTGGCGCGGGTCAGGGCGTCGGCGGACGGTTCGAGGGGCTTGACGGTGCCGACGAAGCCGGCGGCGTGGTCCGGGATGCTGCCGCCGGGAGACCGCAGCCCGCGGGCGGCGAGGGCTGCGCGGCCGGTGCCGTCCGTCAGGGCCGCCGCCAGTGCCTTCGCGGCGTCCGCTGCCCCGGCCCTGCGGGCAGGGTCGGGGGACGTGACCGCGATCGGGTAGTCCGCGAGGGCCGATCCGCTGGCTGGCGCGGACGCGGCGAGCTTGGTGGAGGGGCGGGACGAGGCGTAGTCGATCCACGAGCTCTCGGTCACCACCGCCTCCGAGTCGGAGCGCTCCGCACTGTCCAGGAGCGCCGAGTCCGACTGCGTCCCGGAGGGCCTCTGGGCGGCGGTCTGCGCCAGCTGTCCCAGCGAGCCCGCGAGCGCCTTCGGGTCGGATGCGCCGGACTGGCCCTCCGCCACGGCGCCCGCGAGCGCCGTGGCCGCGCTCGCGCTCGAGAGCGGGTCGCCCAGGAGCACCCCGGGGGCCGCCAGGACGCCGGACCACGTCGCGGGCACCTGCGCGCCCTTGCTCTGGACGACGACGGCGGGCGAGGACGCGACGGACGGCACCGCGATCTCGGGCTTGGGGCTGGCGCTGACCGCCGAGACGCGCGCGGAGGTGTCCGCCAGCCAGAGGTCGGGTGCCTGCGTGCCGGCGGCGACCTTGGCCGCGATGGCGGCCTGGTCGGCGACGTCGACCCTGAACGTCGCGCACGCCGACGGGCTGACGCGGCCGAGTGCGTCGTTGACCGCGGGCAGCGTGGTGGAGTCGGCCAGGAGCGTGTAGGTCTGGGTGGTGGCGCAGTTCGCCGCCGTCGCCTGGGTCAGGCGCGGGACGAGCGCCCAGGCTGCCAGGCCCACGACCACGAGCGCGGAGGCGGCGACGATGCCCAGCAGGGCGAACCGGTTCCTCCGGCGCCTCGCCCGCCGGCTGCCCTCTGTCCTGGCCCGGCCTGCGACCCTGCGTCCCATCCCTGCACTCCTCCCACCCCCCCCTGGTCCGCTTCGGTTGTTCGGGCACACGGGAGCCCCGCGGGGTGCTGCCCCGCCGTCCGCGCGCCAAATGATCCCGTCCATCATAGACGGGCCCGGGAGGCCGGGGTGACCGCTCTCACAGGGGGTGCCGGGTCTCACCCTGGCCCCACGCGTTCACAGAGCCCACAGCCTTCACTCAGGGCATGGCTCGCTGATAGCCTCGTCCCCGCGCGGCATGCCGCCACTGCTGGGGAGTGGTGCGGAAGTCGTTGTCGCGCCAAGGCGCCCGGGCCCCGTGAACAACGGGCCCGGGCGTCTCGGTCGTGGGGGGGCGCAGCAGGCGGCGGCTGCCTGCGGTGATGGGTGGGCCCCGTGGGTTTCGAACCCACGACCCGCGGATTAAAAGTCCGCTGCTCTACCAACTGAGCTAGAGGCCCGGTGCCCGGCATGCGCCGGACGGCACAACTCTAGCGCAGGGCAACCACGCGCCGTCGTGCGCCCGGGCGGGACCGCGGGCCCTGCATGGGCACGCCTCCGCGAGAGGAGTACCGTACTGGGCATGAACGAGGCAGCCGCATGAGCGAGAACCCAGCATCCAGCGGGTCGGGACCGGTCAGGCACCACAAGCCGAAGCCGTTCGCGCCGATCGACTTCGAGCCCTTCGCCGGCGGTGCCGACCCCGCCCGGGTATCCGAAGCCGCGCACCTCGCCGCGCAGGCGCTCGTGCGCCGCGGCCGCGAGAGCGAGGACCCCGAGGTGACGCGCAGGCTCGTCCGGCTGGCCGACGAGCAGGGCCTCGAGGCCATCGCCGAGATGTGGTCGGAGAGCCCCGCACGGTCCCTCCCGGGGGCCCTGTGGCGCCTGTATGCCCTGCGGGCGGCGACCAAGCAGGACCCGGAGCGCATCTCGGTGTACTTCCGGGCGGGCAAGGACACCGCCCAGGTCTCCCACGCCGTGGCCGGCGTGGCCGAGCCGCCGGGGGCCGAGGAGCTCACCGCCATGGCGGACGCCATTCTCTCCGGCGCGTTCGACGGCGAGTTCGACGTGGCGCTCGAGCGCTCGGCGGCGTTCTGCCGCGTCGTGGCGCTCGGGCAGGCCACGGTCGCGGACAGCGCCGAGTGGGCGAATTCGCAGCATGCGAGCAAGCTCACGCGCAGCGCCAACCAGCTCGTGAAGACGGCCGAGGACCTGGAGGCGTCCGCCAAGGCGTGGCGGCGCGGGCAGCTGGACTGAGCGCGCCCGGCCGTGACCCGGCCGAGGCACCCAAAGCTTCCAACCGGGTTGACTCTCCCCCAACGGCCGTAGAACACTGGTGGTGGCGTCGGACCGCGGCACCCCCGGGCTCCAACTCTCAGCCGCTTCGAGCGGCCTTCCGCCGAGAGGCGGTCCCGGTTCGGCGCCCTTGCTTCCCTCGCCGGGGAGCCCGCACAGGAGCGGGCCCGGCGAGGATCCAGCCCGCGAGGATCCAGCCCGCGGCAGGGCGTTCACCCCGGTCACGTAAGATGCGAGGGGCCGGCATCCCGCCGGCACGAGGCCATCGCGCCGGGGACTGCGGCGGCCGGAAGGCCGCACCGCCCCCGCTCGGAGACCCATGAAGTTCAGGCTGTTCCCCCAGGAGACGGCAGGCCTCGATCTGCTCGCCTCCATGGCGCAGCAGTCCATGCTCGCGGTGCAGACGCTCTCGGAGATGTTCGGCGCCGACCGCGCCGACTACGACCAGCTCGTGGACACCCTCATCGCGAACGACGCCCGCACCACCGAGTTCCGCCGCACCCTCCTCACCCGCCTGCGCACGAGCTTCGTCAACCCGCTCCCCCGCGAGGACCTGCTCATCCTCTCCGAATGGCTCTCCCAGGCGGTGGGGCACCTCGTGGCCGTCGGCGAGCTCATCCAGCTGCACGCCATCGACCGGCTCCCGTCCGAGGCTGCCGACATGCTCGACATCGTCAACCGGCAGGCCGAGCTCGCGACCGCGGCCATGCGCGGCCTCACCCGGCTCGAGGACCTCGAGGACTACTGGGCGGACACGGTCCGGCTCTCCAAGCGCGCCGAGCACACGCACCGGGTGTGGAGCGCGAAGGCCCTCCGCGAGCTCTCGATCACCCAGTACGCCCGCACGGTCGAGGTGGCCCGGTCGCTGCTGGAGGCGGTCCACGCGTTCCAGTCCGTGGCCATCCAGGTGGGACGCATCATCGTCAGGGAGTCCTGACGTGGCCGCTGCGCTCGTCGGCGCGTCGATCGTGCTGGTCTGCGCCTTCGGCTTCCTCAACGGCTTCCGCGATGCCTCCAACGCCGTGGCCCTCACGGTCCGCACCCGCGCGCTGACGCCGGGCATCGCCGTCGTCCTCACGGCGGCGTTCAACGTGCTCGGCACCCTCGCCGGGGCCTGGCTGCTCAGGGCGCTCGGCACCGTGTTCGTGACCGTCCCGGCCGGGAGCGGGGGGCTCACCGTCTTGGCGGCCACGCTCGTCGCAGCGATCCTGTGGGGCGTCTGGGGCTGGTGGAAGGGCTACCCGTCCTCGTCCACCCACGCGCTCGTGGGCGGCCTCATCGGGGCGAGCATCGCCTCCGCGATCCTCGGCGGCCGCGTCCCGGGCGAGCTCGACCACGTGTTCTGGCTCGCCATCGGGCTGCCGCTCATCCTCTCGCCGCTGCTAGCCTTCGGCGCCGCGTTCGTCCTGACGCCGATGGTGACGTGGATGGTCCGCTACACCCAGCCGAGCCAGGCGCACGCGGGCCTGCGCGCGGCGCAGTCGGTGGGCGCCGCCGTCGTGGCCTTCGGGCACGGACTCCAGGACGGACAGCGGATCGTGGCCCTCCTGGTCATCTCGGCGCTCGGCTCCGGCGCGAGCTTCGACCACGTCCCCGTGTGGGCAGCGGTGCTGGGCTCGCTGGTACTGGGCGCCGGCACGCTCGCCGGCGGCTGGCGCATCACCTACACCCTCAGCCACCGGCTCATCCGCATGGACCCGCTGCGGGCCTTCGTGTCCCAGCTCGTCACGAGCACGATGCTCGTCGTCGGCTCCCTCGGGCTGGCCATGCCGCTCTCGACCACGCACACCGTGGTCCCCTCCGTCCTGGGCGCCGGCGCGAACCAGGACTACGCGTCCGTGAACGGCCCGCTCGT